>JAVBOZ010000153.1:0-10196 GCA_031549985.1 Oscillospiraceae bacterium | reverse complement strand
CCGGCGTTTCAGGGTATATTTCGTAATTTGGCAGATGGCGCTTTGGCTTGGTGCGCAGGATCAGCCGCTCAACGTCGTTGACCTTGTTGACCAGCCGCGAAAGGCCATAGGCAAAGACTTCACCGTCAAAACGCACCGCATAAGTGTTATTGGCACAGTCTATGTCGAATTCGAGCGTATGCCAGGCAGCTGAAGCGGGAATCTCGAAGGCGTCCTCCAGATTGGCACCGTATTTGACCCCCAGTTTCCCGTTCCCGAAATACACGCGGCAGGCCGGGATATCACTGCCGTCGGTGACCTCAATCTCAAGGTTTTCCTCATATTGTTCGGCTGAAAGCAGCTCCAGCGAAACCGTGACTTTCTGGCTCTTTGGAAAGATACGCATAGCCCGCGCGTAGTCGCAGGGATCTTGGTCGGCGATGCGCATGCAGGGTTCCGCGCCGTACATCATATAAGGCGAAACAGAGGCCCATTTTGTGCAGTAGACATTCCAGTCCCTGACGCAGCCGCCTTCGCAATCGGCAAAGGTGTCGTGAATATGATCCTCGACCTCCCGAATGACCGGCACCGGCACGCGTGTGACGAAAATATCTTCCTTGTTCATGCTGTGGCAGAGCCAGAACGCGCCGCCTGGATATGCCGCATGCCCCTCGCAGATGCCGCGAATATACTGCGGCCCAAAGTCCTTATATATCCCCTCGTAGCGCCGGGGCGGTACCTCACCGCAGACGCAGGCCATGCCGTCAAATTTCACACCGTCCTCGGAGGTCAGCGTCACAAGAGGATAGCGGTGCTCACTGGAAAGACTGTTGACGTAGGCGATGGCAAATCGCCCATCCTCCGTGCGTTGGCCCCAAGTCTTCGCGCCGGAGGTAGCGAAGGTCGGCTCATACAGAATCGAAAAAGTCTTGCCTCCGTCGTCGCTGCGCCCCACCTTACCCTGCTTCCAGAGGCCGATGACGGTGTTCTCGTCGATGTGGTACCAGCAAAAGCTGGAGGCCGACTCAAAGGGCGTATTCGCGGCGACGCCCTGCCGCCTGCCGATGCGCGGCATCTCAACACCAATTTGCGTATCCTGCCAGCCGTGCTCCTCGCGCCATTGCTGGGTGACAAGGCGATCGGCCATCAATTCGTCGCAGGCGGAAACGAAGCTCTCATCAACGCAGCGTTTATAATATGGGAAGGGCAATTTTTCTTCCGTCCAGCCCGAATAATCCAGGTAACGGATGAAATAGATGTCGCCCAAGTTGCCGTCTTCAAAGACCTCACGCACGGCGCGACCTACTCCGTAGTCCTGCCAGGGGCAGATGTCGTGGTGCGGCGCATGGCCGTAAAACCCGCTGACCAGCAGCCGGTCGTCTTTTGTATGATAAAAACCCATTCGCTGGTGCATGAACCCCGGCTTATCCTCCGGCACCTCGATCACCTTACCGTCGCTGCAACTGTATCGCCCGGCCGGGATTATGATCGGCGGGAAGGATACCGTCGGTTTTTCCCAGTGGATACCGTCTTCTGACCGGGCCAAAAACGACTGCCCCGCCCCGGTGTGTTCGCTCACCGGGTTGGAGAGGTATTCAAGATAAAAGCGGCCCCGCCAAAATGTCAGCATGGGGCCGTGGTTATAGGTGTTTCCGTGATCGTCGGCTAACTCGGGGTGGCTGCGGTTCGCTCGTAGCACCTGATAATTCGACGCGCCGAGCGCGTGCGGCAACCCGCCGTCGTGTCTCAGTAAGTCCGCAAATGCATTTCCTGCGTAGTAAGGTGTCTGATTGTTCATGGGCGGGCGATCCTTCATCTTGATGTAATAGCACGCACCCCGGCCTAAACTACCTTGCGGTGCGCTCAATGATCCGAAACGTGAAAACTTACGCCGCGGCATCTCTTGCGTTCGGCCAACAACAGCAGCGCGAACCCGAGAGGAAATGCCGCCCCGGTCAGGATGCCAAACTTCAGCGCGCTGGCCTTGCCAATCGCGCCCAGCAGCCACGGCCCGACGGAACAGCCAAGATCGCCCCCCAACGCCAGCATGCCGAACAAGCCCGTACCCCCTTTGGGGAAGTCGGCGGCGCTGCGGTACACCGTACCCGGCCACAGCATCGAAATCGTGAGGCCCGAGAGCGTACAGGCGACCAGAGCAACTGCCGGATTCGGACTCAGCGCCATGACGGCAAAACACGTGGCGCTGCCAACAGCACCGCAGAGCAGAAAGCGATCCAGCGGGAATTTGTGTTCCCATTTGCCATAGGTCATGCGGATCAGCGCCATCAGCAGGGCGCAGACGCATGGGCCGAGCAAATCCCCGGTCAGCTTATTTACGCCGATTTCCCGCTCGGCAAACGCGGAGGACCATTGCGCCATCGAAGCCTCCGTCGCACCGGCGAAAGCCATCAGGCCGACGGCAGGCCAAAAGCCTCTGGTTCGCATCAGTTCGCGTAGCGAAAGCAGGCCGGATATCCCCTTGTTTTCCTCCCGCATGCGCGGCTCAGCCATCGGGGCGGTCGCAAAACCACAGGCGGTGACAAGGGGCAGCGCCATCCAGAGCAAAGGAACCGCATACCAGAGGGGATCGGGCAACAGCTGCAGGGCAACCGTGCTGCAAATAACGGTGATCACGGTACCCCAGGGGTAAAACGAATGCAGCAGCGTCATCGCGCCGGCGCCGATATGCCCGCTGATTTGGTCAACAACGGGGCTGACCAGCACCTGGATCAGCCCGCCACCAATCGAAAACACGGCGACCGCCAGGCAAAGGCCCGCGTAAATGCGTTCTTCCGACAGCGCCAGCGGAAGGAAGCCAAAGAGCGCCAGTCCCAGCGCGGCAAAAAGGTGCGCCGCGATCAGGCAACCGCGATACCCCACACGGTCGGCAAACTTGATTGCAAGAGCGTCGACGACGAAGTGCGTAACAAAGTTGATCAAAACCAGCCGCCCCAGCCGTTCGTAATCCAGGCCGTAATCGCGCGTCAGCAGCGTGAACAGCAGGGCGGGCAAGTTGTTGATGACAGCGTGACTGGCATACGAAAGATAGCACGCGGTTACGGTTCGCTTATAATTTATCGGCGAACCGTAACCGCGACCAAAATCTGCGTCTATTTCCACAGCTTCTTCACGGCGCAGAGCCCGCCCTTCAGCAGCGTAATCACAGAGGCGACACGTTTTTCGCCGTTGAAGAGGTTGCAGAGGGCATCGGTCATGGGGGCCGTAACGACGCCCTGCGACCAGGACGCCATCGAACGCAGTGGCATCTCCATGGCTCCGGCCAAAATGGCGTCCACGCTGCCCAAATCGCCAATCACCCGTTCGGCAAGCGGCAGCGCCTTGTTAACAAGGCAGGCGATTACGCGCCCGATGCGGGTGTTCTGGGCATCCTCAAGCGTGCTGTCCCAGTCCATACGGTGGCCGCCCTCGGGGTGATGCGTCGGCGGCAACGCAAAACCAAGCAGAGCCTCAAACTCCGCCGCTTCAATCTGTTGCACATCGCCGCTTTGATAGTTGGGCAGCGCCAGCCCCGCGTAGGGCGAAGGCACAACTGCGTCGTTTTGCAGCCGCACGGCGGCGCTCAGGCGCAAATCCCGGCTGGAAGCCGCGGCGACGACCCGGTATTCACCGCTTTCGCTGTACCAATCCGCCAGACCGGTGTGATAATAGGCAAAGGCGCGCGGATCCAAAGTGATTTCTACCTGGCGCGTCTCGCCCGGCGCAAGAAAAACCTTTTCAAAGCCCACAAGTTCTTTGACCGCGCGGAAGACCTCGCCCTCGGGCGGCGTGAGGTAAATCTGCACGACTTCCGCCGCATCATACTCGCCGGTGTTTTGTACATTCAAAGTAACCGTCAGCGAATCAGACGGGCCAATCTCCTCGGCGGAAAGCCGGAGGTCGGAATACGCAAATGAGGAATACGTCAACCCGTGACCGAAGGGGAACAGGACATCTTTATCGGCCTTGTCATAGTAACGGTAGCCGACGAAAATGCTCTCACGATATTCGACCGTCAGGGGGTTGCCGGGGAAGTTGTCGTAGCAGGGGGTGTCTTCCAGCCGCAGGGGGAAGGTTTCGGCCAGCTTGGCGCTGGGGCTGTAATCGCCGTAAAGCAGATCAATCTGCGCCGCGCCGACGGTCTCGCCCGCCAGGTAGGATTCCAATATCGCGGCCGCGTCGTCAACCCAGGGCATGCGCACGGGCGCGCCGTTATGCAGCACGACAACGAGGTTCGGCTGCACCTTTGCCACCTCGCGGATCAGCTCCGCCTGGCAGGGCGGAAGATCGATGTGCCTGCGATCCGCGCCTTCGCTGTCCATGCTTTCCGAAAGACCCGCGAAGATCACTGCGACTTCGCTGCTCTTTGCCAGCTCAATCGCCTGCTTTGCCAGCACGGGGTTGTATTCGTAATCCGTGACGCCGAAGCCCTCTGCGTATTCCACCGGCAAGCCCTGCTGTCCGGCGGCTTCCAGCGCCGAGACCACCTGGAAGGGGTTGACATGCGAGCTGCCGCCGCCCTGATAGCGGGGCTTCTTCGCAAACCCACCAAGGAAAGCGGCCTTTTGGTCTTTTTTCAGGGGCAATACGCCCTCGTTCTTCAACAGCACCATGCTTTCGCGCGCGAACGCACGGGCGGTCTCATGATCCTGCGCCCAGTCAGAGGGCGGGCATTCCACCGTCTGCGCCGCCTCCATGGCGCGCAGCACCAGCTTGATGACGCGCTCGCAGCAGGCGTCGATGTCAGCCTCCTCCAGCTCGCCGGAATCCAGCGCGGCCCTGAGCCTGCCCATTTGCAGCTCGCCGCTGCCCGGCATCTCAAGATCAAGCCCCGCAGTGATGGCGTTGGCGCGGTTGCTCACGGCGCCCCAGTCGCTGACCACAAGGCCTTTGAAACCCCATTCCTTGCGGAGGATATCGGTCAGAAGACGCTTGTTCTCGGAACAATAGATGCCCTCATAAAGACGGTTATAGGCGCACATCACCGTCCAAGGATCGGCGCGCTTGACAGTCTGTTCGAAGGCGGGAAAATAGATTTCACGCATGGCGCGCTCGTCAACGACAGAGCGCACGGTCATGCGGCGCTTCTCCTGATTGTTCGCGGCAAAGTGTTTGATGCTGACGCCCACGCCCTTGGATTGCATGCCCTGGGTATAGGCCACCGCCATCTCGGCCGAAAGATAGGGATCCTCCGAGAAATACTCGAAGTTACGCCCGCAGAGGGGCGAGCGCTTGATGTTGACGGCGGGCCCCAGCGCCACGGAGACATTTTCCTTCCGGCATTCCGCGCCCAGGGTTGCACCCAGGCGGTAGAGCATATCCCGGTTGAAGGAGGCGGCCGTGCCGGACGCAGTGGGGAAACAGACGGCGCGGACGCTCCCGCCCAAGCCCAGTGCGTTGGCGTTGGTATCCTGTTTGCGCAGGCCGTGGGGGCCGTCGCTGAGCATAATGCTGGGCAGTCCAAGCTGTTCCAACGGCAGGGTGTGCCAATAATCGTTGCCCACCAGGAGGCAGAGCTTTTCTTCCATCGTCATATGCGCCAAAAGCGCGCGGATGGTCTCCTTCATAGCGTGCATCTCCTTTATTATTTAGTCGCTCAATCCAAATGCGATTAACCGAACAAATCGGCAAACCAATTCCCCAACTGCACGATCGTCTCAAGCGGTTCAAGGCCAAACAGTTTCAGCAGCGACGCCAGCGCCGTCACGAGCATGCCGCCCGCGCCCTGACCGAATTCGTAGCGCGCAAGGTCCGCTTCGCTCGTGAAAAGGTCGGCATAGACCAACGTATCGGTCTCATAACTGCCTGGGTTCGCTTCATTCAGGGTGATCACGCGTACGCCGCGCACCTCGTCGTTGCCATAACTGGCGAAGCCCACCCCTGCTGACTGAATCAGGTCAATGCCGTCCACTTTGCCAATGAAGCTGTTGACATGATCGTGGCCGGTGACGATGCCCAACACACTGCCGCTCTCTTTCAGCGCGGTAAATTCTCCTCCATTATATGCGGGCGGGCAGGGAAACTCACCCAGATAGCCCGTCGCCTTGGCAGGATCAAGCTTGAGTGCACAGTCCTTGCCGTTGATTCCTTTCGTATTGGTATCGCCCGGTGCGGACTGGAGCAGCAGTTCGGAGACCTCAGGCACGATGATGTGCTGAAACACCAGCGAGGGTACCTTGTGGCCTGCGGCAGCGGTCAGCGCGTCGTTGGTCTTCTTGAACCAAGCAATCTGGTCTTCATGCACGTTATCATAGGGGATGTTGAAGAAGGTCTGGAACACAGGCGCGATGTCGTCGAAAGAGGAGATGCTGGAAAGATCCAGGTTGCCAAAATTGAAGCGCGAGAAGTCATAGGCATTGGAATCCAGCACCCAAAGGTTGAACTTCACATCCTCCCCTGCGGAAGCATAGATCGGCAGGTTGTGGTTGCCTGTGCCGTAGGTTTTGGGGTCGGCGTCATAGGCCAGGCAGTTGTCATAGGTAAGATATTGCTTAAACAGCGCCTCTTTGCCCGCCGGAATGACGGCGTCGTGGTTGCCAAACGTAAAGGTGAAGGGTATGTCACGCTCCACCAGCGGGGCCACGATCCATTCAATCGCGGGTTTCCATGAAGCGGTGAAGAACGTGATATCCTCCGTGTTGTCGCCGGTAAAGACAACCAGGTCGGGCTGCACCTCATCCAGTGCGCGCCCGATGAATTCGATCATGGTTGAGCGTGGGAAGAGGATGTCCTGGGTGTCCGCGATCTGCATGACCGTGAATTTTCCGTCCGCACCAAAACGGAGCTTTCGGTCAGCCGCCGGGGTCTGGCCGGCGAAAGCCGCAACGGAGCACAGCAACGTCAGCGCAAGAGAAATACACAGTACTTTGATAAAGCGTTTTTTCATGAGTTGAATCTCTCCTTTTGGGGTTTTCTATTTCTTTTTCATTTTACATGATTTGGCCGCAAGATGCAAGGGCTTTCACATATTGTTCATAGATTTTACTGAACACTTGACACGCTTAACCCAAAAATGATATAGTATAAGAAGAAAAATAAGGAGGTTTTGCTATGTTTGACAAACTTGCGACCGTATGCAAGCAGATTTCTCTTCTCTTGCTGGTGAGCATCCAGGCAATCTTTGCCGCCATCGGCCTCTATATTGACGTTGGCGGTGTTCACGGGCTGCGAACCGACTTTGCTTACGATTTTGCCTATTCAACAGAAAAGGTGACTCAAAGCGAGCTTCTCGGCTACAACAAAACCTTTACGATGCACCTTGCCAAAAACGAGCGCGAGGCATGCCAGATCGTGCTGCGTAACCGCTATACCGGTATAAAGAAGGTGTCCCTCACCGTCGGCGAGTTCAAAAACAGCGACGGGGTCATCCTTCCCGCGCAGGTCTTTGAGGTACGGTATATCCTCGGCGGGAAGACGGTCATTGAATACCAAAACTTCCCGGACGCCCTGGTTCCCTATTCAGGAGGCCAAATCGGGCTGCAAAAGCAGATCAACCAACCGTTCTATATTGAGGTCAGGAGCACGAAGGACACTCCTGCCGGTGTGTATACGGCGACGATCACGCTCAACGACCTTGAAAAGGAGACGGTCGCTTTTGAGACGACCGTCACGGCAGAGGTCTGGGACTTTGCCCTGCCCGAGGAACCCGCGTGCGAGACGTCCATGGGCATCTTCGGTTCCCAGTTCTATGCCTTGAACGGCATCACCGCAAGCACGGGGCACCAGTCCAGCCAGACCGGCAACACAGAAGCCGATTTGCTGTATAAACAGTATTACGACTTCCTGCTCGACCACAAAGTTTCCGCCTATTCCCTCCCCTATGACATTATGGATCCCCGCGCCGACGCCTACATGAGCGATCCGCGCGTCACTTCGTTTATCATACCCCATTCCGCCGACGACCAAGCGCTCCAAAGCTACTACCAAAAGGTCAGTGGCAACCCAATCTGGAAGTCGAAGGCGTATTTTTACCCCATCGACGAGCCGTCAAACGAGGAACAATATAGCTCCTATATCGCAATCACCGACAGGCTTGCGCGGCTTTGCCCGGGCTATAACATGGCCACACCGTTCTTTATCAACGATATCGCTATGGGCGGCAGCCAGTCAAGTTCCGTCGAACTGCAAAAAGGGAGAAGTAACATTCTCTGCCCGATCACGGACCTCTATGACACAAAGGGGTTCAAGGAAAGCATCAAAGCCAGCGGGAGCCGTTCGTGGTGGTACGTTTGCTGCGGCCCGACGGGCGATTACTGCAACCTGCACATGACCAATGAAGGTCTGCGGCACCGCATCCTGTTCTGGCAGCAGAAATCGCACGACGTGCAGGGCCTTCTCTATTGGGACACCGTCTATTGGGATAAATGCGACAACCCCTGGTATAACGCGCAGACCTGGGACGCGAATTCTTACGGCGACGGTTCGCTGATGTACCCCGGCAAGACCATCGGGATCGATTCGCCTGTTGCCTCCGTCCGCCTGAAGGGCGTGACGAATGGCATTGAGGATTTCGAGTATTTCACCATGGCCGAACAGCTTTTGGGCAGGGATTACGTGAACAAGGTCATTGCGAAGGTGACCAAATCACTGACCAACTACACCAAGAACGACAAGACCTTTGACAATATTAGAATTGAGCTGGGCAACGCGATCGCCGCCGCCACAGTTCAGGCATAGCGTTGCGTCCATAATAATTTGGAGGTATAGTATGCGCAGACCCTACGGAACCCTTTCCGGGGAAAACATCAGCGCGCTGGGCTTTGGCTGCATGCGCCTGCCGGAAACGCAGGAAAACGGCCAATGGCGCATCAACGAGGAACAGGCGATTCCCCTTCTCCGCCGCGCGAAGGCGCTGGGCGTCAACTACTTTGACACCGGCTACTACTATTGCCATCACAACAGCGAAGACGCCGTCGGCAAGGCCGTCAAGCCCTTTCGAAACGAAGTGCTGGTCTCCACCAAGATTCCTATGGGTGAGGTGCACAAGACCGGCGATTACCGACGTTGGCTTGAACAGAGCCTGCGGGAGCTGGACACAGATTACATCGATTTTTACCACTTTTGGAGCCTTGACAAGAGCATCTTTGATGAAAAGGTCATTGGGCTGAAGCTGTTGCCCGAGGCGCTGAAGGCCAAGGAAGAGGGCCTAATCCGCCACATCTCCTTCTCCTTCCATGATGATGCCGCGTCGATCCGGCATATCATTGACCGGGGCGAAATCTTTGAAACGATGTTGGTGCAATACAATTTGTTGGACCGTTCCAACGAGGAGATGATCGCCTACGCCGCCGAACGCGGACTGGGCGTTGCGGCGATGGGCCCGGTGGCGGGCGGCAAACTTGCCGCCCCTACGGAGCTTTACAGCCGCCTGACAGGCAAAGAGAGCCTGCCAACCTATGAGCTGGCGCTGCGATTCGTGCTGGGCAACGCCAACGTCAGCTGCGCTCTTTCCGGGATGCAGGATCTTGAGATGTTGGAAAAGAACGCCCTAGTCGCCACCGACGAGACCCCCCTGACGGCGGAAGAATGGCAGCGGATCGGCGATTCATTGGAAAACCTCCGGCGTTTCAGCGATCTTTACTGCACCGGCTGTGCCTACTGCCAGCCCTGCCCCGCCGGGATCGAAATCCCGAAGATTTTCAACGCCTATACCTATCACAACGTCTACGAGTTACATGAGCAGGCCGCGCGCATGTTTGCCGAATATGTCAAGAAAGACGGCAGTACGCTCAAGAACTGCAAAAACTGCGGCTTCTGTGAGCGCAACTGCCCGCAGCACCTGTCTATCCGCCGGGAGCTTGGCCGGGTGGAGAGTATTCTTGAAAAAATCGGGAGGGCCGAATGAGCGCCGCAACGCTTGCCCAGGCGGAGCGCCGCCTGCTTGAGGGAAATTATACCTGCGTCCTTTGCTCAGCGCCGGGCGAATGGCACGTATCATGCGAACCTGGAATCCGGCCGCCGCTGCAATGGCTGCGAAAAAATCCCGCTTTGCTCAGCGGTGCGCTCGTTGCCGACAAGGTTGTCGGCCTGGCGGCGGCGATGCTCTTCGCCCACGGCGGGGTCAAGAGCGTCTGGGCAGGTATCATGAGCGAATCCGCACTGATTTTTTTGCAGACGCAGGGCATTGAGGCCGGCTGCGGCCGCCTAGTGCCCCAAATCATGAACCGTTCAGGCGACGGCCCCTGCCCAATGGAGCAGAAGGCCGTCGCCTGCAAGACCTC
>JAVBOZ010000158.1:0-8873 GCA_031549985.1 Oscillospiraceae bacterium | reverse complement strand
GAGGTGATCCCGCAGACCGCGACGGTCAGGGTTAACGCGGAGCTGATGGACATACAGTCGCCGGTATTTGAATACCGCGACGACTACATTGTATCGGCCTATGATGCGGCATGGAAAGCAAAACAGAAGCTCAACGGCAGCGGTTACGACGTTGCGGCGATTTCCGACGCATGGGGCGGCGATGTTCGGTACGCCTATTTTGAGCATTCGATGCGTTTTTTGGTGCCGGAAAGCGAGTTTGCCGCGCACCCGGAATATTTTTCCTACCGCGAGGATCAGGGGCAGCGGACGACCGACCAGCGCTGTTTGACCAATCCCGACGTTCTGGCGCTCGCGATTCAGAATACCCGGGCCAGGCTGCTTGAAAGACCGGAGTGCACGATCATTTCAATTACGCAAAACGACAACAGCAACTACTGCCAGTGCGAGAACTGCAAGGCGTCCGACGCGAAATATGGCGCGCCGTCCGGCACAAACATATGGTTTGTCAATCAGGTCGCCGAGGCGCTTGAGCCGGAATTCCCCGAGGTGGCGTTTGACACTTTCGCCTATGCTTACACCCGCAAGGCGCCGACCGGCATCGCGCCGCGCGAGAGCGTCATCGTGCGCCTGTGCTCCATCGAATGCTGTTATACCCATCCGCTTGCCGAATGCGGGCACGAGCGCAACGAAAGTCTAGCCGAGCAGGCCGGCGTGAAAGAATCGACCTACGCGCAGGATATGGCGGATTGGTCAGCGATCTGCAAGCGGATTTACGTCTGGAATTATGAGACCAACTTTTTGTATTATCTGTCGCCCTACCCTAATTTCCACGTCCTTTCGGCGAATATGCAGTATTTTGCCGAGAACAACGTTCGTGGCGTGTTTGAGCAGGGCACCTGTTCTTCCGACAAGGGCGGCGAATTCGAGGAACTGCGCGCATATCTTCTGGCAAAGCTGCTCTGGAATCCCTCTGCTGATGTGGAATACCACATGGACGAGTTTCTGAGTGCCTATTACGGTGAAAAATCCGCGCCGTTCATCAAGCAGTATATCGAGCTGCTGACCAACAAATATATGAAGACCGGGCATATGTTTTCATTCGACTGGCACTATCAGGGCGTCATTCTCATGCCCTGGGAGGTGCGAAAGTGCAACGGCTTCTGGGAGAGCGCCATTAAGAACGCAGGGAATGACGCGCAAAAGAGCAACATCCTGCGTTCGCAGCTGTCGTATCGATTTTACAAAGCAAACCTGCTGATGAGTGAGTTTGCCCCTTGGCGGTTGATCGGCAGGGTGAAGGAAAACGAAAAGCTTTACAACGACATCGTCGCTGCCGGAATCACCCGCGTCGACCCTTATATTCCCCTGCCTACGCCGTCCAACTTTTTTCTGCTGCCGATTGACTGGCTGGGCCCCAACGCATAGAATTGCATATCCCCCCGCGCCCCAATTTCAATGGGGCGCATTTTTTTTGCCCGCTGCGATAAAACAGCCTGCCCGTGCATTAATAAGGTGAATGCATTCATAAGCAGGCTACAACGAAGACGAAATCAAATATCTGAAAGGTGTTTCTTGATTATGAAAAAGCTGTTTTGTTTCCTGTTGGCCCTTGGCCTTCTCGTCGGCACTTGCGCCAGCTATGTCGCCGCGCACGGTTCCGGGCATGCGAGCGTCGCCCGCGTAGAATACGAGGGCAACGGCAAGGTCGACGTTGACTTTCATGGCCGGGTGGCCTATAATAACCCTGTGGTGACTGTGAAGGACGCTGATGGCAAGAAGTACAGCGCGAAGATTCTGGAGCGCGACAGCGACGACCTCGATTTCAAGGCGGACGGAGTGCGGAGCGGAAAGACATATACCTTCACCATCTCTGGGATCCAAAAATCGGGCACGAGCGCGTTCACCAGCGTCAGCGGCAGGTTCACGGTTCCCTCCGTCTCGAAGGTCACGATCAACGAATTGGATTACGACGCCGAAGATCGGGAGCTTTCGGTGGAATTCGCACACCGCGTCCATTACAGTGGCACCAAGTTGACGCTGAAGGACAGCGCGGGAAACAAGATCACCGTCACGGCCATTGAAAAGGAAAACGACGAAATGGAACTGCGCACAGCCAGGCTGCAGCGCGGCAAAAAGTATACGCTCACCATCAGCGGCATCAAGCACCAGAGCGCGAATGCCTATACCTCAGTCACCAAGTCATTCACCGCATAAGTGTGCTTGACACAGACCAACAGAGAAAAAGGAAAGGGGCGCGGATATGCGCAGCGAAGCCCGGATAACAGCGGCCCCGCCCCACGCGGTCTCCGGTACGCTGGATGACGCCTGCATTCAAGCGATTGCACAGGGTGACAAAGACGCGCTACGCGCGCTATATGAACAGACGAAAGGCGCGGTATATGGATTTGCCCTGTCGATCGTCAAGCATCCGCAGGACGCGGAAGACATCTTGCAGGATACCTTCATTCAGGTCTATTCCGCCGCGCATATGTACCGCCCGATGGGCAAGCCGATGGCCTGGATTCTGACCATTGCGCGCAACCTTGCCCGCATGAGGCTGCGCGAGCAGAGCCGCCGCGCAGCCGTGGCCTGGGAGGATTGCGAACTGTTCTTCAGCGAAACTTCATCTGTTACGACCGAGGATGTTCTGATCCTCCGGGCAGGCCTCAGCGCGCTGCGCGACGAAGAATTCCAGATCATCACCCTGCATGCGGTAATCGGTTGGAAGCACCGCGAGATCGCTCAGTTTTTGAACATGCCGCTTTCCACTGTCTTATCCAAATACAACAGAGCGATTCAAAAACTCAGAGCGCAGCTGGGACAGGAGGTCTCAATATGAAAAACATCGATATCAACCAGCAACTGAAAGCGGCGATGGATCACGCGACGCCGGATGTATTTGACCGGATTCTCGCCGGGTGTGAAGCGCCTGCTCCACAGGCGCCGCCTGTTCCTCAGGCGCCGCCTGTTCCTCAGGGGTCACCCGCTCTCACGCTGATTGAAGCGCCACGGCGCAGGCAAGTGCCCCTGCGGGTTCTGGGATTGGCGGCGGCGCTGATCCTCGTATTCGGCGGCGTGTTTTCGTATTATTTGCGCGTAAACCGCGCGGAAAGCATCGTGACGTTGGACGTCAACCCCACCATCCAGATGGAAGTCAACCGTTCGGATAAAGTGATTCTGGCCCGCGCGGCCAACGACGATGGCCGAAAAGTTCTGGACGGCATGGATCTGAAGGGCGCGAGCCTTGATGTCGCGGTCAATGCCCTGATCGGTTCGATGGTCAGGCAGGGCTACCTTGACGCCTTTGCCAACTCGGTCCTGCTCAGCGTGAAAAACAAGGATAGTGACCGCAGTACGGAACTGGAACGGCGTCTTTCCGAAGAAATTCAAGGACTATTGAAGACCAACGGGTGGGATGGCGCTGTTTTGAGCCAGAGCCTGACGGATGACGCCTCGTTGCAAAAAATAGCGCGGACGCACAATATATCAGAAGGTAAGGCGGCGCTGATCCAAAAAATTGTGGCGACGAACAAGCTTTACTCCTACGAAGCGCTTTCCAAGCTCCCGGTCAATGACCTGAATCTGCTGATCGCCTCCAAAAAGATCAATGTCCAGGCCGTCGAATCCGCAGGCTCTGCCAGCGACAAGGCTTATATCGGCGAAGATCACGCCAGGGAGGCCGCACTTCGGCACGCGGGCCTACAAGCTTCCGAAGTGGAATGGATTGAGGTCGAGATGGACTGTGACGACGGGGCGATGGTCTATGATGTGGAGCTGCGGGCAAACAATACCGAGCATGAATATGAAATCAACGCGCTGGACGGCAGCATCGCCGGTCAGGCACCCAACGCCGCTGAGGCGTATATCGGCACTGCGAAGGCCTGCGAAATCGCGCTGAAGCATGCGGGGCTGCCCACCGGAAGCAACATTGCCATGGAAGTCGAACTGGAGCACAGCGTGTATGAGATATCCTTTGAGCGCGGCGGCCGCGAATACGAGTACTATGTCAACGCCTTCACCGGGGAAATTGTGCGATGGGAATCGGAGCGGGAAGAGCATCACGACTAGTCGCGTGTCTTTGACAGAGAAAAACCGCCGGCAGAACGCTATGTTCTGTCGGCGGTTCGGTCTGTTTAGAGCGGCAGCCAGAGCCAGCCAAACGCGAGGATCACCAGTATCCACTGCCAGAAACTATATTTGACTTCAACCGTGGTGCTTGTTTGTGCGCCGTTCTGTCCCGTAGCCGTTATGATGGTCTTGCCTGGTTTTTTGCCAAGAATGGTTCCGTCGTTTTCAATCGTCGCCACGCTTTTGTCGCTGCTGTCAAATGAGATAGCCCCCGGGGCGGTGATCTTCCCGGTTTGGCGAACATTGAGGGTATCAAAGTTCTTGCCGATCGTCAAATCGGGCGGCCTGCTGGTCGCCACAGCCGTAGTGGTACCGGTCGTAGACGAAGTACCGGTCGTAGAGGAAGTACCAGTCGTGGACGAAGTACCGGTCGTGGACGAAGTACCGGTCGTGGACGAAGTGCCGGTCGTGGACGAAGTACCGGTCGTAGACGAAGTACCGGTCGTGGACGAAGTGCCGGTCGTAGACGAATTGCCAGTCGTGGACGATGTGCCGGTGGTCGTTGGGGGAGCGGCCTGCTCAAGAACAGTCAGGTTGAACACCACGGTGTCGGTGACCCCGCCCCGGCTGACGGTGGCGGTCAGGGTTACCGTTGCGTTGCCCGAACCGTGGGCAGGTCTTGTTACAACGCCCGCCGGGGTGACTGCAGCGTTGCTGGAGGCCCATTGAATCGTCGTTCCGCTCAGGCCGGCAGTTGGCAGCGTGCCCAGATTGACCGTCACGCTGTCCTGCGCTGTGTTGAGCCCGCGTATGCTCTCCCAGGTGAGCGCCGCCTTGGCAGCCGCTACCGCCTGCGCGTGCGTAATTGGCGTCGCGGTGAAAACCGGGTAAGCGATTACGTCCATGATCACCGCGTCAATCGGCTTTCCGTTTGCGTCCGCCCAGCCGCTGAAGGTATAGTTATACGTGCCGTCGCAGGGTTTGGTGGGCACCGCGCCCTGATAGAGATCATTGGCGCTTTTGACCTTGGAAATCAGGTTGACCCAGACGTTATTCTCGTTGTTATACGCGCCGCTGTAGCGCTCCAGGTACGCGCCGCTGGCGTCAACGAACACGATGTCATAGGCCAGCGTGTTGTCATAAATTCCGAGCAGCTGGAAGGTCGAATTCGCGTTGGCGTTGATGGCGGCAGCGCTTCCCTTCGTCGACGCGGGATCGGAAAATGCTGCCCAGTTGACACCGCCGAAATGGGAACTGTTCCCGCCCCAAATCATCACCGAGCGGCTGATGGTGAAAGCCCAAAGACCGTCTGAGGTAACCGGATAGGCACAGACGCCGTAATAATTGGCGGCGTTGTTGCTGTCAGAAGGGGAGGAGGGAGACATATCTTTCGCATAGGAGAGCGTGCGCAACTTGGCCAGGGTCACAGGGCTTTGCACGCCGGTCATGCGGAACAGGAAGGTGATGTGTGAGGCGTTCCCCTTGGGTTGATAGCTGGGCGTGAACCCGCCTGATCCAATCAGAACCAGCGGACTGCTCGTGGCGGGCACGGGGGCGGTGGTGAACGTATCACCAGCGGGAATTGTGCCGAACGTCTTCGGGCCGACGCTCGCGCCGCAGGCGGAGCATACGCCGTGGACGACATTCCCATTGATGGTATATTCGTAGGCATGGCCCGGTGCCTTAATCGGTTCGGTCTCCACGTGGGCGCAGAGCGTGCAGGTACGTGTGATCAGGCCGTCAGCGGTGCAGGTTGGCGGCGACGTTGCGCTCGAGAAGCTGTGTGCCGCCAAATCAAGCAGCGTGAAGGAAAGGGTCTCGCCGCAGTGGCTGCAATACACCTCTTCGCGTCCCTTTACGGTGCAGGTGGAGGGCACGGTGCGTGTCGCCGCGCTTGCAATGTGGGCGAGCGCGGGCAGAATCTTCGTCTCAACCAGCCCGCAGCCGCCGTCTGAACAGATGCGCTTTGCCAGCCCTACGGCGTCGCAGCTTGGCTGGGTGGTTGTTTCCCAGTTGCCAAAGTGGTGCGCCGTAATGTTGACATTGACCGTTGAAGTGGTGACCGCACTGCCGGAGGTCACCGTCAGCTTATATGCACCCGCATCGCTGGCTTGTAGCGCGGGGATGGTAAGCTTCTTCTGCGTTGAAAGTGCAATGCCGTCCTTATACCATTGGTAGGTTGCGGCCGTATCTTCGCGCAAGCAATCTAGCGAAGCCAGTGTCATGCTGTCGCCCGCGTTGAAGCTGAGCGAAATATTACCCGTTGAAGTGAAGCCGTGCCCCAGCAGGGCGGGCGCGCCAATAATGACCATCGCACCGGCCTTCGGTCCATTGGTCTGGGCAAAGACGTCGTTCGCGGCGGAACCGACCTGTGCCGCTGCCGCCACCGTTACGGTGCCGAGCTTGTTCGCGCCGAGCTTCGCGTCAAAGAGGCCGCCGACGTTGGCGAACTGAATGCTGGCCTTCGATTCGGCGTAAAAGTTCCCGTTGCTGCCTTCCAGCTGCAAGTAGACATCATAGTCACCCGCCGCGAGGGAGGCGGGCAGCGACAGCGTGTAATCATATTGGTAGGTTTCACAGCTCCGCAGGGCGGAGGGGTCCAGATTCACCTCGCAGGCATAGACCGCACCGTTCCTGACCAGCAGGACTTTTGCGTTGGGGTTGTGCAGGACATTCGCAAAACCGGTGTTCTCAATTTTGCCGCGCAGCTCCAGCGCGCCGCCCGCCTGCGGCGATTGCGAGAGCAGGCTCTCACGCAGCACGAGGCGGTAACCAATGTGCGCGGTGATGAAATCGAAGCAGTCGGTGCTGTAAAAGGCCGTCGTGTCAGGGAACCATGGCTTGACATAGGTTGGGCCATAGGCGTGCTTGTCGTAGCCAAAATAGCTGTTGCGGCCACCGCTGGGCTTGTCGATGCTATAGACATTGCCGCGCATGAAACTGACATGGGTCCGATACATTTCCGGGATCGCGTTTTGCGGCAGGTGTGCGCTCTGCGAGAGCAGGTAGTCGTACGCGCTGCCATATTCTCCGCCATAGGGGGTGTTCCCCTGCGCAAGGTAGTTGATTTCCAGTGCCCGGTTCTGCCAGGTACCGAGGTCGCTGTTTGAATTCATGTAGCCGTCGTTGTAATAGCCCAACCGGTATGCCTTGCTGCCCTTTTGCGGTGTCATGGCAGCCAACGCGTCCCTTGAGACGCCCAGATAATTCGCGACATACCCCGGTGTGCGCAGCAGCAGGAACATGGAAGCAGGCGTGTTGTCAAGGTAGGCGTCAATCACGCGGTTGACGTATTCCTTGCCCGTATATTTCGACGAGTGCATCTCACCATAGACGCCGATGATGCCGCATTCGAAGCCTTGCACCACGTCGCTATAGTTGCTGACGACGCCGCAGAGCTGCCGGATGTGCGTGAGGATCATCTCAAAATTGGCGGGTTCGCAGCCGACCACGCCGTTTGTGTCATAGACGAAGCGCATGAACACCGAACCGCCGTTGCGCCGCAGCCGAACCAGAGCCTGTTCAAAGTCATTGAGCGCGGCCTGCGAAATCGGCTTATCAACGCCGCCGACCACCGCAGGCGGGCTTTGCCCCGTGGCACCAGCGTCGTTGCCCGCCGAAAACGCCTTCAGGTCGATATAATACCAGGCAAAGCCGCTGTCGACGTGAATGGTGCTCGCACCGCTCTCCAACAGCCGAAAGCCGCCGTCGGCCGCGTAACCATTGTTCGGGTAGCCCATATAGGGGTTCTTCAGCATTTGGGTCGATTCCGTGTAGTTCAGGCCGGAATCCTTCATTACGCCGGAGGCGGAAAGCAGCAGGGGTACGCATACGGCCAGCAGGCACGCGACAAGAACAACCGCGAGCAATTTCTTCATACGATAACTCCTTTAAATAAGTTATGAATACGCATCGCTTCGGGAATGGGGGATGTTTCGCTTGACACCTCGCCATCTGTTGGCTATAATAAAGGTGAAAAATGGTTAAAATGCTCATCTCTTTGAGGGCTACATTATATCATGCTTTATATGTGAATACAAGTTCAATTTGCGGAATTTGAGAGGCGGACAAATGGAGATGGTTGCTCATCGGGGTTTGCGCGGTGAGGTCGCGAGACTCGGCCTGAACGTACTGGATTTTCGCCGCGACGGCGACGGCGAAGACTTCGCGCCGGCATTGCAACGGGCCTTTGATTCTGGCGCGGGGCTGCTGTATTTGCCCGCTGGCACCTACCGCGTAGCGCATACGCTGAAAATCCGTTCAGGGACGACGCTGGCGCTTGGCGACGGGGCCCACATTGTGGCGGACGCGGGCACGATGACCGGGCGCGACGATTTCCTGCTGACCAATGCGGATACGCAGACCGGCAACGAGAACATCACCCTGATCGGCGGCGTATGGGACGCAAACTTTTTGGGGAATCCAAAGGGCGCGATGTTCGATCCGGCGGGCTATTCGGGTGTGTTGATGAATTTCGTCAACGTTCGCAACCTGACGCTGCGTGGCCTGACGCTGCACAATTCCGCCGGTTACTTCCTGCGCCTTGCCTGGGCAGAGGGCTTTGTGATTGAGGATATCGGCCTGTCGCACGACAAGAACATCGGCAACAATGACGGGATTCACCTTTGCGGCCATTGCGAGAACGGCATCATCCGGCGCATCCGGGGTATCACAAAGGGCACTCCCGCCGACGACCTGATCGCTCTGAACGCCGACGACTGTGTCACCCGCACAGAGAATTACGGTATGCCGCGCGGCCCTATCCGCAACTTGTTCATCGAAGACATCAGCGCCGAGATGTGCCACTGCTTCGTGCGGCTGCT
>JAVBOZ010000080.1:0-24497 GCA_031549985.1 Oscillospiraceae bacterium | reverse complement strand
GCATGAAAACGAGCGCCCCCGCATAGGATAAATCAAATCCAAAAGCGGGGGGCGTCGGCATGAAGTGCTGCATATCGGAATTGCGCAACAAGGATGTCGTCAACAAGAATACGGGCGCGCGGCTGGGCAACGTCTGCGACGCGCAGATTGACACCTGCACCGGCTGCGTGGAAGCGCTTGTGGTCATCGGCTGCCCGCGCGTTATGGGCCTTTTCTCGCGCGAAGAGTTCTTCGTCTGCTGGCAGGATATTGAGGTGATCGGGGATGACATCATCCTGGTCAATTGCGTACGCCCTCAGCCGGAGACGCGCAAGCGCGGCGGCATGGAAGGGTTCTTCCGTTGAGCGCCTATAATTCGTTTCGGTCGACCCATTGTTTCGCCTGGGTGACGGCGTTGTCGCTTCTTGGCTGGACCAGGCTGCGCGGCATTTGGGTATCCGGCAATCTGGCGGCGGAATCTGCGGGCAAAGCGTTCGGTTGCTTCTTTTTCTTCTTTTGTTTCACGGGAATCTCTCCTTTCATCTGGATGGACAGGCCGCTCGGCCTGTTCTAGATTAGTTTTTGCATTCCATCGCGGAGGATACGCTATGACAGATTTTTTTGACGGAAAAAGAGCGCTGGTGGTTCTCAACCCTACCGCCGGAAAACACAGCGCCAAGACACACCTGCACAACATCACGGCGCTGTTCAGCACCAGCGGGCTGGAGACCACGGTCTACACCACCCGTTGCCAGGGCGACGCCACCGACATCGTGCGGCGGCGCGGCGCTGATTTTGACATTGTCGTCTGCAGGGGCGGCGACGGCACCTTCAACGAAACCGTCAACGGGGTGATGCAGCTGGAAAGGCGACCCCTTCTGGGGTATATCCCGGCCGGTTCCACCAATGATCTGGCAAAGACGCTGCTCATTCCAACCGATAATCAGGAGGCCATTGACATCATCCTCAATGGTCAGCCTCTTTGGAATGATTTAGGCAACTTCAACGAACAGATGTATTTTTCCTATACCGCTTCTTTCGGCGCGTTCACTGAGGTCTCCTACGGAACGCCGCAGAAGCTCAAAAACAAGTTTGGGCACGCTGCTTATTTCTTTTCCGCAGCCCAGGCGGTCAAGGCCATTCGCCCCGTCGCCATGCGTGTTAAGACGGTGGAAGGCTACGAAGCCGAAGGCAAATACGCCTTTGTCTCAGTGACCAATTCTACTTCGATCGCCGGGGTAATCAAGCTCCATCGCCGGGAGGTCGGCCTCAACGACGGCATGCTGGAGCTGTTGCTGGTGCCATACCCCGCCGATGGCGCAGCCTGGACGAAGGCGCTCAGCAACATTGTGGGGCGCAAGTTCAACACGGATCACGTGCATTTGCTCCATACCAGACGGGTGGAGTTTGAATTTGACGATCCGCCGCCGCCCTGGACGGTGGACGGCGAATTCGGCGGCGTACACGAACATGTTGTGGTCGAAAATGTACATAACGCGGTGCAGATTTTCCGTCGCTGATCGAATACGTAAATTAAACCCGACGCTTTTAACGGCGCCGGGTTTTTTGATGTCTTGATCTAAACGGGATTACAATTTATACTCCCGTGGAATATCCGTCTTTGGACCGGCGTTTGGCAGCCGCTCTGTCTCATAACAGCCAAGTGAGATGTAAAAAGCCTGCGTCTCCGCGTTTGGATGGGTGCTGATATAGAGCGTCGCTGCTTCGGCATCGCGTGCCGCGTCGGCGCAAAGCATAAACAATTTTCGCCCAACGCCATGGCGGCGGTAGTCAGCCGAAACCCACAGCACACCGACGCTTTCACGGCCCTGGATCAGTTTATCCCGCAGAAAGGCGAACCCCACCAGCCGCTCGCCCTCAAACGCGCCGAATACCGCGCCCCGGTGCCCCAGCGCCCGCCGCCCATAGACCATGGGCAGCAGATCCCATTTAACCACAGCGCGCAACTCATCGAGGGTTTTGTCGTCTACGCGAGACTTGCGCAGCTTCACCGCGCGGCCATTCTTCCATTCCCGCGTGACCTCCATGCGCCAGATGAAGTCATCCATCAAGTCGGGCCGAATATCGGATTCTTCGATTCTTCGAAATACAAGCAATGTGCCTACCTCCGGTTTTTCTTGTAAATCTCCTTCAGACCCAGCAGGATCAGTTCCTCATTCAGCGCAATTTTCCGTCTGCAGTGCCGCGCGATTGCCCCGGCAAGGCCGCCGGTCGCTACCGCGCTGGCCGCCGCGCCCAGTTCGCGTTCCATGCGTTCGAGCATGCCATCAATCATGCAGGCCGTACCGAAGACGATGCCAGCCTGCATGCTTTCCACGGTATCGGTCCCGATGGCGCGGGCGGGTGCGCGCAGTGCAACCCGGGGCAGTTGGGAGGTACGAGCCGAGAGCGCTTCCAACGACACGGCGATGCCCGGTGCGATCGAACAACCGAGAAACGCGCCGTCTGCGTCCAGGGCGCTGATCTTCGTGGCCGTGCCGAGGTCGACAATCAGGCAAGGCAGGGGATAGCACGTCTTGGCCGCCACTGCTGCGGCGATGAGATCCGCGCCAAGCTGCGCAGGGTTATCGATGCGGATGTTGAGGCCGGTCTTAACGCCGGGCGCGAGGACGAGCGGCATGCGCCCGGTGAGAAGCGCGGCCGCCTCCGCGAGAGAATCCGTCATGTCGGAGACCACGCTGCCGATGACAGCGTCTTCGCAGTCAGAGCGCTCGACCCCATGCAACCTGAAAATATCAAGCAGTGCTATTGCCAGCTGATCGGGGGTCAAGCTGCGATCGGTCGCCATGCGGGAGTGAAAGACGGGGGCGTTGCCCTCCGGCGTATCCAGCCGATAGGCGGCCAGAGTCAGGTTTGTATTCCCTGCGTCAATGGTCAGCAGCATTCGTGGCCTCCATCCATTCAAAAAGTATCGAACAATCTGTTTGACGCTATTATAGAGCAACGGAAACGAAAAAGCAATGCTTTCCCGCGAGAACGGCTGAAAAATTGCGCCGAACAGACCAATCGCAAAATTTTGCTTGCAAACGACGGCGAAAACGTGTAAAATAGATCGGTATAAATAAATATAAGGGGGCTAACACATGGGTGCTGAAAAATCCGCAAAGGCGATTGCCAAGCAGCAAAAATCTTTTTGGAAAGACTTCAAAGACTTTATCACAAAGGGCAATGTAATCGGACTGGCTGTCGGCGTGGTGCTGGGCGGCGCGTTTCAGGCGATTGTCAATTCCGTGGTCAACGACGTGATCATGCCAATCGTCGGCCTTTTCACAACGGGCGTTGATTTTGCCAAGGCTTATTGGGATTTGACCGTGACGCTCAAGGGCGCCGAAAAGGCCGTCTCCATCGAACAGGCCCTTGAGCAGGGGCATGTGCTTGTTTCTTACGGCAACCTGATCACGGTCGTCATCAACTTTTTCATCATCGCGCTGGTGGTGTTCCTGATTGTCCGGAGCATCTCAAACGTCGGCAAACTGCGCAAGAAGGCTGATGAACCTGCGCCGCCGCCAACCACCAAGAAGTGCCCTTATTGCATTTCGGAAATTCCGATCACCGCTACTCGCTGCGCATTTTGCACCTCCGAACAGCCGGAGGAGGAGAGCGCCGCAAGCTAATGCGATTGCACAAAAGGCAAGCTTGTTAATTATGCGAAGTTGAGGGGAGTGCCCATTGAAACAGTATGCGTTCGGCTTCATCGGTACAGGCGTTATGGGCGCGGCCATGCTCAGCGCCGCAATACGCACTGGCTTCCTGAAGCCGGAAGAAATTCTGGTATATGACAAAAACACCGCGCTGGCACGGCGTGTAGCCGATGAGACCGGCGTTTGCCTGGCCGCAAGCGCGCAGACGCTCGTTCGAAGCGTCGAGGTTGTGCAGATCGGCGTGAAGCCGCAGGATTTTCCCGCGCTTCTGAAAGAGCTTGGCGGTGCGCTGGAAGAGAGCGACCCGCTTCTGCTCAGCATAGCGGCCGGGCTGGAACTCGACGCCATCGAGGGGCAGTTGCCCTACACGCCTCAACTGGCGCGGCTGATGCAGAATATCAACGCCACAGTTGGGGAATCCATGACCGCCTTTTGCCCGAATGACCGGGTGACGGCGGAGCAAGCTGCGTTTATTGAGGGCTATTGCCGAAGCTTCGGCAGGGCCGTGCGGTTGGAAGAGCGGCATTTTTCCGCGTTTTTGGCTTTAGCCGGCAGCGCGCCCGCGTTTGTGTACCTCTTTATTGACGAGCTGGCGAACGCCGGGGTTGCTTGCGGATTGAACAAGACACTGGCGCTGGAAATCGCCGCCCAGACAGTGCTGGGCAGCGCAAAATTGTTGCAGGGCAGCCAATTGCACCCCCAGGCGCTAGTCGACCAGGTCTGCTCACCGGCAGGCACCACTGTCGCGGGCATGCAGGCGTTGCGGGAATACGGCTTCGCCAACGCTGTGGGTAAGGCTGTCCGCGCTGCGTATGACCGTGACCGCGAGCTGGCTGGGGGATAATCATTCCCCTTCCGGCAGGTAATCCTCCAGCGCCCGCTGCAATTCCTCCGCACTCCGCAGAGCGATGCCTGTGCGCAAGTCAAGCCTGTCTTTCTCCGGCAGTGTCTCTTCCTGATAGGGGAAGGAGGCGATGCGCGTGGGCACCTCGTTCTCAACAACAAAGACGGCGAGTTCGCCCGACTCCTCCTTGAGGATGTAGCGATAGGGCGAAACACGGGCGGCCTGGCTTGGCGGCAGGGGCCGCAGTTCAGGCGGATGGCGCAGATTCGCGCTGGCAATCAGTAAAACACAAGCCGTCAGCACACAGATCGGAAAAAGCTTGCGCGAAAAGCGCATAGCGCTTCACCTCCAATACTTATAATTTATGTTATAGTTTATCCATATGTTCCCATACTATCCATGTAACCTCAATGGCTCAAAAGGAGATTATGATTCATGGCTAAGCAAAAGAAGAAAAAGAAGCGCTCCAAAGGGCTTTCGGTCTTTGTCGGTTCGCTCCGCGGCTTCTTTTTGGCACTGCTTTCGATTTTCCTTGTTGGATTCCTGACGTTTTGCGTCGTCGGCGGTTATTTCTTTGCCAACGCTTATTCAACCGTCACCGGAGATGTCGTCATCAATTTGACCGAGGAAAAGAAGCAGCAGAGCCTGACCACCATCATTTACGCCTATGAAAAGGACAAGAAGGGCAAATCCCGTGAGGTGGAATACGCCCGCCGGCACGGGGAAGAGAACCGTGTCTGGATCGACCTTGACTTGCAGGGCGTACCGATCAGTGACGAAAAAGGGTTCAAGCTCACCCCCGAGATGTCGAAATACAGCAATATCATCAACGCCTACATTGCCCTGGAGGACAAGCGCTTTTGGGAGCATAAAGGGGTTGACTGGCGGCGCCTTGTCGGCGTCGTTACGAAGTATTTGGGCCAGGGCGCTTCCACACTGACGCAGCAGCTGATCAAAAACATCACCCAGGAAAAAGACGTCACCGCCGTGCGTAAATACCGCGAGATCCTGACGGCGCTGAACATGGAAAAGAACTACAGCAAAGACACCATCATTGAAGCGTACCTGAACACGCTTTACTTGGGCCGTGGCTGTTACGGCATCCGCACAGGGGCTGAAAAATATTTTGGCAAGGATGTCAGCGAACTGAACCTTGCCGAGTGCGCGGCCATGGCGGCGATCACAAAGTCGCCCAACGAATTCGACCCGATCACCAAGCCCAAAAACAACCGTAACCGCATGGAATATTGCCTCAGCGAAATGCTGGCGCAGGGCTTGATAACCCAACAGCAATATGATGAAGCAAAGGCATATAAGCTCGTTTTCACCAACAATCCCGAATATAAGCCAAAGACCGAACAGCCCCAGCAAAAGGAGATCAACAACTACTATGTTGATTTCATCATCGAATCCGTGATCGTCGATTTGATGGAACAGATGGAAATGAGCAAAACGGAGGCAACAAAGAAGGTCTATAGCGGCGGGTTGAAGATTTACGCCGCCGTCGACATGAAGGCGCAGGACGAACTGGAGGCGGTCTTCCGCGAACGCGTCAGCTTCCCAAAAGGAGCGAAAAAAGATAAATACGGCAAGTTGCCTCAGGCCTCGATGGCCATTATGGATTATGAAGGTCGCGTGGTGGCCATCTGCGGCGGGGCGGACGAAAAGACCGGCAACCGCAGCCTGAACCGCGCCGCGGCAAGCTGGCGGCAGCCGGGCTCCACCATCAAACCGCTCTCCGTCTACGCCCCCGCGCTCGATAAAGACCTGATCACTTGGTCAACTATGACAAAGAACGCGGCTTTTCCTTATATGGGCATGAACTGGCCGCAAAACAACGACGGTTCTCTGGGCTCCGGCTCAAGCGTTACGATTCAGGACGCAGTTGCGCGTTCGCTCAACACCGTTTCGGCGCGCACGCTCAAGGATAAGCTGAAAATCAACCCCTCCTACTCCTTCCTGGAGGAAAGCTTTGGATTTACCAAGCTTGACCCCGTCAATGACCGCTATCTGCCGCCGCTGGCGACAGGCGGCATGACCTATGGCTTCAGCACGCTGGAGGAATGCGCGGCCTACGCGGTCTTCGGCAACGGTGGCTGGTATTATGAACCTTATTGTTACTATAAAGTGACCGACAACCGGGGCGAGATTATGTTGCAGACTGACGAAACCACTCAGGTTGTGAAACAGTCGCTCTCCGCCGGCGGAGCCGACGTGATGTGCGAAATGCTCCAAACCGTACCGAAAAGCTCCTATTATACGAGCGGGAGCAGCAGTTTCAAAAAGTTCCCTGTTTTTTCCAAGACGGGCACAACCTCCAAAAACATGGATCGCTGGTTTGCGGCGGGTACGCCTTACTATGTTGGTTCCGTCTGGTATGGCTACGACCAGCCAAAGGATCTGGGCACCATGTCCAACCCCTCGGCGATTATCTGGATGGAGGTTATGAAGCGCGTACACAAGGGGCTAGACTCGGACAAGGAGTTTCCCAAAAGCCCGGGCGAAGCGGTCGAGCGATCCTTCTGCACACGTACGGGCAAAATCGCCGGGCCCAATTGCTCCAAAGAAAAAGGGTGGTATAAGACCAGCAACATCCCGAGCACCTGCACCTCCTGCAGCGCGGCCGCACCGGATCCTGAGACAACGCCCGGCGGGAACGCAGGCAATGACGGCGGAAATGGCACCATCATTGGCGGACTGATCGACGCGATTATCGGATAAGAGGATAGAGTATGGTAATTTTGGGCGTGGACTACGGGGAACAGCGCACCGGCGTCGCTGCCAGCGATGCGCTGGGCATTTTGGCTTCTCCCGTGCGGGTTCTGGAAGGGGTTTCGCTGAAGAAGCTTCCGGCGGCGCTGGCGGCCATTGCCCATGAACGCGGCGCGGAAAAGATCGTCCTCGGCCTGCCACTCAACATGAACGGCAGCAGAGGCGAAAAGGCGCTTCAATGCGAGGCGCTTGCCGAGCGCCTGCGGCAGGCTGCGTCTCTGCCCGTCCAACTTTGGGATGAGCGCCTGACGACCGTCTCGGCCCATAGGGCGCTGAACGAGACAAACGTGCGCGGCGCGAAACGCAAGAATATTGTCGACGCGGTTGCCGCCGTTATGATTTTGCAAAGTTATTTGGATCAGAAGACCGCATAATAATACTTGTACGTAGGGGCGGGCTTCCATGCCCGCCCGCACAACTCACCAACTGTAGGAGGCCAGCATGAAATTTCTTCTGCGTGGGTTCAACGCCGAACCAAAGCAAAACGCATGGCAGCTGAGCATCCTGCCGTGCCTGTTGGCCGTGTGCTATTACCTGAGCGTTCAGCCATCTTTCAATTCAATCGGCCAACTGGCTTATCAGCTCGGCATAACAATGCTGCTTGGCTTCGCGCTCACACTGGTAGTGATGCCACTGCCCGGCGGGCTGCGTGCCTGCGCGCTCGGGCTGAACATGTTCTTTGCCCTCATGCTCGCCGGCGCACTGATCGGGCAGTATCAGGCGCAAAAAGACGCCGGGTTCCCCGGCCACTGGATCTATTCCTTTTACTATGACCGCCCGATGACGGTACTCGCCCTGGCGGCGGCGGCGCTAACCCCAATCATTCTGTTGCGGCTCCTGCTGCCATATAAGCATAGCGAGGAATCGCTGCGCCGCAATTTCGCGCTGGCTTTCCGCGTAGCGGCGGGCGGGTTCTCCGTGTTTTATGTTGGTTTTCTTTTTTATGCCTTCTATTTGGTTCGCACACAGCAGAGCGGCAGCATGCAACCAAACTGGATGCCGTTCGAGATGGTGCGCTACTATTTTGTGCGCATGCGCGAAGCCCCCTGGGAGGCATATGAGGACTGGACGTATCTGATGGGAAATATCTTCGTGATGTTCCCGATGGGCTTTTTGCTGCGCGGTCTCCTGCGGCGCAAGACCTGGATGGCGCTGGTCATCCCCGCCGCCTTCAGCCTGCTGATGGAGCTATCGCAATGGGGCTTGCGTTTAGGTCACTGCGACGTCGACGACTTTCTGCTGAATACCTTCGGCGCGGCGCTGGGCGTTGCGGCCGCGTTGTTGTTGAATGCACTGCGCAAAACGATCACCCGAGGGCAGGAAAAGACGATATGGGGCGAATGATCATTTCTTCTTTTCCTGATTTTCGCCTTTGGTAAGCAGTTCCTTTGCCCCCGCCACAATTAAGAACGCCGCAAAAATCCAACCCAACCATTTTGTCTGCATGCGTCCGGCGATCCAAATGCCAAACAGTGCCGCAGGCAGCCCGCCCAGTGCGAGCTTGCCCGCGGTCTTCCAATCCACCAGCCTGCGCTTGCCGTTGATGAGCATAGATATCACGGCACAGGGTAAAAAAAACAGCAGGTTGATGCCCTGGGCCTGCAATTGAGGCGTCGCAAGCGTCAGCGTGAGGTAGATTACGAGGATGCCGCCGCCACCCATGCCCATCGCGCCCAACGTGCCTGCGCCGAAGGCGGCAAGAATATTCCAGAGCCACGCCACTACCGCATCACCATCCGAATGCCCGCCCAAATCATAAAGCAGGCGAAAATTTTGCGTAGCCATTTGGCCGGGAGCTTGGCCAACAACAGCCCCCCGAGCAGCGCCCCCGCCGCGCCGGGCAGCAGATATCCTGCGGCCTCCCGCAGTTCGAACCGCTCGAGTAAAAGGTAGGCGACAGTGCTCAACAGCGTCAGGGGGAAGATGACCGCTACAGCTGTGGCGTGCGCTTTGGTCTGCTGCAAGCCTAGCTTTTTCAATAGCGGCACCGCAAGCATGCCGCCGCCCGCGCCGAGCATTCCGTTGAGTATCCCCACCAATACGCCGCCACCAACACCCAACAGTGTTTTCTTCTTATTGTCTTGCATTGTTATGATCCAGCCTTTTCACGTTCGTGTTGCTAGTATTGACAGCCGTCGCCGCATAACCCGCCGCGCCTCCTGCATATTCATGGTAAGTACACCATGTCAAACAACAAGGGGGACGGGCGAATGAAGATGATTCGCATCAACTTACACTGGCGGCCGGGTAAAAAAGCCAGACGCGCGGCGGCCATCGCCCTGGCGGGCGCGCTTTGCCTGACCGGCGCGGCGGCACTGGGCACGCGGGAGATCCGGCGCGCGGCACAAGTGACGGGGGCGGAGGTCGCGGCGCGTTCCGGGGCACCCGCGCTGTTGATCGACGCTGGTCACGGCGGTGAAGACGGGGGCGCGGTCGGCGTTGACGGCACCTGCGAGAAGGATATCAACCTCGCAATCGCCCAAAAACTGGAAATTTATCTGCGGGTTCTCGGCTATCGAACCCAAATGACCCGCCGGGAAGACCGGGCGATCTATGACGACACGGCGCGGACGCTCCGCGAAAAAAAGGTCTCAGATATCCATAATCGCTCCGCCATGTTGGAGCAAATGGGCCCAAACGCGCTGTTCGTCAGCGTACACCAAAACAAGTTCAGCGCCGAAAAGTATCACGGTACGCAGGTGTTCTATTCACCGAACGACCCCCAAAGCCGTGTGCTGGCCGACACCATACAAAAGCGGGCGGTTGCTCAGCTCCAACCGGAAAACACACGGCAGGTGAAGCCCTCCGGGACGGAAATCTATCTGCTCTGGCACGCGCAGACGCCCGCCGTTCTTGTGGAATGCGGCTTCCTTTCCAACTACGCAGAAACGCAAAAGCTCAAGCAGGACGCTTATCAGAGCCAAATGGCGTTCGCCATCGCCTGCGGCATACTGGACTACACGTCAGCGCAATGAATACACCGATGAGGAGAACCAAGCGATGCCCAAAGCGAAGTCACTGTTCGTCTGCACCCAGTGTGGTTACGAGAGCGCAAAATGGTACGGCTGCTGCCCCGGCTGTGGCGAATGGAACTGCATGAGCGAGGAGCTGCGCCAGACGTCAAGCGCCGCTTCCGCCGCAGCTGATATGGGGGCACGGCTCACTGCGCTGCCGCTTTCGGCAATCACAGCCGATAACTCGCAGCGCTACCTGACAGGCATGCAGGAGCTGGATCGCGTTCTGGGCGGCGGAATCGTCAAAGGCTCCGTCGTGCTGCTGGGCGGCGACCCGGGGATCGGGAAATCAACGCTGCTGCTGCAAATATGCCAATATTTGGGCGCATCCCTGTCCATCCTCTATGTTTCGGGCGAAGAATCGCCGCACCAGCTCAAACTTCGCGCGGAGCGGCTGGGCGTGAACACGAAACAGCTATCGGTGCTCTGCGAGACGGACGTCTTGGGCATTTGCGCTTACATACGGACCGAAAAACCCGGCCTTGTGATCATCGATTCCATTCAAACCATGCAGCATACAGAGGTTGGCTCTTCGCCGGGGAGCGTTACCCAGGTGCGCGAATCGGCCAGCGCTCTGCTGCGCAGCGCTAAGCAGCTCGACATCCCCATGTTGTTGGTGGGGCATGTCAATAAGGACGGCAATATTGCGGGGCCCAAGGTACTTGAGCACATCGTGGACGCCGTGCTCTATTTTGAGGGCGAGCGCCATCTTTCCTATCGGCTGCTGCGGGCGGTGAAGAACCGCTTCGGCTCAACGAACGAGATCGGCGTTTTTGAGATGCTGGAACAGGGGCTGCGGGAGGTTGAGAACCCTTCGCTGATGCTGATCGGCGGACGACCAAAGGGAGTCTCCGGTTCCTGCGTCGCTTGCGTGATGGAGGGTAGCCGCCCGATCCTCGCCGAGGTGCAGGGGCTGGTGACGCCCACCGGATTTGGCAACCCGCGCCGCATGGCCAACGGCGTCGATGGCTACCGCATGTCCATGCTGATCGCGGTGCTCGAAAAGCGCGCCGGTTATATTTTCAGCAGCATGGATACCTACATTAACGTAGTCGGCGGCCTGAAGCTGGACGAGCCTGCGACGGATCTTTCCGTGGCGATGGCACTGGTCTCCGGCCTCAAAGACGCGCCGTTACCGGACGATGCTCTTGCTTTCGGCGAGGTCGGCCTGGGGGGCGAAATACGTTCGGTCGGGCACTGCGAACAACGGGTACGCGAAGCGGCCCGGCTGGGTTTTCGCAAGTGTATTATTCCAAATCAGAACTATAAGAACTTGCCAAAAAAGTTGGCGCTAGAGATCGAGTTGGTCGGCGTAAGCCGGTTACGCGATGCCTTCGACGCTTTAACGCGATAAATTATGAAATCAAGAGGGCAGGGGAGTCGCCCCCGCAAAAGGAGAATCACCTATGCAGCTTGAGCACATTGATCAGGGCAAGGCCTTCGATTGGGGCAAGGTTTCGGAGGCCTACGCCAAGTTTCGCGACATCTATCCGCCAGCGTTTTATCAGAAAATTCTCGACCTGGGCCTGTGCGGTTCAGGCCAGCGTGTGCTGGATTTGGGTACCGGCACCGGCGTTTTGCCGCGCGCGCTGTATCCTCACGGCGCTAAATTCACCGGCGTAGATATCGCCGAAAACCAGATTGCGCAGGCGCGTCAACTTTCGCAGGGCAAGGACATCGACTACATCATCTCACCCGCAGAGGAGATCGACTTTCCAGACTGCGCTTTCGACACCGTGCTGGCTTGCCAGTGCTTCACCTATTTTGATAAGGCCCGACTGTTGCCGCGCCTGCACCGCATGCTGAAGGAAGACGGCCGTTTTGCTGTTCTTTCCCTGTTTTGGCTGCCGGGTGAAAGCGAAATCGCGGCGGGCAGCGAAGCGCTTGTGCTCAGGTACAACCCCGCCTGGAACGGCGCGGGCTTTCAGCGAATCACATACGAAACCGACGGTTGGCCAACGGGCTTGCCGCGCCTTGACCCCAACTGGGGCTTCGAGCTGGAAACCGCGTGCGGTTTTGACTTGCCCGTGGGCTTCACTCGCGAATCCTGGCATGGCAGAATTATTGCATGCCGCGGCATCGGAGCTTCCGCGCTGACGCCGGAACAGATCGCTGCGTTTGAAAAAGACCACCTGTCCTATCTTGAAACCCAGCCGGAAGCGTTTGATATCCCGCATTCGGCGAGCTTTATCGTGTTGCGGAAAAGGCAGGGAAGGTTAGTTTCGCTTTAACGAGCGAAATCGCATAACAGGGCAGGGTACACTCCCTGCCTGGAAATTATACGAAGTTGGAAACGATTGGAAATGCTATGCCAGTAAATGTCATGCGTTTGGAATTGGTTGAGGAAGCTGAGGGCAAGGCTGATTTTGCGCCGCCACAGATCGCGCTCGAGCAAGTTGCGGTACTGATCCGACGCAGTTTTTTGACCGTTGCCGAAGAATTGCATCTGACCTCAACAAACTGCCCGAGGCACCCCGCCTTCCTTTCTGATGCAACCTATGCGCAACAACTATTCAGCTCCAAAGTACAGTGCATCGGCGCATTTGAACATGATATATGCCAGCCCGATGAAACCAAGCTGATTGGATTTGTTGCGATCTGGCCGCTTAGGCGCGGAACATGGGAACTGACAAGGCTTTGCACCGCCCCGGAACGCAGGAACGAAGGCATTGGAAGGCTGCTGATGGAGGCGGCGAAGGCACAGGCCCTTCAGCAAGGCGCAAAAAGGATCCATCTGGGCATCATCAACGAGAACGAGACTCTGAAACGCTGGTATATGGGGCAGGGATTCCGAGCAGGCAGGCAAAAGGTGATAAAGGGGCAGCCATTTACGATGTGCGCAATGACCTGTAGGTTATGAAAATAAAATGCAGCGGCTCCAGAGCAGAGGTTTTTTCAAGGCTGATAGAGCCTGCGCTCAATGAAATATTGTGTTGATCTCTGAGATGCGTATAAATGGCCTGTGCGCCCTGAATTTCGCATAACATGCATTATGCGAAGTTGCTGGAATCACAATATCCCCTTGAAAGGATGGATCAAAACCATGAGGCGTGAGCAGTTCAGTGCCCTGCCGCCGCTGGTGGTGCAATATCTGCACCGGGTGGAATCCTACAGCCAATCGGAACATACCTTGATGGAATATGCCTCTGACCTTCGCCTGTTCTTTCGTTTCCTGGCCGAAAAAGCCGGTAAGGTTGCGGCGGACGCCCCTTGGGATGACGTAGACCTCAGCTTCATTGACCTGGGTTTCCTCAAGAACATAACGGTCGAAGACGCCTATGCGTTCCGTGACTATTGCGAACGCGAACGCGGCAACAGCGTGCGCACCCTGGCCCGGCGCACCGTCGCCATCAAACGCTTCTTCCATTATTTGACGGCTGAGCGGCATTATTTGGAGCTCAACCCTATGGATGAGTTCCACGCGAAAAAAATCGGGAAGCAATTGCCAATTTTTATGACTTTTGAGGAATGCCGCGCCCTGCTGAACTCTGTTGAAGGCGAATTTCGTGACCGCGATTACTGCATCCTGATTCTTTTTCTGAATTGTGGCATGCGGCTTTCGGAACTCTGCGGCATTAACCTGCGAGATTTCCAATTGAAGGAAGGTTTGCTGCGCATCACAGGCAAGGGCAACAAGGTGCGCATTGTTTACCTCAACGCCGCCTGCGTAGCCGCAATTGAACGCTATCTTCGCGTACGCCCACAGGATAGCGTCGTGCAGAAAGATCGCGACGCGCTGTTTATCAGCCGCAACAGTCGGCGCATCAACCAGCGCTCCGTGGAAATGATGCTTGAAAAATACCTGAAGCTAGCCGGTCTTGATGATCGAGGGTATTCCGTGCATAAGCTGCGGCATACGGCGGCGACGCTGATGTATCAACAGGATGTGGACGTTCTACAGCTCAAAGAGATCCTTGGGCATGAGAATCTTTCAACCACTGAGATTTATACCCATGTTGTTGACCGCCAGCTGCGCGAGGCCGTTCAGAAGAATCCGCTCAGTATGGAGGGTGTTCAAGACAACTGAACAGCAGCGCTAGAAGGTAAACATACCGGAAAACGCGCGGAAGCAGATCGCATCCAACAATGCCGCGAGGATACTCAACAGCAGCAGCACAAGATAGCGGGCATTGAACATCCGCCAGCTGCTTTCGACGCAATCCGACTTGCCAGTGGCAATCAGAAGCATATCACCGCTCATCAGCATGCTTTCTTTGCAGGCGGCCAGCATAATCAGCATGGAAATCACAGCCGAAGGATAGAGCACCAGGATGCTGTAGCCCAAGCCGTTCAAGCCATTTTGGAGAAACAGCCCGCCGCTGACCGCGCCCAGCCCCAGACCCCGCAGCACCGGCAGCGCCAGCACCATCGGCAGCCCCGCAGCGCATAGCCCAAAGAGATACGATGCAAGCAGAAATAGCACATCGGCGAAAAAATAGCCCAGCGCGTTGCCAAAAAAACTCTGCTCAAGCCGGTTGAGTCGCTGAAAACGCAACAATTCGACCAATTGCGCCTGCCACCCCGGTGCGTCACCTTGGGCCATTTGGGCACCCAAAAAGAGCCCCAAGCCAAACAGACCCAGCAGCGCGATCTTTTGCCAGTGCAGCTGCATCGTCTCCGCAGTTTTTGCGGCAAGACCCCCGGGCAGGCGAGGCGGGCGCGCGTGGCGGCGCGGCAAAACATCCGTAAGCTTCGGAAAGGATGCGATCCATTTCATCTTACGTTCCGTCCTTTCATTTTGGCGCTGACATTTTATGGGTAGATCATCATAGCACCTTGTCCGGTTTCCTGTTCATTTCTATGCAGCGATGGATGGATGTATGCCGCACAATTTTTTATAAAATAAACCGCAGCCGTCCAGCTGCAGGATCGGCCGCGATTTATTATGCTAAAGCTTTTTGCTCGCCTTGAAAGCGTGTCTGTTTCGCTGGATAAAGCGTATCCACTTTTATTGATTGAAGCGTCTTCGCTTTATTTGCCTAAAGTATTTGCCTTTGAATTGCTTTATCGCTCGAAAGTCATTCGCACAGCGCGGCAAGCATTCGCAGCAAGCTCGTCTTGTAGTTTAATTTTGTCACAGCCTGCGGCGCGGTCAGCGTATACTCCCCCAAGACTTCGCCATCCAAGGTTATTACAATTTTTCCTAATGTTTGGCCTTCCTCAACCGGGGCCGCAACGTCCAGCGCAAGATCAACCTGTTGGTGCAGGTCATTTTCGCTGCCCTTTGGCACAAGGACGGTCATCTCCGACGGAAACACCGGCAGCAACCAGCGCTCTTCGCCCAGCAACACCCGCACCTGCGTAATCAGCGCAGGATCAATCCTTGGGGTCACGGTGACGTAGTTGGCGAATCCCCAATTCAGCATTCGCTTTGCCGTGTTAAAGCGGTCGTCGCTGTTGCCGCTGCCCATCACCACCGCGATCAGGTGGGTATTCCCTCGCTTTGCGCTGGCGGCAACGCAGCAGCCCGCCTTGCTGGTCGTGCCGGTCTTCAACCCGGTTGCGCCCTCATAAAAACGAACCAGCTTATTCGTGTTTACTAGCTCTGTCGCGCCCCCTCGCAGAGAATCCATCCAAATTGTGGAATATTGCGTTACAGAATCATGTTTGAGCAGTTCGCGGCTCATGAGCGCGATGTCATATGCGCTTGTCAGGTGCTCGGTCGTGTCATCGTCCAGGCCTGTGCAGTTGACAAATGTGGTGTTTTTCATCCCCAGTTGAGCGGCGCGTTCGTTCATCATTTGCACAAAGGCTTCTTCGCTGCCACCCAGCAGTTCACCCAGAGCTGCGCAGGCGTCATTCGCGCTGTAAATCGCCGCAGCTTTCACTAACTCCTCCACCGTCATGATCTCACCCTCTTTGAGCCAGATCTGCGACCCGCCCTTTGAAGCCGCCGCTCCGCTGGCCGTCACCGTATCGGTCAGCTTGATTTTCCCGCTGTCCAATGCCTCCCCCACGAGCAGAAGTGGCATGATTTTAGTAACGGACGCGGGATACAGCCGCTCATCGGGTTGAGAGCTGATTAAAACCTTTCCGGTGGATGCGTCCATCAAGACAGCAGCCTTCGCCGCGATTTCCACGGGAGGCTTTTCACTTTCCGCTGCGGCGTTTGGGCTTTTTTGCTGCGTCTTGGTTTCTTTCGCATCATAAAATGACACGCTGCACTGAAGGCACAGCACCGAAGCCAGACAGACTGCTATACACTTACCCCGCCGCCGCATTATTTTCTTTTTTCGCATATACCCACCCCTTCGCATGTTATCCATCACGCGACCAGCGCCGCACTAATACATATGCGCGAATAGAAGACTCCATGTCAAATCGAAGGAGATATAAAGTTGAAATTGGCATTTTTTACCATGGGGTGCAAAGTGAACCAGGCGGACAGCCTCGCCCTGCGCCAGCGTATGTTGGCAGCGGGCTATATTGCGGTTGAGCCGGACGACCAGCCGGATGTATTGGTAATTAATTCCTGTGCCGTCACTGCGGAAAGCGAGCGAAAGACGCGACAGAAGCTCAGGCATTTTCGCGTGATAAATCGCGACTGTATTTTGGTGCTCACCGGCTGCGCCGTTCAGACAAACCCCAACGCAGTCTTTGACTATCCTGAGGCCGATCTGATTCTTGGCCACCGCGACGTGCATAATCTACCTTCGCATCTTGAAGCCTTTCTCCGCTGCGGCGAACGTGTAGTATTGATCTCGCCACACCAGCGCGATGAATCGTTCGAACGACATGAAAATCCCTTCGTGCAGGCGGGAGATATCGCCGCGCATACCCGCGCTAACGTGAAAATTGAGGATGGCTGCGACCGCTTCTGCAGCTATTGCATCATCCCTCACGCCCGGGGGCGCGTACGCTCCAAGCCACTGCCCGCATTGCAGGCGGAGGTGCAGGCGCTCGCGACCGCCGGGTACACCGAAATTGTGCTGGTCGGCATCAACCTTTCCGCCTACGGCACCGATCTTGGCTGTACGCTCTGCGACGCGGTGGAACTGGTCGCGGCAACCAAAGGTGTACGCCGCATTCGTCTGGGTTCGCTGGAACCCGATTTGCTCACTACGGAAGTATTACTGCGACTTTCTCGCTGTAAATCGCTATGCCCTCATTTTCATATTTCCTTGCAAAGTGGTTGCGACAACACCCTACACGCTATGAAGCGCGGCTATACCGCCGAACGCTATCATGCACTAGCACAAGAAATTACCAATTTATTCCATAATGCTGCGCTGACAACGGACATCATGGTTGCTTTTCCAGGCGAAAGCAGCGAGGATTTCGCGGAATCGCTTAGGTTTGTTGAATTTATCAACTTTTCCAAGGTGCATGTCTTTCCATTTTCTGCGCGCAGAGGCACACCCGCTGCCGAAATGCCGCATCAACTCACGAAAGCAACCAAGCTGACGCGCGCGCGTCAGATGCTCGTTCTTGCCGAACAGTTGCATGCGGGCTTTCTCACCTCTCAGGTTGGGCAAGTGGCTGAGGTTCTGTTGGAGCAGCCGCACCCACGCGGAGGAATGCAGGGCTACACCGAAAATTATACGCCTGTTCGCGTTCCTGACGCGCTGTTGGAGATGCGCAACACCATTGTGAAAGTGCGCATCACCGCAGTGGAGGGAGATCTTGTGCTGGCCGAACCGACGCTCTAGGCATTGCTTTTCTTGCGACGCTTTCGCGCGATAAAACGTTACATGCTTTAGTGCGGTAAAATTGGCAAATTTATCCTGCTAAAGCAAATGCGCTTTAGCAGGATAAATTTTAAGTTTCGTTCGCTAAACTATTACTTGCTCTCTGCTCTCCTCCAACCCACAGGGCTGCGGTTTTGGCATTGCTAGCGCCTGTAAATCGGTTGCACGGCACTCCAGCTCAATGCTGCGCCGCGCCGCCTGCGGCAGAGCACGCGTGTCGTCCCAGCGCTGTATAACGGGTAATGTCGCGTTTATTTTTGCCTGACGCAACAGCTGCCGCCCTGCGGTACTGCACCCTAAGACCTGAATATAGCCAGGTAGTTCTGCAAAATCCTCTCTTGTTACGCAGAGTAAAGCGTGAAACAGTATGCGCCGCAGCCTTGCTGTCGGGTACCGCTTCGCCCCCGCCAGGCGCAGCAATTCATCGACGCTCCCCGCCTGCCGCGCGGCCGTAAAAATGCGATTCTCCAACCCTTCCGAAACATCTGGCAGGTTAGCCAGCTCGGCGGGTGACATGCAGCGCAGGCGTGCCAACAGTGCCGTTTCCAGGCGCGAAGAGATGACCGGCGCGCGCCCCGCATCGAACTCTGCGAGCAGCAAATGTCCAGAGGGGCAATCATCCTTGTCCAACTCCCCCGCCCCAAACATTATGCGAAGTTCAGAGGCGCTGCGGAAGTCACTCCCCCCCGCAATTGCATCGTGACCCGCCCCCTTTCGCAGCACCGCCATTGGCTCCAACGCAGCGCCTTGCGCCGAAATGGCGCAGAGATATTCCACATTCAACGTATCATTCGGATTGCGCAACAGTGCAGCTGCCTTTGGGTCGATGGCCGCCAGCGCCGCCTGCCGCGCCTGCGCGAATGGCATCCCCTCCCCTGCCGCCGCGCGAAGCGCTTTTTGTACGCACTCTTTTTGTAAACCACTGGCAGCGCGGCGTAGCAGGCCCAAGTCGCCGCTTTCGCTGCCGAAACTGATGCGCTCAACCACCCCGAGAGCACTCAGCAGATGCACCCCTGCCCGCGCAAAATCTTGGGCACGGGCGCAAGACCAGGGTGTCGGAAGCCCCAGAACCAGATCCACGCCGTTCTCCAGCGCCGCGCGCACTCGTGCTGCCTTCAGCGCTATGGAAAACTCTCCGCGCTGCACAGTTGCGCCGCTCATCACCGCCACGATGTGGGAGGCCCCCGCCGCCCGCGTTTGCGCCACGTGCCAGGCATGACCGTAATGAAATGGGTTGTATTCGGCAATTATGCCTGCGACTGTTGGGCTGCCGTCACCGGTAGCGGGATTGTGACTATCCATGGATTCTCCTTCGAAGGGCTTGAAAAATCTGCCGTTTCATGGTATTATATGGAAGTTGAATTGAACGAAGGGACAAAAAAATATGCACGAGGAACACCGAAAGCGGGTGCGCCAACGTTTTTTGGAAAGCGGGCTCCAATGCTTTCCGCCGCACAATGTATTGGAACTTCTTCTTTTTTATTCGATCCCCCGCCGGGACACCAACGAAATTGCCCACCGCCTTCTGGATCGCTTCGGAACGCTTCCGGCGGTGCTTGACGCGCCATATGAGGAACTCTGCAAAGTGGAGGGAATCGGCGAAGCTTCCGCCTCGCTGATCATGCTGTCGGGCCAAATAGCCAAGCGGTATCTACACGACCAGGCGCAAGAGCGGATCACTTTTGAGACGACGGCAGCGTTCCACCAATATGTAATCCGCCAATTCATTGGCATCAAGAATGAGACGGCATTTTTGCTTTGCCTGGATAACGGCGGGCGGCTCATGCACTGTGCTCCGGCTTCGCTGGGTACGAAAAACGAAGTAATGCTGGACAACCGCACGCTGTTGGAGACCGCCTTCCGGCATAATGCCACCAAGGTTGTTTTGACGCATAACCACCCCAACGGTCTTGCCGTTCCCTCAAAGAGCGACGTCAAACGCACGGAGACCGCGATCCTGCTGTTCCACAGCGTCAACATCCAGCTCTTGGATCACCTGATCGTTGCCGGGCAGGAATGCTTTTCGATGGCCGCAAACCCTCGATTCGGTTACCTGTTCTTTCAAGCAGCGCCGCAGCTGCCGAAGTGCGCCGACCCAACGTGACGCGTTTTCTCAGTGCTCTTCCGCTGCGTCAGCTTCCGCCTTTGTTTTGTGAACTGTGCCGTGCGGGTGCTGGGGCGGAGCATAGATTGAGAATAATTTGACCGATCGGTTGCCTGTATTGATCAGATTATGCCATGTTCCGGCGGGGACAAAAACGGCATCTCCCCTGTGCACGTTGTTTTGCTGATTCAAGCGTTCGCGATTCGCGCCTATCATAACGCGCCCCATACCTTCCTCGATATAGAGAAATTGGTCAAGGGTTGGATGCGCCTCCAAGCCAATTTCGCCCCCCGCGGGAATGCTCATCAAGGTCAGCTGCAAATGCTTACCTGTCCACAAGGCCTTGCGGAAATTCTGATTTTGTGCGCTTGCTCTGTCTATGTCAACAACGAGGGGTTCCGGGCCATAGTCCACAGCGTAATATGTAGGGCTATTGTACGTTTGCTGGTTATTCATTTCGTGCGCTCCTCTCATGGTTTTCACCTGTGGTTGCTACCATTTTATGCGCCCGAAAACTCTCACGTGCACGTCTCAGCCCAATTTCCTGATATATGTGTTATTCGTGCGCCGCCAAAATCCGCTGAACCTTCGCGCCAATTTCCTTTTCCCGTTCCATCGCCCATTCCAGCAGCGTGGCCTGTTCCTGCCGTAATACGAAATCGTTGGCGAAACGCACCGTGCCCTCATCGCACAGGTATGTTTCGTCTTTTTCGTCGAATACCGACTCCCTCATCCTTTTGCGAAACGCAGCCAGCCGCTCATAGATCTCTTGATAAGCCGCCGCCAGTTCGCTCACCCCCGGAAGCAAGCTCCGATTTTCGCGCAAATAAGCGGCCGCACAGCGCCTTGCATCCGCCAGGTTCAGCAGCATCGACTCGTTCACGCTCAAACGGCGGCGAATGTCATCTTTCTTGTTGCGCATGGATTTCTTCCACAGCTTTTCGTTGAGCAGACCCACGCCCCACATTTGATAGGCCTCCAACCCCTGAAAATACCCCCGCTGGCGGGGCGCGGAAAGACTGGCGAGTAACACCCCCAACGAGGCGCATAAATTCTCAAAATCTGTTGGCTTTTGTGTCGCGTCCCCGAAATACTGAATCAAGAAGGGCCAATTCTCGCTCTCCTGATAGTCTGACCCCGGCTCGTCAAAATAACTGCGGCAATAGAACACCCTGCCATTCTCCGCGTAGCCTGTGATGATGCCCCATTCCGGCGCGACGCGCAGATTGATGGCGATTACTGGCCTCCCCTTTTGCAGGCTTTCCATGACACGCTGCCGCTCTGTGGGGCGGTCTTCTTTGCTCACCCGCGCGGCGAAGATGTTTTCCCGGCCGATCGCCTTAAAGAGCGGTGTCGCATAATCAAAGGCAACCAGGGCGTCTGTCGCGCTCCAATCCCACACATCACAAAAATTCAGCCGATAACATGCGCCGGAAAGCCCCATCACCTGTTCATAGGTATAGGGTTCCTTCATATATTGCAGCGCCAACGCGGCGGCGCCCGCGTAGCAGCAATCCATTCCTTTTTCCCACGCAAGCGACGGAATATCAGGCAGCATACAATTGGCATCTTCCTTAAGGAAGATCTCCGTGCGATCAGCGGAATACCGCAGCGCCCGTCCTTCCGGGCAGGCGACGGTGTGAATCCCTTTCCCGTTCAGATAGACCAGCGTCAAATATTCCGCGCCGTCCACGCCGGGGGAAGAGGGAAAGCTCTCGTGGTTGACGTGTATTTCATTCCAGTGAAAGTATTCATAGTGCCGCATCTTATGCATGACGTCACGTTGGTGTTCGCCGCAGCCAAACCACGCGCCGAGCAGCCGGAGCCCCTGCTCAGCTTCGCCCTCAATGGGGGCGCCCTCTTCCGGCGGCGCCAGCAGTATATCGACCGATACACCCAACAATTCCGCGATCTGCGGCAGGAGCGTACTTTCAGGCAAACATTTTCCGTTTTCCCATTTGCTTACCGCTTGGGGTGAAACGCCCAATTGCTCCGCCAATTTCTCGCCCGTCAAGCCTTTTTCTTTGCGCAATTTCGCCAACTGATTCCCGATCCTGTAAAGATTCAGCATTGTGTTTCCCCTTTCGTTTGATACCCCATTTTCTCACAGAAGAGGAGGAAACACCAGCAACCAAAGCTACAAATTACGCTGAAAAAATCAACCTCAGGTTTAGCTGCCCTGCTGCACATGTGTCAGCGCACATTCCAAAAAACCCGTGCTGCGGCGGCCAAAATCATCCACGGCAAAGACGCGAACTGTATATTCGCCGCCGGGCAATGTTGGGTCGAGCGCCAACGCAACCTTTGCCGCCGCACCCGCGCCAAGGAATGTATCCGCTACATAGCGCCGGGTCAGCGTGATCCCGAGCCGGTTGACAGCTTCGATTTCGTAAGCGGCCACACGTTGATCGTCCGCCGCTGCGGTGAACGCAACGCCGTCCAGCTGCTTTCCGTTCCCGCCGGGGATGTCGTCAACAGCGAAAATATCCTGCGTCGAAAAATAAGGCGCACCGTTGACCGCTGCGCGTCGCTGCGCGGAATAAATGAAGGTCTCACTCGCAAGTGGCAAAAAGACCGACCAGGGCGAATCCGCCTTCTCCTGCTGCTGGTCCACGACATTCCAACGCTCCACCGTAAGCTTGTTGTGCCCAAAAGCAAGTATCAGCGCAAAGGGGCGGGCGTCGGCCTGTTGTGGGCGGGCGATATTCTCCAACCCCTCTGCCCCTTGCTGCGGGTCAAAGTAGCCGGACTCCAGCGCAAGATAAGAAAGCCCCTGGGAACCGATGGCAGTATACGCTCCCTGGAAAATCATGCGCTCATCAAGCTGCGCGCGGTGCGTACCGCCTGAGACGGAAATCACATTGGTATATTTCGAGAGAATTGCATCCAGCTTCGCGCTGCCCAAAGTATCGCTGCCGCAGATGGTATTCGCGGGCGGCTGGGGCGTCAAAACAAGGATTGGCCGACCATGCGCCTCTTTCGCGGCCACGGTCAGTTCGTCTTCCAACCAGCGCAAAGCCTTCGCGGAGTAAGGCTCGCTTGCCTTCGTTTGATCCGCGCCCACAGCGATCACCTGCACCCCGCCAATTTCTGCGCGCGCGCAGGGGCGCTGCTCCAGATGTTTAAGCAGAGCGCGCTGGGCAAGGGCGTTGGTCAACGCACCCTTTAGCTCCCCTGCCCCCAGGGCGGCGATGACGGGCGGCGCTTCTTCTCCGGCGTAGGCATCAGCCAGGGTCTTATTAAACAGAGCGTAGCTATCCGAATTCGCCGACGCGGCCAGATCACCGGCAAAGAGAATCAGGGAGACATTTTGCTGTTTCAGCTGCGCAAATGCGCTCTTGAGATTGCCCAAATAAGGGTTGTCAGCGTCAGGCTTTTTGCCAAGCAGGCTATCGCTCAAAACAGCAATTTTCAGCTCGTCTGCGTTTTGCAGGGGTATCGTACGAACATCCTTCGCCGCAGCAGGAGGCAAAAGAAAAAACAGCAGCGCCCCCACCGCTAACAGTAACGCCAACGCGGCAGTGCAGGCCATAACGTAAGCGTTCATTTTCCGCTTCGGCAATTCCCGGTCTTTGCGGCTCATAGTTGATCCTACCCCTCATAGTTTTTTTGATGCTCAAATCGATGCTTGGCGGCTATTACAGCACAGTTTCAGTTCATATGCAATGGCTTTTGTCAGAAAGCGGTTGTAAAGTCATCAAGATCCACCGGCTTGATTTTACTTTCGTCCGCAAAATCGAGCCAGGCCCGCATGTCAGCCCAATCCCAGGGGCGGTGAATCCAGGCGTATAGGTTGTAGGGCATATCCAGCGGTCTGCCCTCTTCCAACTGGGTGATGCCGAGTGTCACGATGTCGTGGAACAGCTGTTTGTTTTCCTTGACCCGAAATGGGTTCAGGGGCGAGAACTCGCACATGAGCATATTCGCCTTGTAGCAACGCAGCGAAAGCCGGGAGCGCCTGACGTTATCCAGCCGGAAGGTGTCGCCCGTAACGGCCTTTTCCGCGCTATCCCATAGCTTGTCAAATTGATACAGATCCATTGGGCCGAAATAGACGTTGGCTTCAGGGCGGTTGAAGACATTCAGGTGACTTGTGTCCGCAGCCTTTTTTGCCGTTGCGTCCAGGTATTCTTTGATGAAGGGGGCGGCGCCTTCCCCATAATACGCTGAGAGAAACTCGTTGATCAAATGCTCCACGTTGGCCTGCGGTGTCCAAAGCAGCTTTGCCAAAAGATAGGCGCGCAGCTCCGCGAACTCACCATTTTTACCGGCCACATTGCCCTGTTCAAAGATGCCGAAGACGTTATGGTCAATGAAAAACTGAATGTTGGGGGCGAGCACTTGGAGGTTCGGGAAAGGCATGGGGAAGAACTTGAAATTGGTAGTGTAATCCCAGATATAGAGCTTCGCTCCGGTATCTTCGCATATCTCGGA
>JAVBOZ010000150.1:0-14505 GCA_031549985.1 Oscillospiraceae bacterium | reverse complement strand
CGTTGGCAAGGCTATAAAGGATCTTGATTCCGAGGTGGCTCATCCCGATTTCGTAGCTATCGGGAAAGCACAGGGCATAGCGCAATGCGACTTCGCCGACTTCTTTCACAACAGCGCCGGGTTCTCCGCCGGTATAACGCCCTGGTTTTTGCACCAGGCGCAGGAGAGGTTCGAATGTGGAAAAGGGCATAATTGAAAGGCCTTTCCTAGGTCTATGGTTTTGCGGGGACATAGTTCGCGGGGTTAGCGGGGGCAGCCGCGCGCAGGGATTGCTTAACCGCCGCGTCTTTATCCAATTTGATTTGTTCCGCCAACGCCCCCAAATCGGCAAAACGCTGCTCGGGCCGCAGATATCGAAGCAACGCGACCGGCACCCTTTGGCCGTAAAGATCGCCTTCAAAGCCAAGGATGTGCGTCTCGCTGCGCAGGACGGCGCTTGCAAAGGTGGGGCGATGCCCGATGTTGGTCACGCCGGGTCGCCAGCAGCCCGTGCCACTGCCGTTCTTAACAAAGGCTTCAGAAGCGTAGACACCGTAGCGTGGCACGGCGAAGCCCGGCGGAAAGCACTGGTTGATCGTCGGCGCGTCCAGCGTTCGGCCGATGCGCTCGCCCACCTCCACCGGAAAGCTATAGCCAAAAGGTCGGCCCAGCATGGCGTTTGCGTCTTCGATTCGCCCTTCGGCCAGCGCCGCGCGGATGCGGGTTGAGCTGATCGGCTCGCCCGCATACTCTATGCGGGGGATGACCTCCAGCGCCACGCCGCGTGCCGTGCAGAGCCGCCGCAGCTGGGAGGCGTCCCCGGCGGCGTCATGGCCAAAATGATAGTGATACCCACAGCTCAGCCCCCTTGCGCCCAGCCTTTGCAGGAGGATATTTTCAAAATATTCCTCAGGTGAAAGATCGCGCAAATCCTCAAAGGGGATTTTCAGCAGCTCAAGGCCAAGGCCGGTCAGGCGCGCGTCCCGCTCGGCATCTTCCAACAGCAGTGGCGGCGCTTCGCCAGCGATCAGGCGCAGGGGGTGTTGGGTAAACAGCAGTGCTGCAGGGCGCAGCCCAAGGCGCACGCCGTCAGCGGCTGCCGCCTCGAGCACAGCCATGTGCGCCCGGTGCAGCCCGTCAAACACGCCCAAAGCAATATATCTGCCGCGTTCGGTCATGCAATTGCCCCTTTTCGATCGATTGCCCGGGTCCGCCGTGCCCCGTGCTTGCATGCCTTAAAGGTAAATCCACCCCAGCAGCAGCACGACCAGGATCCACTGCCACCAGCGCCAGGCGACCTTCACCTGCACCGAGGCCAGCCTGTCATTGCTCTCCGCCTCATAGGCGGTGATGGTGACCGTGCCGGTTTTGGCGAACTGATAGGTGATTTTTCCGTTGTTGTCAATTGCCAAAAGGGAGGGGTTGGAAGACTCCCAGCGGATGTTCGCCGTATCCTTGGCCGAAAACATGTCGCAGGCATCTTTGCGGTAAATGGTTATGCTTGCGGGCAAATCAAGGTTTGGCGCGTAGGGTTCGGGCGGATCGGGCGGGACCGGCAGGGCGCGGGCGTAAGAAAGAAGCGTATCCAGTAGCGCGGCGGCCTCAGGCAGCAAGACGGCCTGGCCCTGCGCGGCCTCCGCGAGCACCTGAAAGGCCGGGAAGGGCGCGGGGGATTCCTCCCACGCGGGCAGAATCGTGACGGTGTGCAGCGTCAAACCCAAGGCCTGCACGGCGGCGGCGGCCGCCGCTGCGGTGTAGCCGGTCTCGCTCTCGGGGTCGAGCGGCGCGGCGTCGCCAACCATCACGGCAACCCGGCCCGCTCCCTCGCGCCAATTGAGGCCGGAAAGACCGTCAATCAGCGCCGAATACACCGACTCCTCCTGGTCGCCGCCGTAACCGGTATCCAGCGCGCCCAGCGCCAGCGAAATATTCATGACGCTGGCGGTGAAGTCCGCCTGCACTTTGTAAGGGTAGTCCTCTTCATAGGTGGTCTTTCCCGGGAAATCCCTGTAGTCCACCAGCGCAAAGCGGAAATCCGCCGCGCCGCTCCCGGTCAGCCCGTCGATGTAGCCGCGCAGCAGTTCAACCGCTGCGTCGAGCGAATCCTCCATGGAGCCGCTGGTGTCGATCAGGAATACCACATCCATGGGTGCCTTCTGCGCGGCGCCCGCGCAGAGCGCCAGCGAGCCGACCAGCAGAGCCGCCAGGCAAAGCGACAGTGCTCGTTTTAAACTTCTTTGCTTCATAATACATACCTTTCTGAATTTCAAAGAAATTCCATGCGTGAAAATGCCTTTACGGCATATACTGTTTGTTTCCGTCGTCCTCATCCTCTTCCAGGATGAATTTACGCATATAATCAATCGTGAAGCGCACACCAAATTCGCCGCGCCTGCCGTGGCTCCAGGGATGGGAATGCGGCTCGATGCTCAGTACGCTCTTATAATTTTGAGCGTAGAGGATCGCAAACACTGCGCCCCAGGGAATTCCGTCCATCCCAGCGGGGGGGTCGGGAACGTTGAAGCCACCGACGCGCACCGTGCCCTTGAGATGGAAATGCTTGATATGGCTGCCATAGGCCAGCATCTCGGCCAAATAGTCGCCGTCCCGGTTGATGCAGTGGGATGTATCGTACTTGATCCCCAGCCCCGGCACTTCGGGTAACACGGCGTCCCAGCCGCGTTCGTCATAGATCAAATTACCCCAGTCGCAGTTATAGACCGCGACCTGCACTCCCTTGGGCGCGCCGTATTCCACAAGGGCACGGAAGTAATCGGCGGCGATGACGGCGTTCTTTTCGAAGGGCATTCCCTTGACTTCGTTGCAGCCACAGGAAAAGACCGGGCAGCCCAGGGCGGCGCAAAGGTCGATCAGGGCCAGGTCGTTCGCCTGCTCATCATCGTTGACGCTGCCGTCTTCCAGCAAGCGCTTGCTGCCCCAGCGGCCAACGTTTGCCACCTGCACGCCGTATTTTTCCAAATTCCCCTTGATCTCCTCCGCCCGGGCAAGAATGGGTTTGGCGTCGGTACCAACATTGATGCAAAACTCCGCGTAGTCCAGGCCATAATCGCGTACCTGCCGCAGATCCTTTTCTTCCCAGCCGGAGATAATTCCAAGTTTCATAATGCAACCTACTTTCTCTGATGTAAACATTACTCTTAGCTTAATACTACCACGAACCGGGTGAAAATGCAATAAAAATATCGGCAGCTGTGGTGCCTCTTGACAGTAGTAAATTCAGCAAATTCCCACCTTAAGCTCCACTGTGGGGAACGCGGTGCGCAGCTTTTTGCGCAATCAGTCTTAACGAGGAATAGTATTGATTGCTCTTAAATTAGCGCAAAAAACTGTTCGATCAGTGCCGCCCTGCTTCCCCGTAGTCCCATGTCTCAAACCCGAACTTCTCAACGGCAGGCGAATTCAGCGCCAGCGCAAAATCCCGTGCGCCAATATCCCGGAACAGCGGGTCGGCCACAAGGGCATTTTTGTAATATCCCAGGCACCGCATGATGCTGATTCCCTTTTCGCAGCGGTCGCCCGAGTTCGGAAAGTATGGATGTGCATAGTTGTAATAAAGGTTGGCGTCGTCGGTGAATTTGCCGCGCTCTACGCTGGTATAAATGGGCTGCCCGTCGCTGACCAGGATGTTCCCCTCAAGCATGAGGCTTGTGTGATCCTCCTTGCGCGAGACGCGAATCTGCCCTTCTTTGCCGAAGGCGAAAATGTTGTTGCGCACAAGATTTCCCTTCCCATAATGTTGGTGAAAGCTCTGGGAGCCGCAGTCATACACCAGGTTTTTTTCCACCAACTGGCCTGTGCTGCCCTCGTCCAGGTAGATCCCCCAGCCGCCGTAGCCGCCTTGCAGGGCGTCAGCGGCCACGTCGTGAATCCAATTGCCCCGGATGACCGAGTTTTCCTGTATCCCCAGGGTGTAGATGCCCCCCATGTCGCTGAGCCACCCCTGCCCGATCTGGTAGATCAGGTTCTTTTCGATGGCGACAAAATCGGTTGGGTTTTCACCATATCCCCAAACCCATCCGCTGGAGATGGCCGTGTAATAGCCGTCGAAAATCTCGTTATTGGCGATCGCTACGTGATGCGCGTGGATGTTGAGCACTCCAATGGCATTGAAAAATCTTCGACCATAGTGCGCAATCAGGTTGTTGCTTACCTCGATATTTTGATTCGGGGCGTCGGCTAAGCCTTCAATAAAAATTGCGTTTGCGCCGATATTGGTAAATTCGCTGTCAACCACACTGGAATCACGCACATTTTCACCGAACTTCAGCGCTGTGGAGCCGATGTTCGTGAATTTGCAACCCTCGAAGCGCACACCCGCGCTGTTGGTGACGAGAATGCACGGATGCACGTTATAAGCCGCCTGGGAATGATCCATGCCCTCCACGAAGGGCCACTGGTCCGCCCTGGCGGTGGGCATATTCCATGCGGTGTTCCGGAATGTAATCCCTCGAAACGTCACATTGTCAGCGCCTTCAACCGTCAGCAGGCGCTCGTTGCTTCCCGCGTAGAGCACGGTGTCGGCAATGTTCTCCCCCTGAAAGGGGATGTAATAGAGTTTTCCGGCCCCATCAGGGGAGGCAGCCTCCCGGTCAAGGTACCACTGGCCGGGCTCCTCAAGCTGTTCAAACACGTTTTCGAGAAAATAGCGGTCGTCCGGCTCCACCGTCATGGCGGCAGGGCGCTCCCATACGAGCTCCCTTGTAGCGTCGTCGTAAGATACCAAGTTGGTGATCTCGTCCTTCCACTTGTGCAGCACCCGCAGTGTCACGTCCTGAAAGTTATGGAACTGCCGCAAATCTCCCTTTTTCGCAAAGAAGGACGTGTGCCCCCGCGTCAGTTCCCAGGGTGCGTTTTCGGCAGTGAAAAGAGCCCGTGCACCGTCGGCATGTTCCACAAAGAGATAACCCTGCGCCGGGTAGCGCGGCCTGCTCAGCCGCCGGTCCGGATCGGGGTGATACAGCGAGGTGCAATCGCCCTCAAACGGCACGGACCAGCATGCCACGCCGTTGACCGTATCTTCGGCCCAGCCGGTGATCTCCTTTGCGCCTGTGATAAACGCCTTCTCCCCCGGCACATTCCGAAACGTCACGTTGGAACAGTTGATGGAAACGGACGAGAAGGCTGTGTACGTCCCGTCCGCCAGCCACACGGTGACGGGCTTGTCTTCCTTGCGCTCCTTCAAAAGCCTCAGCGCTTCTGAAAGGGTCGCGATCTCCCCTTGCGGATCTACAAGAATATCGCCTGATTGCATGTGAAACTCTCCTTCGTCATAGGGTGCAGCTTCCTGCGCTGGCTTGACCTGCGGGAATACCGCCGTCTGCGGCCCGCGGTAGAAGGTCCCCCAGGGAAAGACGGCGGCTGCGGCGGACAGGATAAGCGCAAAAACAATACCTGCCGATATGGCTAATTTGCGGCGCACTTTTTTATGTAATGACATAGCGGAGCCTCCTTGCTTGTTCGACTCAATTATAAGCGATGTTCATCATGAAAGCAAGAGAATAATAGGCCGTTTGCAGGGATAAAGGTGATTGCAAAACTGCTGCTGGCGCGGCGGTTGACTTTGGGCATTAAACGTGCTAAAATATCTCCATACTAATTTTCGTTTAAGCAGAGCACAAAAAATCAAGCATAAGCCTTTGATAGATGGGCTTTGCGAAGATTTTTACCTGCTATTCTAACGAAAAATAGTGTTATACTATTGGAATGGGGGCTATTCGCATGCCGATTACGGAATTTTTGGCGCGCAACGCCGCGCACTACGGCGATGAGGTCGCTCTGATTGAGGTCAACCCGGAACTGCGCGAAAAGGCGCGGGCGCAGCAGGATTGGAAAGAAATGAACCTTGTGGAAGGCGACTTTCATACCGGTTACCGCAAGACCATCACCTGGCGGCAGTTTGACGAACAGGCCAACCAATTTGCGCATCTGTTGCTTGAAAACGGCCTGCAGCGCGAAGAAAAGGTCGCCGTTCTGATGATGAACTGTCTGGAATGGCTGCCGATCTATTTTGGTGTAATCAAGGCGGGCGGCATCGTCGTTCCAATGAACTTTCGCTATTCCTCCGACGAAATACGCTATTGCCTCGATCTGGCTGATGTCAGCATCCTCTTCTTCGGCCCGGAATTTGTGGACCGCATGGCTGCCATTCAGGATCAGATTCCCAGGGTGCGGTTGCAATATTTCATCGGCGAGCAGTGGGAGCGCCCGGCCTTCGCCAAGCCCGGCCTCAGCCTCGCGGCGCGCTGCTCCTGCAAGCCCGCGCAAGTGACGCTGCACGACGAAGACAATGCGGCGATCTATTTTTCCTCCGGTACGACGGGCTTTCCCAAGGCGATCCTTCACAACCACCGGTCGCTGGTCTGCGCCTGCGAAGTGGAGCAGAACCACCACAGCCAGGGCAGGGACGACGTCTTTCTCTGCATCCCGCCGCTCTATCACACCGGCGCGAAGATGCATTGGTTTGGCAGCATGCTGGCCGGCAGCAGGGCCGTGCTGCTGCGCGGCACCAACTCTCGCTGGATTCTGGAGGCCGCAGCCAACGAGGGCGCGACCATCGTCTGGCTGCTGGTGCCGTGGGCGCAGGATATTCTGGATTCGCTGGAAAGCGGCGAGCTGCGGCTGGAGGACTACGACCTGAGCGCCTGGCGATTGATGCACATCGGCGCGCAGCCCGTGCCGCCCAGCCTGATCAAACGCTGGAAGCGCATTTTCCCCGCGCACGACTATGACACCAACTATGGCCTTTCGGAATCCATCGGCCCCGGCTGCGTACACCTGGGCGTCGAAAACATAGATAAAGTGGGCGCGATCGGCAAGGCCGGGTATCTTTGGGAGACCAAAATTGTGGACGAGCAGGGCAACACTGTGGAGCGCGGCGCGGTTGGGGAATTGGCGGTCAAGGGCCCCGGCGTGATGCTGGAATACTATAAGGATCCCGAGGCAACCGCCGCTGTGCTGAAGGGCCCCTGGCTCCATACCGGCGACATGGCGCGGGAGGACGAGGACGGCTTCATCTTTTTAGTTGACCGGAAAAAGGACGTGATCATCACCGGCGGCGAAAACCTGTATCCTGTGCAGATTGAAGATTTTTTGCGTGCGCACCCGAAGATCAAGGACTGCGCCGTGATCGGCCTGGCTGATTACCGGCTGGGCGAAATCGCTGCGGCGATCATCGAGCTGAAACCCGGCGCTGAATGCACGGCGGAGGAGATCGACGCATTCTGTAAAGAACTGCCGCGCTATAAGCGCCCGCGTAAGCTGATCTTCGCGCCGGTGCCGCGTAACGCTACAGGCAAGATTGAAAAGCCCAAGCTGCGCGAAAAATATGCGGGCGGCAGCGTTGTCGAAACGCAGCTGTCGAATTAAAACTTTGCAGGGGCGACCAATGACGGTCGCCCCTGTTTCATATCAAGTTACTGGCGATTGCGGCACAGCCGGGGAAAGTTCCATTGGCGCAGAACCTCATAGGCAGCCACGGCAACGGAATTGGAGAGATTGAGGCTTCGCGCCTGGTTGATCATCGGCAGGCGCAGCGTGCTTTCAGGGTGTTCACGCAGCAGCGGTTCCGGTAGCCCGGCGGTCTCTTTGCCGAAGAGCAAGTATACCTCGCAAGGGTAAACGTAATCGGCGTAGACGTGCGTTCCCTTGGTCGAAAAATAGCAATATGGCCCCGGCGTGCGGCTGAAGAAATCCGCAAGCCCGGTGTAATACGTTATATCCAGCAGATGCCAGTAATCCAGACCGGCGCGCTTCAATTTTGCGTCGTCCACGCGGAAGCCTAACGGCTCCACCAGGTGCAAATGCGCTCCCGTGGCGGCGCAGGTACGGGCGATGTTGCCTGTATTTTGCGGAATCTCCGGCTCCACCAAAACGATGTGCAGCTGATGATCAGAAGTGGAAATCATTTCCACACGCAGTCTCCTTTTGTTTTTGCATTGATGGGTTACACTATGAAGGCGGAAGAAATACCTTCCAAGAATCGAAGCATCGAAAGGAGCAGCAAAAGTATGAACGCAATGCAAAAGTCGCAAATCGCAAAAGGGGTAGGCATCGGCCTGGCAGTCGGCGGCACGGCGGGCCTGATCGGCAGCGCGATGATGAAGCCGGGTTACCAGCGCACGGCCAAGAGAACCGTCAACAAGGCCATCAAAACCTTTGGCAACGTCCTGGACGCGTTTCAGTAAAGACACGGCAGGGGCCCGCTTCGGCGGCCCTACATAGTTGATTCGGGCAAGCGCAGGTTATGACATCAGCGCTTATCCCGCCATTTTGTGAAAGCGCCCGCGTAGTTCGTCTTGAAGCCATAACAGCCCATTGCACAAAGCTCCGCCCACCACGTGGGGGTATCGAGCAGGTTGGCCAGAACCGCAATGCCCCGCTCTCGCAGCATAGCTACATCCTCCCCGGTGAAATGGCCGGGGTTCAGGCCGATTTCAAACAGATCCATATCCTCAATGTCTTCCAGCACGTCTTCGTTTACCTGCCGCAGATTCGCGCCAAGGCGCAGTCCGGCGGGTTTGCCCGCCCGCGCGGCAAGCATCTGCATCTCGCCGATATACCCCGGGTGCCCGGAAAACAAAATGCAGCGACCGGTGGCGGGGTGGCTGTTCAGCAGCTCGAAGATAGGCTGGGCCAATCCCCCTGCGCAGACCTCCAGTTCGGCCTCCATCGCGGCGGGCGCGTTATCCGCGAACCAATCCAAAAAGTCTGAAAGGCGCAGCAGCTTTGCCATCCGAGGTTCTGTGGCGTAGGCTGTCACGTAATCGCGATTGAATTCCTGCCCCAGCACCCGCCCCGGCAGCAGCGCAAGGAACTCGTTCTCGGCGTCGGCGGGCGGGGCATCGTTGAGGGTGTGGTTGGCGTAGGGAATCTCGATTTGCGAAAGGTCATTCCAATCCAGTTCGGCGACGCGGGCATTGCTGTGCTTCGTTGGGTGTCCGCAGGTCAGGCGGGTCAGGTTTGGGTCGTGGATCACCACCGGCACGCCGTCGCGCGACAGGTGAATGTCCAGCTCGATCCCTTCCAGCCCCATCGCAACGGCGGCCTCAAACGCGCCAAGCGTGTTCTCCGGCGCGGCCTGAGCGACCCCCCGGTGGGCGAAGCGGCGTGGCATGCGATTCTGTTCTGCGGCGGGATTTTGGTCTTTCAGCATAGTGGTCTGCCTCCCGATTTAATGTAGAAGATCGTATAGCATTTTCTCTATTGCATCATAGATCACGGTGCGATTTTGAAAAACCGGCACGGCATGTTCGATACTATTGTAGCGCATCGCGCGTAAAAAGTCAAACATGGCAAAAATTGTGTGCATTAAAGCGTTGAAGTCCCATATCTTGTGTTTAAGCCAAATTTCTTTCGGCTTTTTGTTGAAATCATATAGACAAGCCCGGAACAATGCGCTATAATAACACTGTTAAGCTCTGCTTATTCTTGGGCCTGGGCTAAAACAGAAACAGGAGGGTGTACATTTTGGAACAGGATTATCCTTTTCGCCCCCGTGGCAGGCACGGCTTCGACCGTGATGATGTCATAAACTATATTTCACAGGCAAAGCTGCAATGCCAGGAGCATTTGGCGCGTTTGGAAGAGATGGAGTCTGCAAAGGCCGCGTGGTATACACAGGCCAAGAGCCTGGAAACCGAGAAGGCTACGCTGGTCAGCCGCAACCGCGAGCTGGAAGAGCAGCTGGAACGTGGCGGCGCTTCGGCGCGCGAGACTGCTACGCCCGGCTGGCTGACCCAGGACCCAAATTTTGCGGCGGATAACCAGGAGCTGGCCGCGCTGAAGGCGCGTTGCCTTGAGTTGGAACAGCAGCTGACGGCCGAAAAGGAGACGACGGCGGCGCTGCAGGTTGAAAAGGCCCAGTGGGAAGACCGTGGCGACATCGCCTCCCCGTTCGCTGACAGCGGCGAATTGAGCGCACTGCGGGATCAGCTCGCGCAGCAGGAAGCCGCCGCGCAGGCATGGATGCACCGTGTCGCCTCATTGGAGCAGGAGAACGCCGCGCTCGCGCAGCAAGCGCACGCCGCGACAGAATCCCGGCAAGCGGAAGCAGACGCCCGCCTTGCGGCATACGAAGACAACCGCGCCGCTCTCGAAGCCCGCGCGCAGGCCCTTGAGGAATCCTTGGGAGCCGAAAAGGCCGCGCTGGCGGATCAGCTGGATGCCTTCGAAGCCGAAAAGAATGGCCTGATGGAGCAATTGGCGGCCGCCGAAGCCGAAAAGAACGGGTACGCAGCGAAACTGGCCGCGCTGGAGCAGGAAAAGAGCGGCTTTGAGGCGCAGCTGCCGACGCTGGAAGATAAGTTGGTCACGCTGACCGCCGCGGTCGAAAGGACACAATCAGATTCCGCACGGCGCGTTGCGGAACTGGAGGAAAGAGCGACGGCGCTGGAGCAGGAAAAGGCCGCGCTGGAAGCGGAAAGAGCGGCGATGGAGCAGGCCCGGCAGGCGCAGGCACAAGACGCCGCCACCGCCGAAGAAGAAAAGAAGCGCCAGAGCGAGCGCATCATCGCCATGGAGCAGGAGAGCTACCGACAGGCAAAACGCATCGCCGCGCTGGAACAATCGGAAGCCGCCGCGCTGCAATCGCAAACAACCCTGACGGCGGAAGCGGATGCCCTCCGTGCGCAGGTGCGCGATCTTGAGCGGTTCTCCGGTGAAAAGAACGCCGATGTGCTGCGCTCAATGGTGCTGGCCTCTTTCAATTATTCCAACCTCTATGTGGAGAACAACCTCAAGACGGCCCAGGTGATCACCGACGCCACCAGCCGGAATATTGGCCGCGTGAGCGATTCAGCTTCCTCGCTGCTGGAACAGTTGGACACCATCGGCCGCAACTTTAACGAGACCTCCGACGGCATCCGCCGTAGCCTAGCCAACTTCCAGCGGGAGCTGGATTCGATCCAGACCGGGATGAACAAGCGCCTTTCTCAGGACCGCTTCTCGCCGCTGCTGGAGGAAAACGAGCGCTTGCGCGAGCGGCTTGAGACCGAGTTGCTGGCCGAGCTTTCCACCGACGACGAGACCCCGGCGCGCGCGACCCCGCAGCCCGACCCAGCCGGCAAGCCCCTGCCCTTCGCCGAAGAACTGCCGAAGGACTTCCACGACTTTTTGGACGATTAACCATCCACATAAAATATGGCTCCCAATCGTAAGATGGCAAGACGATTGGGAGCCGTTTATACTATTCCTTGGTTTTCCCGAACGCAGGTTGATACCGGCTTAATCGACGCTTGACACCGGTATGTGTTCGGCGTATAATCAAAATGCCTAAACTACGATGAAAGAAGCTTTGTCATGAAACATAAAAGTTACCTGAAAAGAACGATTGCCCGCTTGCTTTGCGCCGCGTTGCTCTGCGTGAGCCTTTCCGTCGTATCTGCTGCGTCCGCCATTGACGACTCCCTGCAAAACGCCACATTTGAAGAAGTGTTTGGCAAAAAGAGGAGTGGCGGCGCCAGCCCGGTCAAAATGCGCCTTGAGGGCGACAACATGATCGTCGACTATGACGCGGTCTTCTTTATTGAGCGTATGTATCCTAACGGCGAAGTTCTGACAGATGAAAGAGTGAACGAGATCGTCGAGCAGTGCGTTGAGGGGTTCAAGGACTGGGAGGGCATCTATACCGTTCGCGGACGCGAGTTGACAGTCCAGGTCAACGTGAACGCCCAGACGACGGAGCGAAAGTCGGCAGCCACCGTGCAGGTCCTGCCTGACACCAGTTGGCTCACAAGCATCGTGCCGGGCGCGATCTTTTGGCGGCCCAACAGCGCTTATAAGACGATGTACCTGCGCGCGTATTCTCCGATGTCCTATTTCGTATACACCGCAAAGCACGAGTTCGGCCACCTACTTGGGCTGTTCGACGCCTACGGCTACGGTAGCCACACATATGGCTGGACGCTTTTCGGCACGGATTTCTCGTGGGTCGGCGACTATTTTTTGCCGGAGGCACCGTATGATCGCGCACCCAACGATGCCATCATGCGCAGCAATTATTGGGTCTATCCCGCCGACATGGAGATGGTGCTCTGGGCCTGGAATCACGGACGGCTGCAACTCTATACTGACAGCATATTGACTTGGTTGGGCGCGGAGGTCTCACCGGCATTTGACGCGTAGGCGATCTGAAGAAATCACTAAACACCGTTGACATGGTTTGCTTTTCCATGCTATGATAGTGTGCGTGGGGGCAGCCGAAGAACAACTCTGAACTGATACGATTGCACGAGAAAGGGAAGACATGAAAAGAAAACCGAAAAGTCTTTTGAAACGCATCCTGCGCATTTTGGCAATCATCATCGCCGTTCCTCTGGCGCTTATTATTCTGGCGGTTGCGGTGCCTTTCGCGGGCAGCATTGGCCTGAAAACAGAGCCGCTGCCGGAAAACGCAACGACAGCGCTGCGGCGCGCCTGCGTCGGTGAGCGGTGGATGCTGGGCGCGGCGCGTATTATGGACGGCCTGACGCTCATACCGAAGGATATTCCGGAAGCGGCGAACGGGGCAAGCGAGCATTTTTATCCCGGCGGCGAAAGCCAGCCGGGTGCCGCCTGGCAATTGGGTTATGCCCAGACAATCATTACGCCGAAGGATTGGGAAACGAAGGCCTACTATGAGGGCGGCAACATCTCGGTTCCTCCGCGCAAGCTGACCGGCAAGCTGGATGAGCTCAAGGTGCGGGTAATCGCGATTTCCGTACAGCCCAACGAATCCGCTGGTGGGCCGGGAGCCGCCCAAAGCCGTGGCGAGGTGAACATTTTTGCCGCCGTCGATAACCTTGGCGTGACCAATAAGCAGGTTCTGGAGATCCGCGCCCTGGTGGGCGACCTGAAACTGCAGAGCGTGAACATTGCCGCAACCCACAGCCACAGTGCGGTGGACGGCACCGGATTTTACAGCAAAGGCGGGGTGAACGAGGATTATCTTGCCTTCGCCAACGAGCGCATAGCCGAAGCCATTCGCGCGGCTGTAGCTGCCATGGAGCCCGGGAAGCTCTATCTTTCACAGATCGGGCAAAACTCCATGATGGAATATGACCGCAAGTTTTGGGAGAAGATGGACTTTGACGACGAGACCGACGAGTGGGACGACACTTGGAGCGCCAAATGGCTCAGCGTGCAGCAGGAGATGTTGCGCGAGACCCCCATTGAGGAATACGGCTTGGGCCAATACATCCGGAACCGGCGCTACCCCTATGAAGCCTACCCCAGCAGGATGACCAAGCTTCGCTTTGCGCCGCTGAACGAAGATTCAAAGGAAACGCTGCTGCTCAATTTTGCCGCGCACCCCTATGTCGCCGGGTTGAAGCTCAAGAACTGGCCTGCGGACAGCATCTCAGGTGACTTTCCCTATTATATGGAGGAAGTAATCAACGAGGCGGGCGCGAATTTTATCTACATCAACGGCGCGGTCAATGGGATTTATCCGCAAAGGCAGGGTGTGCCCACCAAAAGCTGGGATGAGGACGAAGACGCCTACTATGACGATTACCACAAGACGCTGGATTGGCATGTGCGCCGCATTGGCCGCGACTATGCAGCCGTCGCGCTGGCCATGACCATGCCTGTTGAGGAGATCGCCAAAAACGCGCTGACCAACCCGGATAACGATCACAGCTATGAATACCGCAACATTATCACCGTCATGCAAAACAGCGGAACCGTGAGCGAAACCGAACTGCGGCCGCAGCTGAGCATCCGCCTGCAACAGACGCAGCTGGCACTGGAGAACCCCCTTGTGCGCTGGGCCGCAAAGCGGGATAAGCTCAACGCAAACCTTGTGCGCAGCGGTAAAGAGCTGCGTCTGGCCACGGAGATCGGCTATATGGAGCTGGGCGGTGCGCTTTCGGTTGCGCTGATGCCCGGGGAACTCACGCCCGGTCTGGCTTGGGGCGGCGCAGATACGACGGCGGAATTTGCGTTCCGCATGCGGGATTTTGACCAGCCCAGCCTGAGCGAAAGCGCGGGCCGCGACGTGCTTGTGTTCGGGCTTTGCAATGACGAGGTGGGTTATGTGATCCCCGATAATGATTATTGCATGTTCTATATCCCTGACGGCGGGGAGCTAACCTACAAGCTTCTGGATACGTGGGACTATGAGCACTACGCGGAACTTCTTTCGCCCGGGCCGCGCGCCGCTGGCACGCTGGCGGAGGCTTTTGCAAAGCTGGTTCAGGGGTGATAAGCCAGACACCTGAATCGCGAACGCCGCGCTCACGAAATGGGCGCGGCGCGTTTTTTGCCTGTCGGGCGCTGGCGGGCAAAAAGTTTTCTGCGAAAATCACCCCGCCTTCATACGTTTTTTATAATTGCATGCTATAATAGCGTCAAACGGGTCGTTTGCCGCATTGGGAAAAACCGTGCCGGTTTTTCAAAATCGAGCCTTGATCTATGTTATAATAACATCAACGGGTCGTTTGCCGCATTGGGAAAAACCGTGCCGGTTTTTCAAAATCGAGCCTTGATCTATGTTATAATAACATCAACGGGTCGTTTGCCGCATTGGGA
>JAVBOZ010000173.1:0-6024 GCA_031549985.1 Oscillospiraceae bacterium | reverse complement strand
AAGGTGGGGGTTGGCAAGCTCCCATAATAATAACCCTGAGTCACGGTTGTGCTTGTCGGCGTAACATAGCCGCCGTTGGAGTCAAAGGTCACAGTGAAAGATGGGATCAGCGTCCACTGCGCATACAGTGTCTGCGGCCCGGTGATGTTTACGATATCGTCCGGGTTGATTTTTATGCCGCCGTTTGCCTGCGTAAACCAGCCGTCAAAGGTATAGCCATCAAGCGTTGGCGTTGGCAGAGCGCTATAGGTGCCGCCCTTGGTGACGGTTATGCTTGCCGGTGCAATATCGCTGCCATTTGGGTTGAGCGTTACGGTGAAAGTGACGGAAGGGTCAAGCAAATTGAGCCAACCCTCGCCGCCGGGGCCAAGGACCTGTGCGGGCAAATTGCGTTGCGCGTTGGTGCCGTCACCCGCCTCGCCGAACCTATTCCATCCCCAGGCCCAGACGGTGCCGTCGCTTTTCAGCGCAAGAGGCCCCTCCACGATGGCGGTGATATCAGCCAAACCCAACGCCTGCACGGGCGTTTTGCTATTTGTCGTCGTGCCGTCGCCCAACTGGCCCAATTGGTTTTGCCCCCATGTCCAGACAGTTCCGTCGCTTTTCAGTGCCATGCCCGGTGTGATGGCGCTTATATCCTCAAGGCCCGACACCTGTACGGGTGTAAAGCGGTCTATGGTGGTTCCGTCGCCCAAATCGCCATAGTTATTCCTACCCCAAGACCAGAGCGTGCCATCGTTTTTCAGTGCCACTGAATGAGCTCCGCCCGTGGCAATGGCGGTGACGCCGCTCAGATTCAATACCTGCACAGGCACGTTGCGGTTTTCGGTGGTGCCGTCGCCCAACATGCCGGATTTATTGTTTTCTCCCCATGCCCAGACCGTGCCATCGCTCTTCAGCGCCAATGAATGATAGCCGTGCGCCACGATCGCAACCACATTTTCAAGGCCCGATACCTGCACGGGCTCTCTGCTGGTTGTGTTTGTGCCGTTCCCCAGCTGGCCCATAATGTTGCCTCCCCAGGCCCAGACTGTTCCGTCGTCTTTCAATACCATTGAATGGGTGTAACCCGCCGCGATGGCGGCCACATCGCTCAATGCCGGAGCCTGCACAGGTGTACGACGCGCTTTAGCGGTGCCGTCGCCCAGGAATCCCCATCCCCAAAGCGTACCGTCACTTTTCAGCGCCAAGGTGTGATCTCCGCCCGCCGCGATGGAAATTACGCCGCTTAGGCCGGTCACCTGCACAGGCATGTAACGGTCAATCGTGCTGCCGTCACCCAACTGGCCGTGGTCATTCCACCCCCAGGCCCAGACCGTGCCGTCGCTTTTCAGCGCGACGGAACGCAGAATTCCCGCAGCCAACATGGGGGTGGCAACCGAAGGCGCACTTGCCGCCGCTGGCACGATGCCCAATAAACCCAATACCAATGCCAGCGCGAGCAAGGCGCCAAAGATGCGTCTGTAGTTTTTCATGATTTCCTCACTTTCTATATGCAGAAAAGATAGGCTCTTTTAGACAGCCGTATTGATACAGGAGGCAACGGGAGCACTGTGCCCCCCTACAAAAGCACGCAACGGCCAAACCGTAGGGCGAACAGTGTTCGCCCGCAATTACGCATCAATACCAACGTCTAAAACAGCCAAAAGATAAAAGAAGCTGGCGCATTTTGGTTTTACTTATTAGTCGGAAAATAGTGGTGAAATCCTTTGCGTTTTTTACCAGCCGCTCATCAGCGCCCTGTCGCAACATAGAATCTGCCCGCCGCGCATATGTATTGTCTCGGAACATTGCAGCAGGGGGAATGAAAATGATTATTTGGGTTCACAATAGCCAAACCGGGCAAATGGAGCGCTTCGAGCGCGGGCTACGCGAGCCGATGCCATATGCCAACGAGACGCTGCTGGTTGGGGAGTTTCGTGGCACTTCGCAGACGCACATCATGTGGACCATGTCCAAGACCATGACCGCGTGGACGACGATCCGCGAAATGTGGGGACGGCCCATCTACCTGCCCTATGCCTTCAAGCGCATCGGCGAGGGCGGTCACGCCCCACAAAGCCAGCACTACGCGGGCACCGCATTTGACTGCGGCCAAAATCTCACCAACGCCGGGCGCGCCCGGCTGCGCACCATGGCGGCGGAAAGCGGACTCTTCACCTACGTGGAACCGGCGTACTTGACCCCCACCTGGGTACACTTTGACACCCGCACACTGCCTCCCGCCTGCGCAACGGGCGGATACCCGGTGCAGCGCCGGGGGCAGCGCGGGGTCTATGTCTGCGTCTTGCAGGACGCGCTGAATACCACAACCAACGCCAAACTGAGCATCGACGGCATATTCGGGGCGCGCACAGACGACGCGCTGCTGTTTTTCCAGGCAACGCACGGATTGGCAGCCGATGGGATTGTTGGCTGCGCCACCTGGCGTACCTTGACAGAACTCGCAGTCGGGGCGGGATTACCGGAAGCATAGCGCCGAAAAGCGGGATAAATCTGGGATTTTAAGCAATGGAAATTACTGGATTCCGGGCGCAAACTGGGCTTTGATTCCTGAATAAGGGACAAATCCTGCGTTTCTTCCCTGTTACTCCCTTTCGGCTCCAAAAGATGGAACTTATCGAGTATTTCAAAAAAAAATAATTTAAAAAAAGCTTGATTATTTTTTTCAAGATGATATAATCTCTTTAAGATTCCCGTGCTAAAGTGCTACTTGATAAATGCGGCACTTGGCTAATATTGTGACAAGGAGGTAAAAAATTGAAAAGGTTCGTTAACACATCCGGGAAAGAGCTAGTCATTTTTGCTGATAGCAAACTTTCCACGAAGGTTGGTATGCTCTATCGGGACAGCGCATGTTACTGCATCCATGCGGAGGATGCGGCCGTCGTTGTGTTGTATAAAGTATCCTCCAATGGCGTTTTCAAGGTGGGCTTCACCGATTATGTCCAGGGGGTGCAGGAAAACTAATTGGCCGGAGAATGGCCAGCGAATGCCAGCGACTAGCACTGCCAGAAGTATAAAGCAAAAGAAAAGCTGCCATTTTGTCACGATGGCGGCTTTTGTTTTTGGCTCTTTTAGACAATCGTATTGATGACGGGCGCCTGCCGCCGCCACTACGCGTGGGGCCTTTTCCGGAGGGGCGACGTCAGGCCGCCCGCAGCGATAAGGAATCAATATACTCGTCTAAAATAACTTTTGTTTTTATGCTATGCTCTTTTAGACATCTGTGTTGATATAGAAAGCTTGGGAGCACACTGTGCTCCCCTACAGAAGCACGCCCACACACAAACCGTAGGGGCGTTTGCGCAGTTCAAGCGTCCGAAGAATAAATATTGTAAATCGGAAAATAATTATTGACAAACGATAATTTAACTGCTATACTGCAATCATACAAACAAGAAACCGGCCTCTCGCCGGCGGAATGGAGGTCTTTATGAAAAAACGGCACTGGTCGGCAAGGCAATCCCTGCTTCTTTCGCAGGCAGCGACCTATATCGCGGCGGGCGGCCTGCTCGCGGCCATGTTTTTTCTGCGCACGCTCCTCAGCGGAGGCTACCTTGGGGATTACTTCCCCTCTTGGCTGACCGAGATCACCCTGGTCGTGTTTTATGTCTGCTGCCCGGCGGCGTGGGCCGCCATCGGCGCGCTGCTGCGCCTGCTGCAAAACATCAAAACCGGCCGAATCTTCATCAGGCAAAATATAACCCTGCTGCGCCTGCTCTCATGGTGCTGCGTCTGGGTCGCTCTGGCGGCGCTGGCTGTGTCGTTTCGCTATCTTCCTTTTGCGTTGTTTTTTATAGCCGCCGGTTTTTTGGCGATCATTCTGCGGGTGGTCAAAAATGTGATGGAAGAGGCCACTCTGCTGCGGGAGGAGAATGATTTAACCATATGATCATCATTAACCTTGACGTGATGCTGGCGCGCCGAAAGCTGAGCTCCGGCGAGCTGGCACAGCGCATCGGCATCACGCCCGCGAACCTTTCGATCCTCAAAACCGGCAAGGCGAAGGCAATCCGCTTCGCGACGCTGGAAGCGGTATGCCAGGTATTGGAATGCCAGCCGGGGGATATCCTCGAATACCGGGAAGAGGAATGACCATACACAACCGTATTATACAAGGAGGCGTATCTATGATTTGCAAAATATGCGGCACACCGTTACCCGAAGGCAGCGGCTTTTGCCACAGCTGCGGCACTCCCCAGCAAGCGCAGCCAGCACAAGCAACACCGACCCCCGCCGTCGCGGCAATCCCCGCCCCCAAGTCCGCGCCCGCCACCCCGCCGGCGGTGAACCGCCCTGCGACCGCTACCGCGCTGGCGGTGTGCGCGCTGGCGCTCGCCTTTCTCTTCTGGCGCTGGTGCACGTGGGGGGAGTTTCGCCTGGGTTTTTCAATCACGTACTTCCTATTCTTCGCCTGCGTAACGGCATTCGGCGCGCGCAAAGCCCGCGGCGGGCTGCGCCTGCGCTGGAACCACATTCTCTGCGGAGTAACCTCGCTTGGTCTGGCCGCCACCTACGCGCTCTTCAACGACCCGCTGCTGCAACTCGTCGCGTTCGGGGCCATCGTGCTGCTGACGGCGTGGTATCTCGTGGGACTGTATGTCTGCGCAAAGTATTCCGACGGTAGCCTGCTCTCTTTCCTTGACGCCGCGCGCATCCTGATCATCCTCCCTTTTCAGCGCATCAACCGAAATATCCCCGCTCTTTTCAGAAATAAGGATGGCAGCCGATCCAGGCTTGGGCCGATCCTGATCGGCGTCTGCGCGGCGGTGCCCGTCCTGGTTGTCGCGGGGATGCTGCTCTCCTCCGGCGACGCGGCCTTTGCCGCAACGATGGAGCACTTTTTGCGCACACTGGGGGAAATCATTGGGCAGATGGCGCTGGCCGTGGTGTTCTTCTTCCCTCTGTTCAACCTGCTGTTTATGCTCGAAGGCAGCCCGGAAAGCCTGCAGCCTGCCCGCGCAGCCTATATCAAGCCGGCCCAACCGAGCAAAAAGATGGATCCGGCGATCACCTCCGCGTTTCTGGGTACTGTTTCGGTGCTCTATCTCGTCTATCTTTTCAGCCAACTGGCATACTTTTTCAGCGCTTTCAGGGGCCTGCTGCCGAAGGATTTCACTTATGCCGACTACGCAAGGCGGGGCTTCTTTGAGCTCTGCGCTGTTGCGGCCATCAATTTGGCCCTTTTGCTGCTGACCCTGGCCCTGGCGCGGCGGCGTGAAGACGGCAAGCTCCCCCTGCCCGCTCGTATTCTCACGACCTTTATCTGCGCGTTCACGGTGTTGCTCATCGCTTCGGCGGAGGCAAAAATGGCGCTCTATGTCCGCTATTACGGCATGACGCGCATGCGCCTGATGGTGGCGCTGTTTATCCTGCTGCTGGCCCTCGCGTTCCTGCTGCTGCTGGCGCGGCTGTTCATGCGGAGCTTCGGCTATTTAAAGCCGCTGCTGGCTGCCGCCTGCCTGCTCCTTCTGGCCATGAGCTTTGCCGACATCGACCGCACCGTGCTGAAATATAACCTTTGGGCCTATCGCACTGACCGTCTTGAGACCCTGGATGTGGAAGCCTTTGGCCAGTTGGGCGACGCAAAGGTGCCCTATCTCATTGAACTGAGTCGGTCAAAGGATGAAAAAATCCGCGACGAAGCGCTGCTACAGCTGGATAATTACAGGCTATGGGCAGAGGTGCGCGGCAAAGATGACGCGTGGTATCAATGGAATTTCACCCAGCGCCAGGCGGAAAAGGCGATGCATGATTATCTTGCCGAGAAGGATTGCCCGCTTAACGACCCGGCGGCGCCCTGGTGGCCGAAGGAGGACGTCCAAAACCGCGCTTCCCTGTGAAGTATGACAATCAAAATCCCCGGCGGTGTGTTGCACCGCCGGGGATTCGTCGTATCTGTTGGAATTTATGTCAGCCGATGGTATACTGGGATTCCTGTGCAATGGGTATTGAAACGTCAACATTTGATTTTATGAGAAGGATTTTGCTTATATGCATCTTAACGATTGCGGACGAATA
>JAVBOZ010000140.1:0-3950 GCA_031549985.1 Oscillospiraceae bacterium | reverse complement strand
CGTTGGCGGAACTTTTGCAGGCTATAATCGCGGAGGCGCGGGAGGCCAATATCGCCTGGCGCGAAAAGGTTCCGATGCGCCAAAAGACCTCGTTCAAGATCGGCGGAGCGGCGGAGTTAATGCTCTTCCCCGCTTCGCAGGAAGAACTGCGCCACTGCCTGCGCCTTTGCAAAGACGCGGGCGCGCAGCCGTTCATTCTGGGTAACGGCAGCAACCTTTTGGTGAAGGACAGCGGCCTGGACGGCGTCGTGATCGCGACCGAAGGGCTGCAGGGCATCGAGTCGCTGGGCGACGGGCGCATCCGCTGCGAAGCGGGGGTCAAGCTCTCGGAGCTGTGCATTTTTGCGCAGAAGCAAGGGCTTTCCGGGCTTGCGTTTGCCTATGGCATCCCCGGCAGCGCGGGCGGCGCGGTGTTCATGAACGCGGGCGCTTACGGCGGCGAAATGCGCGATGTTCTGGTGAGCGTCACCTACGCGAACGCGGACGGCGAATCCGCCACCCTGCCTGCCGATGCACTGGATCTCCGCTACCGGCACAGCGCCTTTATGGAGAACGGCGGCGTTGTGACGGCGCTCACTGTGCGCCTGACGCCCGCTGACCCGGAGGAAATCCGCGCGGCGATGGAGGACATCATGGGTCGAAGGCGAGAGAAACAGCCGCTGGAATACCCCAGCGCGGGAAGCGTCTTCAAGCGCCCGGAGGGACAGTTTGCCGGGGCGCTGATTGAGCGGTGCGGCCTCAAGGGGAGGCAGGTCGGCGGCGCGCAGGTCAGCGAAAAACACGCGGGCTTCATCATCAACCGGGGCGGCGCAAAGGCGGCGGATGTCCGCGCGCTGATCGCGGTGGTTCAGAGCGTGGTTGAGAACGAGACCGGCTTTTTGCTTGAGCCGGAAATAAAATTTGTATAGGACTTTTTCTTATGAAAATGAAAACCGTTCGTCTGGGCAGCGCGGCGCTTGCAGCCTTTTGCGCGTGCGCGGCCGCGTTCATTTATGATCAGGGCAACCGCATCGAAAGCACGCAAATACACGTCCAGAGCGCTGCCTTCCCGGCGGCGTTTTCCGATTTTCGGCTGGCGCATGTAAGCGACCTGCACGGCAAGCGCTTCGGCAAAAAAAGAGATCGGCTGGCGGAAGCGCTTCGCGTCGCCGCGCCCGATATCATCGTTTTGACCGGCGACATTGTAGACGAATACACCGAAAACCTTGAATCAACGCGGGCGCTGCTGACTCAGGCAGCCGAACTTGCGCCGATTTATTACGTCCACGGGAATCATGACCGCCGCTCCCCCTGCTTCGCCGACTTTGAGGCGCTGTTGGACGAGCTGGGCGCGGTCAATCTGGAGAGGAAGCGCGTAACATTGACGCAGGGCGATGCGTCGGTCACGCTGGGCGGCGCGGTCTATGGCGACACGCGACCCGTCACTGCGGAGGGCGCGCCGGACATTCTGCTCACCCACAGCCCCGACGGCTGGGAATCCCGCGCGCGGCAGGGGGGCAAACTAATCCTCTGCGGGCACAAGCACGGCGGGCAGATTGCGCTGCCCGGCGGCAGGGCGCTCGCGGCCCCTGACGAGAACGGTGTTGGATTTTTTCCTGCGTATGCCTCCGGTCTTTTCAAGCGTGACGGCACGGCAGTTTATGTCAGCCGTGGGCTCGGCACCAGCGTGCTGCCGCTTCGCCTGTTTGCCCGGCCAGAACTGGCGGTAATCACACTGGGATGAACTCAGAAAGGGGGGCTTCTTTATGCGCCTGCTGATTGTCACCGGCATGTCTGGCGCAGGCAAATCAAAGGCGGTTGACGCATTGGAAGATTTTGGGTATTTCTGCGTCGACAACCTTCCGCCCCGCCTGACCCTGACCTTCGCAACCCTGCTCAGCGGCGCAGACGAACGCCGGAACCTTGTGGCCGTCGTCATGGACGCACGGGCGGGCGACACATTTTTGGACGTTTTTTGGGCGCTTGATACGCTGACGGCGGAGGGATTCCGATACGAGCTGCTGTTCCTTGACGCCTCTGACGAGACCCTGGAGCGGCGCTACAAAGAGACCCGGCGGCAACATCCCCTCTGCGCCCAGAACCCCGCCATGGGCCTACAAGAAGCCATCGCCTCGGAGCGAAAACTGCTGGAACCTTTACGCGCCCGGGCAGATATGTACGTCGACACCTCCGCGCTCAGCCCGGCGGAATGCCGTGGGCGTATGGCGGAGCTGTTTGCTGAGGGCAGTGCCGAAGAACTGCGGGTTCACATCAATTCCTTTGGATTCAAGCATGGTGCGCCCCGGGATTCCGACCTGTTATTCGATGTCCGCTGCCTGCCCAATCCCTTCTATATTGCCAAATTGAAGACAAAAACCGGGCTTGACCAGGAGATAGAGGACTACGTCTTCTCATTCCCGGAATCCCGCGAACTGTTCGAGAGAATTTTGGACATGCTGTGCTTCCTCCTGCCCCTCTTTCGCAAAGAGGGCAAGAGCAGCCTTGTAATCTCCATCGGTTGCACCGGCGGCAAACACCGATCGGTGCTGTTCGCCCGAAGACTGGGGGAAGAACTCCGAATTCGCGGCGTTGGGGCGCATGTTTCGCATTTGCACCTTGGCGGGGAGGTTGGCCGATGAGCTTTTCAACGCAGGTAAAGCAGGAGCTGATGGAAGCCGCCGCTGAACAACTGCCCTGCTGCGCGGAGGCCCAGCTCTATGGAATGTTGCTCTTTGCTGGGGAATTTTCCCCCCGGGGCATCCGATTTGCCACGGAGATCGACGAACTTGCGGAGCTGTTTTGCGCACTGCTGCGGCGCTTTTCCCCGGCGGAGGCCACGCTGCGGCGCAACGGACGCAAATGGACGGCGGAAATTTCGAATGCAGCCGATTGCCTACAGGTGATGGAACACTTCGGCCATACGCCCGGTGAATTGGCTCTGCGCATCAACCGCGTGAATTTCAGCGGAGAATGTTGTGCGGCGGCCTTTCTGCGGGGCGCGTTCCTGGCCTGCGCGGCGGTGACAGCGCCCCAGCGCCAATATCACCTGGAATTTCTGGTGAACTTTCGCCGCCTGGCCGGCGATCTTGACGCCCTCTTGCGGGAATCGGAGCTTCAGCCGCGCGTAACCCAGCGCAAGGGCGTCTGGCTGCTCTATTTCAAGGGCAGCGAACAGATTGAGGATATCCTCCTCCTGCTGGGCGCGCAGCGCGCTTCGCTCGATCTAATGGGCGTCAAAATTGAGAAGGACGTACGCAACCACGTCAACCGGCGGGTCAATTTTGAGACCGCCAACATGAACCGCACAGCGGGGGCCGCCGCCGCGCAGCTTGAAGCGGCCCGACGGCTGCGGGAGGCGGGTGCTTTCGACGCTCTGCCGGAACCGATGCGGCAGGCCGCCGCCCTGCGAGAGGATAACCCAGACGCTTCGCTGCAAGAGCTTTGCGACCTTTGCGGCGGCGGGGTCACCCGATCGGGCATGAACCACCGGCTGAAACGTCTGGTGGAAATAGCGCAGGTATCCGCCAATGGCGCTGATTGAGGAGCGGTCTTCTGCTTGCCCAAAATATCAACAAATGGACGGAAGGATTGACCCAAGATGACATTGCCTTTTGAAATTTCGTTTTCCGCCGTATTCAAGGAGATCGGCGCGTATTTAATGAGCGTGCTGTTGACCTTGTTCAGCTTTGCCGCCGAACCGCAGGAGGGCTATGCGCCGCTTGACGCAGACAGCTTGCAGGCGCAGTTCAGTGTGATTTCGGACGCGCACATCGAAATCAACCCGGCCGAAAGGGGCGTGATCCGTTTTGAGGCGCTGCGGGAAAGCCTTTTGGATATGTCACGGGCCTGCGTGCCAAACGACGCCCTGGTAATGGCCGGTGACAATACAGAGAACGGCCAGCAGTTTGAGTATCTTGCGCTGTATAACGGCCTCGCCTGGTTCAACAAGGCGGATCATCTGCTCATCGCCA
>JAVBOZ010000034.1:0-4350 GCA_031549985.1 Oscillospiraceae bacterium | reverse complement strand
GCCATCATGTCTCGCAGCACCTCCGCCTCGCGCGTCTGCGAATCGGCGGCGTATCCGTTGGTGAAGACGCGGCCCAGCCTCGCCCTTTCCATTTTGACAAAGCCCTCCGCAGTGATAACCGCCAGCGCAGCCCCCGAGGCCTTAACATAGAGGTATTTTTCGTCTTTATATGACGTGTTGCCGCCCCCGGCCAGCACATATTCGGCGTCACCGCCATAGCGATTTGACATCGCGACAAGGTTATTGATAGACACAGTGTTTCCCCCTTTTTTACGCATAGAGAAGTAGGCGTTGCAGTTCCTCTCTGGTGCAGCCTGAGATGAAAGCGTCCACGTCAACCTCCGCCAGGGCGGCGTCAATCGCTTCTTCGCTGTGGCGGACGCCTTCCAGCGCGGCGGTCAATTGGGCAAGATCATGCCTGCCGAAGAAGTCGCCGGAAATATGCGCCTGGCGCACCACGCCGCCGGAGATGAACAGCCGAACCTCGACAAGCCCAAAACCAAATTGTTGCGTGTTGGCAAAATTGTAGTCCGGCGAAGTCCCGTAATTCCATTCCCATGTGGCGTATTTTCGCGCGGTCAGCTGTCTGATGGATGCCTTATCCTCAGGGGTAAATACGCATTCCGCACAGCCATGTTTTTTCGCAATGTATTGCGCAAAAGCATCAAAAAACGCAGCTGCTGACATATCGCCCGTCATGTGTTCGCATATGTTTGTTACTCTCGAAGCGACGGAAGGGATGCCCCTGCTCGCAAGCTTGTGCCGATTGACCTTCAACGCGCCTGTTAGCGCGGTAAGGTCGGCGTCAAACAGCACACAGCCGTGGTGCATGATCCATCCGTTTTTGACGCACTGCGCGTTGCCGCAACATTTTTTGCCGCCGATCAACACGTCGTTGCGCCCGCTCAGTTCCGCGCGCACACCCTGCGCGGCCAAAAAATCAATCAGGTCAGCGGTAAACCAGGCATAATTGTTGAAATGCCCACCGCTTTCCGGCTCAATCAGGGTGTAGTTGATGTTCCCAAGATCGTGAAACACCGCGCCGCCGCCCGTCATGCGGCGCACGACGCGGATGCCGCGCGACCGAACGTAATCAAGATCGATTTCGCCGAGCGTGTTCTGGTTTTTGCCGACAATTACGGCCTTTTCATTCCGCCACAGCATGCAGAGCGGTTCCCTGGCGGTTGTCAACAGATACTCCTCCGCCGCCAGGTTGAAGGCCGGGTCTGTGCAGTCGTTGCGGATCAGCAGCATTATACGCCCTCCCGGGCCGCGCGCAGCTGTTCCAGTGTGGTGTAATTCTGTTCTGTCACATAGCCCGGCAGGGGCACAATCTTCTCGTGAATCGCGTCCAGGATCCAACCGGCCTGCGGGAAGAAATCGGCGTCCCATTCGAAGGGCGGGGTGATCCAGTTTTTTGCGCCCACCACCGCCGGGGGCGCGTCCAGCGCGTCAAAAGCCATCTCGGTGATGTTGCGGGCCATGTCGTTCAGAATGGAGCCGCGTGTGCAGGCATCCGACGCCAGCACAATCCGGCCGGTCTTTTTCACCGACGCCAATACGATTTCGTAGTTGAACGGCACGATGCTGCGCGCGTCGATCACCTCCGCCGAAAGTCCGTATTTTTCTTGCAGGATATCCGCCGCTTCCAGTGCGCGGTAGAGCGTCGCGCCAACAGTCAGAATTGTGATATCATTGCCCGGGCGCTTGATGTCCGGTTCGCCGATCTCAAGCTCATAGCTCTCAACCGGCACGCCGCCCAGATGAAATTGTTCGCCCATGTCATAAAGCCGCTGGCTCTCAAAGAACACCACGGGGTCGGTGCCGTTCAGCGCCGCGGTCAAAAGGCCGCGCGTGTCATAGGGTGTGACGGGAAACACGACCTTGAGGCCGGGGATGTGGGCGCACAGCGCCGTCCAGTCCTGCGAATGCTGCGCCGCATATTTCGCCCCGACTGAGACGCGCAGCACCACCGGCATCTTGAGAATGCCCGCGCTCATCGCCTGCCACTTGGCCAACTGGTTGAAAATTTCATCGCCCGCCCGGCCCATGAAGTCACAGTACATCAGCTCAGGCACCGCGCGGCCGCCGCAGAGCGCGTAGCCCACCGCCGTGCCGACGATCGCCGCCTCCGAAATGGGGGCGTTAAACAGCCTATGGTAGGGCACGCTCTTGTCAAGGTCGCGATAGCAGCCGAACGCGCCGCCCCAATCCCGTACATCTTCCCCGTAAGAAATCAGCGTGGGGTCTTCGTAATATTTTTCAAGCATCGCCTCAAAGACGGCGTCGCGGATGTTATATTGCTTGAACTTTGGTACAGCCTTGCCGTTTTCATCAACGGCGGAGCGCTTCTTCGCCGCGACGGCAATGGCGCGTGGATTTTCGTCCTTGCCCGTTAGCAGATCCGAAACGCCGGCGCCTTCGTCCATCGTGACCTTCCGCTCGTTCGAAAACATCAAGCCTTCCAGGAAAAACCGGTCTTTTTTGAGATCAACATAGGGCGAGGCGGCGGCGTCAGCCGCCAGTGCGCAGACGCGGGTCATGCGCTGGCGAACGTCCGCCCAAAGGGATTCAAACGCGTCGTCATTTCGAATGCCTGCGTCAACCAGGGTCTTACGGAAACCGACTACCGGGTCCTGCGCCTCCCACTCAGCAATCTCTTCCTTGCTGCGGTAAGCGTTGACGTCTGATGTCGAATGCCCCGTCAACCGGTAGGTGACCAGATCAAGCAGTACCGGGCCTTTGCCATTTTCGAGCAGGGGCTTTTTGCGCCGCATGGCGTCGATGACGGCCAGGGGATTCCAGCCGTCCACGCGTTCGGCATGCATCTGCGCCGGGTTGACGCCCGCGCCGAAACGCGCCAGCAGGTCATAGGCCATGGTCTCGCCGCGCGTCTGGCCGCCCATACCGTATTGGTTGTTGTTGAAGTTGAAGAGGATCGGCAGGCCGCCGCTGTGGTCTTGATCCCAAAGCCCGCGCAGTTGATCCATCGCTGCAAAGTTCATCGCCTCATAGACCGGGCCGCAGCCCAGCGAACCGTCGCCCGCGTTGGCAACGATGATCCCTTTTTTGCGGTTGACTCGCTTATATAGTGCCGCGCCGGTCGCGATGGGTGCGGAGCCGCCGACGATGGCATTGTTGGGGTAGATGCCAAAGGGCAGGAAGAACGCGTGCATCGAACCGCCAAACCCACGGTGAAATCCAGTCTCACGCGCAAAAATTTCGGACGCGGTGCCATAAAGCAAAAAGTCGATTGCCAGGTCACGCACGCTGCCGGAGGTATTGCTCTTTTCGACTTTGCGCAGGATCAGGCCTTCAAAAAAGCTTTCCATGATTTCCATCAGCGCGGCATCGTCCAGCTTAAAAATCGAGGAAAGGCCCTTGGCCAGAATTTCGCCGTGACTTCGGTGTGAACCGAAGATGAGGTCGTCTTGATCCAGTAAATAGGCCTGCCCGACGGCGGTTGCCTCCTGCCCAAGCGAGAGGTGCGCCGGGCCGGGGTAAGTGTTCTCGACCCCGTTGTAATTCCCGTTCACCTTGCAGTCGCGGATCATCGTCTCGAACTCGCGCACCAGCGCGATATCACGATAGATCCGAAACAGGTCATCGTCGGTATAATGCCCGGCCTTTTTTTCGTCGGCGACACTTCGGCTGTATTGGTTGACGGGGATATCTGTAAAACGGATGAAGCCGGGGGCGCGCAGTTCACCCGGCGAGGCGTTCAGTGATTTAGGCATAGCGTTCCCTTTCTATCTTGAAACCAAACTATATCATAAACAGTGCTTCGCGGATGCATTCGCTGACGGTGGGGTGGGGGAAGACCAGTTCCTTCAAGTCGTCAACGCGCATTTCACTTTCGATCATCAGCGCCGCGCCATAGATGATTTCGGAGGCGTAGTTGCCGATCATATGCACACCCACAAGTCTCTGGTGCTTCTGGTCAACCACCAGCTTGCAGATGCCGTCGCCGCCCTCGTTTTCCGCCATATAGCGGCCCGAATAAAGCATGGATACCGATACGGTACGCGCGTCAATCCCCTTCTGCCGAGCGCTCTGCTCCGTCTCGCCGACGCTGGCGACTTCGGGGTTCGTATAAATCACGGAGGGCACCGCGTGATAACGCATGACGTCGCGCTTGCCGAGCATATGGTTGACCGCGACCTCGCTTTCGCGATAGGCGGTATGCGCCAGCATAGATAGGCCGTTGACGTCGCCGCAGGCATATAGCCCCGCAACGCTGGTCTGCCCGTGCGCGTCCGTCTTGATCGCGGCTCCTGCCATCTCCGGGGCCAGCCGTTCCAGCCCAAACCCTGCGGTGACCGGTCGCCTGCCGATGGAAAGCAACACCTT
>JAVBOZ010000016.1:0-7445 GCA_031549985.1 Oscillospiraceae bacterium | reverse complement strand
GAATTGCGGTATTGGATTTTGATGTTCTTGGCCACGATCTCGCGCATCAGGTAGCGGTAATCATAGAGTTCGCGAAAAAACACGGCGCACCTCCTTCTTGCAGTTCGCTAGGCCTGCCCCTTCCATTTCCGGAAGTATTTCATCATCGACTGCACCTGCACCAGCTTAAGATAAAAATTCTTCTTGCTCTCGCGCCCCCAGACGTGCTGCACCACCGCACCGGGATAATACAGCACCTTGCCCAACCGCGCCAGGCTGCGCGTCAGATCGCAGTCTTCAAAATAGAGAAAAAAGCGCTCGTCAAAACCGCCCACGGCACGCAGTGCTTCCGTGCGCGCCAACATAAAGCAGCCGGTTGCGTTTTGAATCTCAAAGGGCTGGCTCAGGTCCTCGTCCAGCATCGCGTATTCCCGCAGCAGCCTGCCCGCATTCTTGCCCTTGCGCAGACGGCTGGCAACCAGGTAGCGGAGGGTGGGGTTGCGCTTGCCCAAAACCTGATCCTCCCCTGTCTCGGGGAAGATGATACGCGGCGAGAGCATCACAACATCCTCATGCTCGTCCATATACTTGGCCATCGTGGTAATGGCGTCGCTTTGCAACAGCACATCGGGGTTGATCAGCGCGTGATATTTGCTCTGCACCTGCGCCAGCGCAAGGTTATGCCCAGCGCCAAAACCGACATTTTTTTTGCTCTGCAGCAGCACCGCATCCGGGCAAACCTTTGTGGCCAGTTCACTGCAGCCGTCCGCCGAAGCATTGTCAACCAGGTAAAGCCGGAAGGGGACGCCGGTGGTGTATTCCTTCAGGGTACGCAGGGTCGCCTCGATGGTGCTGCGATTGTTGTGTAAGACAATGCAGCCGCTGACAGTGTAATCGGTCATTCTATGTTTCTCCGTGATTTTAAATTGATCTCTTTATGTATCTCGTTCGCTTTTCTTCATATAAAAATCGAAAGGCTATTGCCTGCGCGCACACCTTCGCGCCAAGGCCCAAGCAAGCCCCGTTCGCCAGCGCAGCTTTTGCGCGAGGCTTCCACTCCCGGCTGTCAGAGCGTCATCGTGACGGCGGTGGAGCAACAGCGGCTCCGGCAGCCAGGCGACTTCGCCCCGGCATTCCGCCAACAGGCCAAGCCACTGGTCGTGCATGGGGATTCCTTTGGGAAATGGCAGCGCGTCGAGCAGCAGTTCCCGGCGCAGAGCCATGCAGCAGCCGGTATACCCGTTACGCAGGAGATTCCGCAGTACGCCGGGCTTTCGTCGGGCCAGCAATGTCCCCGGCCGTGGCCGCAGCCGCGCATCCGTCAAGGTCGCGTCGTGCATTGCCAGCAACGCGCCCCCCGCAAGAGCCTCACAGAGTTTTTCAAGCTTACCGGGCAGCCAAATGTCATCCTGATCGCTGAGCAAGAGGTATTCGCCCGCCCCTTGGGTCAGAAGAAATTCAACGTTGCGGATCACCCCCTGCCCCGGACCCCGCAATATTTTGATCCGAGGGTCCCGCGCGGCGTAAGCCTCCGCCAGCGCCCGTGTTCCGGGACGGTCTTCGGGCGAATCGTCGGAGATGAGCAGTTCGTCCTTCTCCCCCAACTGCGGCAGAATGGAATTGATCTGCGCGGCCAAATAAGCCTCGCCGCAATAGGCGGCCAAAAGGACGGAACAACGGATCGCGTTCGTCATGGCGCTCCCCTGCCTATTGCAAAATCCGCTTGATCTCAAGACTGAGCGTGCCGTTGGGCACCTCAACCTCCACCTGATCGCCCACCTTGTGGCCCAGCAGGGCTTTGCCGACAGGGGATTCGTCAGAGATGCGGTTTTCTTCGGGGTTTGCCTGGGATTTGCCGATGATCTGGAAGCGAAGCTCCTCGTTATAGGTGTGGTCAAAAATCACCACCTGAGAACCGATACCCACCACTTCCGTGCTGAGCTCGTCTTCATCAAGAATCCGGGCGTTCTTGAGTTCTTCCTCCAGCCTGGCGATTTTGGATTCCATGATCGCCTGCTCATTCATCGCCTCATCGTATTCCGCGTTTTCGGAAAGGTCGCCGAAAGACCGAGCCTCCTTGATCTTTTCCGCGATCTGGTCGCGCCCGGTGGTGCGAAGGGACTCAAGTTCCTCCGTCAGTCTTTTGTAACCTTCGGCTGTCAGAAACGTTTGATTGCCTGCCATGGCTGCACCCTTTCTAAAACAAACATATATTTTGCCGCGCATGCCCCTTCGGCGCAAAAAAAACACAGAACGCCTCTGTTCGGCGGCCTGTGCGTTCGCCGAACAGGGTTGCGGGGCAGCGCGGCGCTTGATTATGCCGCTATTGTATGGATACATTATACACTTTATCCTGAAAAATGTCAAGCGCGGGAATCCCCCCTGCCAATCAACACAAAAGCGCCCTGCCGACGAAGGCAGGGCGCGCACTGTTTTTAAATGGCTTAGCCAAAGACCGAGTTGATGATCCAGTTCACAGCCATCGCAAGAAATTGGCTGAACACGACGAAGACGTTCTTATAGACAAAATCAAAGATGGGGTAAAAAACGCCCCAAAAATCGGAAAATTTGTCTGTCCAATCCGTCGTGGGTACGGTTGTCGGCGCAGCGGTGGACTCGGTGCTGAGTTCCTCAGCCTGAGCGACAGCGGCATAGCGCTGATTCTCGGCGCTAACGGCATACGCTACTGCGGTCATCACGCTCAAAAGGGTGAGAACGCACAAAACAATAGCCAGAATTTTTTTCATCAGGTGTTCCTCCTTATGGCCCGCAGCGCGCACCGTTGCATAGCCGCACCGCAGTTTAATCACGTAATCTTATAAACGCTGCCATGGTTCGTGGTTTTTAAAAGCTGATGCCGAACGACTTCAAGATTCCCATAAGGTCAACGTTTGTGACTTCAGCAATCCAGTTGACAAAGGGGACGAGCCATGCGAGCAAGCCCTTCAGCAGATTACCGGCGAAGGGGACCGGATCGCCAAATTCATCTGTGGCGGTGAGATTAATCGCCCAGCGCGTCAAGCGCTCTTTCAGCCAATTCCAGGTGCGGTTCGGTTCCTTAGCCGTATAAACCGGGGGAGGGTTGTTGGAGTCGGGTTTCCACTGTGCTTCCAGAGTAATCTCATAGTTGTTGTAGGGTTCACCTGCGGAATAAGCTCCTCCGCGATTGTTTGGGTTGTTATTGATCTCGACAATGCGCCACCCGTCAAAGACCGCTTTTGCCGGACCGTTTTCCCCCTTATATTCGCAGGCGAAATCAATGGGGATGAGCTCATCCAGCGTAGCGGTATTGTTCAAGTCGCCAAAGAAGGTAATCCGCGACGAACGCACCCTGAAAGTGCCAGGAGAATGTTCATAGACTTCAGAGTTATAGACGTAGTTGGTAGTGGTACTGGGACCTTTCCAGGTCTGGGGGATGAAGGGGTAACTGCCAATATCATTGGGCTTTTCACCAATTGGGCTGTAGGCCGTGTTTTCGCTGTAGACTACGTTTTTAATGTCAGCACCTGTAACAGGGTGTTTCTGTGCGTTGGGCGCAATGCCCATCGCCTTGCCGCCGATGCCGGGAATCGTCAGCACGGTGTTGTCGGAAATGGCGGTCTGAACGGGGCTGCCAATCAGATAGCCAAAACGCCCCAAAGTATAGTAAGAAAACATCTGCGTGGTGCCGTCGGGGAAGTAATCTTCATCGCCTTCATTCAAGCCGGCGAAAACCGTCTTGCTTCGGTCGATCACGTTGGTGCCGGCGCTGAATGCAGGATACACCGCGTCGCAATAAAGCGCGTGTTGAGTATCAAGTACGGGTTCTGTTACGACCTTGCCGTCTACCATTACCTCAGTGCCGTCCGGATTCAGCTTGGGAACTTCCTTTTTGGGTTGGTTATATTTTTCGGAGTAAGTGAGGTTCTGAAACACACCTGGCAAGAACTTGACCGAAACCCAGGCAACGCTGTTCTTGTCAAAGTTCGCTTTCGGCGGCGTGCTGTTGGCATTCGGCCCGGTATACTGGAACCAGCTGTTGGCGACAAAGGTATCGCCGGCGGCAACCGAAAGGGTCGCAAACAACGCATTCACCTGGGGGGTGATGGCGGCAAGCTCGGCTTTGTCGGCCTCATATTGTTCCTTTTCATCGTCCTTGATCACAGGCTTATTCACGGCCCGCTGCAAATTATAGTATTTTGTGATCAGGCTACTGTCTTCGCTCGGGGTGCCCAGTGCCGCAATAGCATCCTTATAGACGGTATATTTGCCAGCTTCGTCTTTGGCGGCGAAGAACTGCGTCCCGGACGCAGAGCCGCCCACGGCAAAGATGCCCGCCACCAGCAGGAACGCCAACAGCAGCGCGGCCAGCTTCTTCATTGTCTTCATTCCAAAATTCCTCCTTAATAATGTATAAGGCGCGGCTTTCGAGCACCGTGCCGATAAGCAGCCCAACGGCACGCACCCGCCAAGCTTAGTTTCATTCTACATGATTGAGACAGAAATTGCAAGAGTTTCTTTAAATATTTTTACATGCAGAAAAAAAGTGCGGAACGCCGCAACTTTGCCGACCCTCGTGCTACCGGCAAGTTGCACAACAGGCATATTGCATAAGAAGACCCTTAAATTTTCGTTTATCATGGCCAAGGAAGTATGCTTTTTATAGAATAATCACGAATTTAACCTGAAAAATCTGGTGGATTTAAAATTATTTTTTACTTTACTCTTGCATTGTGCTTCGGAATCGTGTACAATATATACAATGTCTGCAAACAGGCACCCCATCGCGTATGAAGCAGCTTTTTGTGTTTTTCGAAGAGGAAAAGGGAAAGAGGGGACGTTGCGCATGTCCAATCGGCTGTTCCAAGGCATCATCCACCATATGGCCGGTGCCATTGACCGCATGGTGGGCGTAGTAGACGAAGATGGCGAGATCATAGCGTGCAGCGAAGCCGAGCGCCTCGGCGAAACCTGTGCCGGGGATTTTTCGGCGGTCTTCAGTGCGTCCGAGGCAGTGCAGTTGGGAAATTACACGTTTTGCAGGCTGGAAGGCGCGCCGGGCAGCCCATTCGCCGTCTTTGTTGATGGCGCAGACGAGCTGGCCGGACGCTACGCCACTCTTTGCGCGGTTAGCCTGGGCAGCGTTGAGCAATTCGCAGGCGAACGGTTTGACCGTGCGAATTTCATTAAAAACGTGATCCTGGATAACATCCTGCCCGGCGATATTTACCTGCGCACCCGTGAACTTCACTTCAACAATGACGCCCCCCGGGCGGTGCTGTTGATTCGCATGGGCGAAAATTGCGAAGTTTCGGTGTTCGAGACCGTGCGTTCGCTTTTCCCCGACCACACCAAAGACTTTGTCATCAGCGTCAGCGAAACGGACATTGCCCTGGTTAAGGAAGTGCGCGCCAACATGGACGCCCGTGACCTTGAGAAACTGGCCCGATCCATCGCCGACGCCGTCAGCACCGAATATTACAGCCAGCCCGCCATCGGCATTGGCTCCACTGTCATGAGTATCCCCGAACTTGCGGCTTCTTATAAGGAAGCACAGGTCTCGCTGGAAGTCGGCAAAGTGTTTGATACCGAAAAGAAGATCATCAGCTACGATTACCTCGGCATTGCCCGCCTGATTTACCAGCTGCCCAAGCGCCTTTGCGGCATGTTTTTGCAGGAGGTCTTCAAGCGCGGCACCATCGACAGCCTCGACCAGGAGACGCTCTTCACGATTCAGAAGTTCTTTGAGAATAATCTCAACGTCTCTGAGACCTCACGCAAGCTCTTCGTGCACCGCAACACGCTGGTCTATCGGCTGGAAAAGATCAAAAAGCTCACGGGTCTTGATTTGCGCGAATTTGACGACGCCATCGTCTTCAAGGTTGCGCTGATGGTCAAGAAATATCTGGACGCCAAACCGACCCGGTATTAATTCCGTTTAGTAAAACATATAAATATACATTTGCAACTAAGCTTAAGGAAGGTTTTAGCGGAGCATTGCTTTAGGTAAGTTTTACTTTTATAAATGAGTTGGCGGATTCTCCGCCTGTTGGGCGGATTTTTCCGCCCAACAAGTGTTTTTACGGCGCTAGAGCACTTTTTTACATTAACTTGCAAAATTTGTAGATTGCTGGAATTTAACGCGCGAATGAAGGAGGGGTTGCCTTGGAGACAAACAAAAACGCTGACCGCTTCACAGGTTTTGCCGACGCATACGACGCGGCCCGCCCCGGCTGCCCGGCTGCGGTTACGCAGATTCTGCGGCATTATCTTAACCACGCGCCGGTGACGGTGGTCGACCTCGGCTGCGGAACGGGCCTGTCAACGCTTGTCTGGCAGGACGCCGCCGAAAAAGTGATCGGCGTTGAGCCAAGCGACGATATGCGCGCCGTCGCCGTGGCGCGCGCAGCGGGATGCGCCAACATTGAATTTATCAAAGCTTTTGCCGACTGCACCGGCCTGCCGGGCGGCGGAGCCGATATCGTCACCTGTTCGCAATCCTTCCATTGGATGGAGCCGACCGCCACGCTTGCGGAAGTCAGCCGCCTGCTGCGACCCGGCGGCATATTTGCCGCTTATGATTGCGATTGGCCGCCGGTCTGTTCGCTCCGTGTTGAAACAGCCTACGAGGCGCTGCTCGGCAAGGTGCGGCAGATTGAAAGCGCCGATCGGAAATATAAGGACGCGTTCATTCGCTATCCGAAGGAGCAGCATCTGGGCAATATAAAGGCGTGCGGGCATTTCAAATATGCGCGTGCGGTGCTGTTCATGAACTGGGAGCACTGCGACGCCGCGCGATATGATGGCATCGCGCTGAGCCAGGGCGGCCTGCAGGCCGTCTTGCGGCAGGAGCCGGAGCTGGTCCGCAGTGAACTGGAAACATTTAGGGCGGTCGTAGAAGAAGAATTCGCGGGGGAGCAACGGGAGATCGCATTTTGTTATAGGATGCGGTTGGGCATAAAATAGGTTGCGTGAATCGCGCAAGAGGGAGACATCCGTATGATTGATTTCCTTGATGTTACGAAAGAGTATCCGAACGGTACTGTTGCGCTGCGGCATGTCAGACTGCATATCGCGCCGCAGGAGTTCGTTTTTGTCGTCGGCGCTTCGGGCGCGGGCAAAAGCACTTTTCTCAAGCTCCTGCTCCATGAGGAAGTGCCCACCAGCGGCAGCATCCGGGTGGGGCGCTTTGAGCTGAACACCCTGAAGCCGCGGCAGATCCCGCTCTTCCGGCGGCAGCTGGGCGTAGTGTTCCAGGATTTTCGCCTGATCAGTTCCATGGACGTCTACGACAACATCGCCTTCGCCATGCGCGTGGTCGGGGCGAAGGAAAGAGATATCAGCGAGCGGGTTGCGTACCTGCTCCATCTGGTGGGGCTGACGGAAAAGGCGCAGAGCAAGCCGAACGAGCTTTCCGGCGGCGAACAGCAGCGCGTAGCCATCGCCCGCGCCCTGGCCAACCGGCCGGACCTCATCATTGCGGACGA
>JAVBOZ010000089.1:0-15605 GCA_031549985.1 Oscillospiraceae bacterium | reverse complement strand
GCCGCAGCGCTTTCCTTGGTTACGTGCTCGCTCACCGTCAAGACACGGGCGCTAGTCCTGTGCGCTCCAACAGTGATGTTAATTACGTCCCCCGGTTTGATTTCGTAGGAGGCGCGTGCAGGCTTCCCGTTCACATCAACGTGCTTGGCGTCGCAAAGCTCGTTGGCGATGGTGCGGCGCTTAACCAAACGTGAGACCTTGAGATATTTATCCAGTCGCATACTATTCCTTTCAAGTTAGGACGTCGCATTTTGCCCGTCCGGTTCCAGCGGGCCCGGTTTGAAGCTGACCTGAATGGTGAACTCCCGTGCCAGACCGTCGACCTTCAGATAAACGCGTTGCCCCATCGGAGGTAATTGAAGCTCATCCACGTCCGCCGGCAGGTTCTTGTAGCCGTTGATTACCATGACTCCATCAACCATTTTGATGTTGTAGCGGCCAAAACTATCATAAAAATTCAGCAGCTCACGGTAGGCGATTTCGCCGTACCGCATCGGCGTATCCGTCGGGAGCGCTTTATCCGCCACCCGTTCTTCCCCGGTTGCCAGCAGATGGCGGGGGAAAAGCATCTTCACGGAATTCCCGTCCGGCGAAGCAAACTCCGCCTCCAGACAAGTCAGCAGATAATGTTTCCCCCTGGGTTCAGCTTTTTCCGTTTCATTGATGGATGTACGCTTCGACATCATGCTGTTGACCGTCAGGTAATAATAATCCGTCTGCGTGTTTTCACCTGTTCCGTTGGTCTGCCGAAGCAGGATGCTGCCGCCGGGACGTTCAAGGACGGTGTTTTCCGGCAGCTGTTCCGCAATAATTTCGGCGATTTCATCCATACTCAAGCGGGACTGAAAATCCACCCTTGTCCCGGCCTCATTCGCTTTCAGTCTTGCGCCGGGCAGGTCAAAGGTCATACTGCCAAGCCCCCAGGCGGAGCGGACGGTGAGTTCACGTTTCGGCTGCCTGCAGCCGGCCAGACCAAGACAGAGTAACGCGGCCACCACTGTCAGGCAAAGTACCCGGCGGGAACAACGTACGAACTGTTTCCTCAAAAAAATCGCCTCCTCAATAATTTTTGTGTTTTTCTTAGCTACGTGCTTCGTACATCGCCTGGGTGAGGAACACGGAGTGGAAGTCCGACACCTCGCCGCCCAGTATATAGACGCGGGGGACGCGCTGACCCACTCGGCAGGCCGTCTCGTAATTGAAGCTGGCCGAAGCCGCGCCGATCTCTTCCAGTGTGACGCGGCAGTCGCCCTCGCAGCCCACGAGGATCACCTCATCCTCCAATGTCACGCCCGGGATATCCGTCACATCCACCATGCACTGATCCATGCAAATGCGGCCGACAATGGGCGCGTATTGCCCGCGGATGATCACCCGCCCCGTGTTCGACAGCGCTCGTGGATAGCCGTCCGCATAGCCAATCGGGAGCGTCGCCAAAAGGGTTGTGCGCTTGGTTACAAAGGTGTGCCCGTAACTGATGCCTGTGTCGGCGGGCACCTCCTTCAGGTGCACCACGTGCGTCTTCCAGCACATCGCGGGCCGCAGGGGCATCCGGTCTTTCGCAACCTCTTCGGAGGGATAAAGGCCATAAAGCGAGATGCCTAGGCGCACCATATCAAGGGGGTTTTCAAAACCGATCAGGCCCGCACTGTTGCAAATGTGGCGGATCGGGACACGCAGGCCCGACTTTTCCGCCGCCGCACAAAAGGCCGCGAAGCGCTCAAATTGGCCACGCGCGGAGGTCGGATCAGCTTCGTCCGCACAGGCCAAGTGCGTAAAAATCCCCTCGGCCTCCAAGCCGGGCAGTTGGGCAAGATCAGCCAGCAACGCCGCGCTCTGCGGGGTGTCGGCAAAGCCAATGCGCCCCATACCGGTATCCACCTTGAAATGCACCTTTACGCGGGTACCTGCCCTGAGGGCCGCGCCCGAAAGCGCCTGCGCATCCCGCTCGCTGAAGATGGTCTGGCTCAAGCCGGCGGCGACAACTGCGTCAAACTGGCTGGGTGAGGTATACCCCAGCAGCAGAATGGGCTTGGTGATCCCGGCCGCGCGCAGTGTAAGAGCCTCTTCCAGCACGGCCACACCGTAATATTCACATTTGTCATCCAGAAAGCGTGCCAGCGCCAGCGCGCCGTGGCCGTATCCATCGGCCTTGATAACGCACATCAGCTTCGTTTCGGCGGGAATGCACGCCCGGGCGGCCCGCACGTTGTGCGCGATGGCGTCCAGAGAAATTTCCGCCCATGTGCGATGGTAGTGCCGCATACGCTTGCCTCACATATTCTCTAGCCTTTTCAGCGCCCAGCGCTCTTCACGGGCGGCGCGCTGCGCCTGCCGAACCGAAACCGCCTCAAAACGGACGCGGTCGCCGGGCCTCGCCTGCGCCATCAGCGGCAGGTCGGCAGTGATCACTGCGGCGATTTTCGCGTAGCCCCCCGTGGTCTGGCAGTCGGCCATCATAACAATCGGTTGGCCGGAGGCGGGCACCTGCACGCTCCCCGGCGCAATGCCGTCGGAGATGATGTCATAGCCCTGCGCGGCCTCAATCCTGGGGCCTGCCAGCTTGCTTCCCATACGATCCGAATCCGGGGTAACAGTATACCATTGCCCCAAAAAAGTTTCGATCCCGGCCGGGGTAAAGCGGTCATCCTGCGGCCCCATAACTACCCGCAGCCGCACATCGTGGTTCTTTTTCGTCCAAAAAGGGTCCAGCCATTTCGGCATGCGCAGTACGCGTTCTTCCAACCGCGACACCGGGATTTCAGGACAGCGCAGCGGCAGCGCATCCCCCGCCCTCAGCTTGCGCCCCTCGAAGCCGCCCAGGCCGAATTTTATGCCGGTGGAACAACTGCCCATCACGGGTTCCAGATCAAACCCACCGGCGACAGCCAAATATGCGCGCATGCCCGCCTTTGCACTGCCGCAGACGAGGGTTTCCCCCGCCCGCACGGCCACGGCTTCATATGGCGGCAGACGCCCGCCAAGCACCGCGCCCATATCCGCCCCCGTAAGGGCAATCACGCAGTCGCAGGTGAATTCGGCAGCGATGCCGGTCATGGTCATTTCCAGCACCGCCGCGTCCATCGGGTTCCCTACCAACAGATTGCAGCGCCGCGCAGCGGCCAGGTCCATTGCGCCGGAGGGGGAAAACCCGCTGGCCATCCAGCCGAAGCGCCCCTCATCCTGCACCGTCGTCAGCATCCCCGGGCTGCGGATCATCATGAGGCGGTTGTCGTTCATTCCTGTAACACCTCCCAGACCATCTCCCCGGACGCCTGCCTTTGCTCCAGCGCTGCGTACTCCTGTTCGTCGACGGGCGCGAAGCGGATGTAATCCCCTGCCCGGTATAGAATCGGTTCCGAGCGGGCGGGGTCATAGGGGCGCACGGGCGTACGGCCGATCAGCTGCCAGCCGCCGGGCGAAGCCAGGGGATAGATGCCCGTCTGCTCCCCGCCGATGCCCACCGAACCCGCCGGAATACTGGTGCGGGGATTTTGCAGGCGCGGCGTATGAAGCGCAGCGTCCAAGCCTCCTAAATAGGCAAAGCCGGGCAAAAAGCCCAGCATATAAATCAAATAATCAGTGCCGCTGTGCCGCCGGACGACCTCTTCCGCCGCAAGACCCGTATGCGCCACAACGTTGGGCAAATCCTCGCCGAACGCGCCGCCATAGCAGACGGGGATAACAAAGACGCGCTTTTCGCCTTCACGGGAGCCGCCCAGCTTCGCGATTCGCTCGCGCAGCTTTCGCACAAGGCGCTCAAAACGAAGCCGACAGGGGTCATAGAGCACCAGCAAGGAGCGAAAGGTTGGCACACATTCACGCACGCCCCGGATGGGCTTTTGGGCCAAAGCGTCGCTCAACGCCCGAATCCGGGCGTTGATTTCCGGGCTGATCCCGCTGCCGAACTCCACGCTCAGCGCGGCGTCGCCAACAGGCAAAAAGGCCGGATACTCCACTTCAGTTCACCCTTACCTTATCATTGAAAAAGCCCAATTCGATCGTCTTTTCAAACCAGGTTGCGCAGGTTTCGCGCAGCTTCAGCGCCTCGCTGACGCATTCACGCATCAGCGTTACGATGGAAGTGTTGATCGCCAGCCCAAAGCCGTCGATCGCCGGGATCATCCAACCGTACATATCAATCATGCCGTTTTGCGCTGCGGCAACGCAGGCGGCTTTTTCGAGCTCCGCGTCGTGCATGATCTCAATATCTTCGCGTAAAAAGGCCAGCGCGGCAATCATACCGCCGCAGCCCCAGTCACTGACGGTTGCCGTGATCAAGTGATCCGCCGCCGTGGCGGCCGCAATGCCGCCCACGCAATCTACATCACTGTGCGTCTTGCAGCGGCAGCGCCCCGGCCCCGCGTAAGGGATGTAACGCTCCAGCTGGTTCGCGATTTTGCCCATGCCGATCTCGTTACCCAAATCCCCGATGGCAATGTTCAGCACACCTTTTTCTTGCAGCGCGGTGAACAGAACATCCATCTTGGCCTCAAGCTCGGTCATATTCAAGCCCGTGGCGTTGTGATATTCGCCATTGGCGTTCGCGCCGGGGGCCTCGGTGCTGACCACCGCGGCAGGCAGCGCCTGCGCGATCAAAGCATCGGCCTGCGCCTGCGCGGCGGCCTGATCCTTCGTGAAAGGTACGACGGCAATGGCCGTAGGCAGGCTGCGTATCTCCTCAATACTGTCGTAGCTATGAACCCCACACACGGCGGCGATGGCCTTCGCGGCCTGCACATTCTCTTCCTGACAGACCAGCACGGGCTTTGCGCCGAACGCCTTGATCAGCGCACGGGCCAGCAGAATAGCGCCAATGATGCCGTCTGTCTCCGCCTTTTTGAAAGGTCGCAGAACGAAACCTGTGATGATGTAAACAAAATCGTCGGCCTTGACCGCGCCGCAAAGCCGCTTCGCCGCGTTCATGCAAAGGGGCTCGCCGGTCACCTTGCGCGCAGCGTCATAAAGGATGCGGCAAACGCCATAACCACGCGGGTCAAGATTACTCAGGTCGTCGAGCGTCTGGCCCAGATTATAGAGAGTCAACTCCTGCTGCGTCATAGATTACTCCGTTTCAGTGATGAACTCATTCCAAAGATACGCATGTAGCTTGGCGATGATCTCCGGAGCCTTGCCGCCCACGGGTTTGCCGTCAACGCTCTCAGCCACAAGGCCAAAGGAACCCGCGCTGGAGATCAGCACCTCATCGGCCGCAAACACGTCGGCCACGGTGTAAATCGTCTCATCCACCGGAATGTTCAGCGCCTTGCAGGCTTTAATCAGATGCGCGCGCGCGATGCCGGGCAAAATCAGATGATCCGTCGGCGCGGTGATGAAGACGCCGTCCTTGATGATGTGGCAGTTGCTGTGTGCGCATTCGGTTACGCGCTCGCCGCGGTGGAAGATGACCTCGTCCGCACCGGCCTGTTTCGCCTTTTCGCTGGCCACGCAGTTCAGCAACAGGTTCAGCGTCTTGATGTTGCAGTGCAGATAGCGGGTGTCCTCCACTGTGATCAACCTGACCTTTTTTTCCAGAGGTTGCACACCAACCGGGCGGATCACAATCCAGAGGTTGGAGCTGACTTCGGCCTCAGGATACGCGTGGTTGCGGATGCCCGTACCCCGCGTCGCCTGCCAATAGACAAAGTTTTCTCCGGTATCCATCTTGCGCACCATCTCGTTGAGGATGGCTTTTAGCTCTTCCTTGGTCTGGGTGAGCCGGATGCCCAGCAGGCCCGCACTGTTGAAAAAGCGGTCAACATGTTCGTCCAGCGTAAAAATTTTGTAATTGCGGCTATAGGTCGCGTCGTAAACGCCGTCGCCGAAATAACAGACACGGTCATTCATCGGCACCGTCATTTCTGCAAGCGGGCCGTACTTTCCATTATAATAACCAAGCATCTCCATGAGCAGTATACCCATCCTTAAATAATAGACTTCACTCTATTTTACATTGTTTTTCGCTTCTTGTAAACTGGCTGGCGCATTTCCAGCGTTTTTTCGGATGAAAGAAAAAATAAGGGATTGCATCGAAATCTTTTTTGATTTTCGTGCGTATCGCGTTAAATTATGACGGAAACAGCAGGCAAACCAATAATTGCAGCGAAAGCGCCATTCGTCTGGCCGCAAGCCAGCGCACGACGCGCGCGGGCCTGCCCGGGAATACAATCACGAAAAGTTCCGCAGGCATTGCCAACAGCGCCTCCATGGCTCGGCTGCGCAACAATTGCCGCAGCTGCCGCAGAGCCACGCTTCGTGGCTTCGCGCGGGCCAACCGCCAAATTTCGTTGAAGGTCTCGACCGCGACTCCCTCCCTGCAGTGAGCGTACGCTTCATCCGGCGGTACGCCCAGCGCTTCAAAAAGCGGCAGGTCACTCATGTGCTGTTGCCAGATTCGCTCCGAGGGGTCGTGCCGCAAAGCGTTGACGGCGCTGCCTGACACCGTGCGGTAACGATAGAGCGCGCGGGGGTCATAGACGACGCGCTGGCAATGCGCCAGATAGCGCAGCAAAAACTCGCGGTCCTCGCCGTGGGTTCTGCCTGGCGTCAGAAGAAGGCCGCCCGCCTCCACAATATCTCGCCTGAACAATTTGGTGCAAATAGAGTTGCATGCGTTGAATCGCATGAGATACAGCGCCATTTCGCCCACGATCTTCTCCCTACCAAAAGCGCCATTCGGCAGACCGGGGCATTCCAGCGTACCGCCTTCCCAATCCCCGGCGAATTTGCGCATGGTACAGATGCTTAAATCCGCCTCGCTTTCGATTGCCTGCTCATATAGCGTCTGCAAAAACGCCGATTCGACACAGTCGTCGGCATCCACAAACGAGAGCCATTCGCCGCAGGCCTCCGCTATGCCCGCGTTCCGCGCCGCGCTGACACCGCCGTTGCGCTGGTGCAGCGCCCGAATGCGGGGATCCCGCGCAGCCCATTGATCACACAGCCCGGGCGAAGCGTCCGTTGAGCCATCGTCCACCAGCAGCAACTCCCACGAGTCAAAGCTTTGTGAGCGTACGGAAAGCACGCAGGTCTCCAGATACGCTGCAGCGTTATATACCGGGACAATAACGGATATGATCGGGGTCATCTTTTACGCCCCCGGAAAAATCCGTGTTTTTCTTCGGGCGGCTCGGGCGGCCCCTTGGGGGGGGCGGCGTCGGCGCTGGCAGGGAATTGTCCGCGCAATTGCTCCAACAGCGCGCGCTGTTCGGCGCTCAGGCTATCCGGCACCTCCACCTGGATGCGGAAGAATGCGTCGCCCTTGCGCCCGCCGCTATTTAATTCCGGGATACCCCGCCCGCGCATCGAGATGACAGAGCCGGGCTGGGTGCCCGGGGTGATGCGCAGCTCGACCTTGCCGTCCAACGTCGGCACTTGAATCATATCGCCCAGAGCGGCCTGCCAGAATTGGATGCTGACCTCACACCAGAGATTGTATCCGTCGCGCTCGAAGAGGGGGTGTGGCCGCACGGTCACGCCGATGAGCAAATCGCCCGCCGGACCGCCGTTGAGTCCCTTATTCCCCTCCCCGCGTACGCGGATCGCCTGCCCGTCGTCGATACCGGCGGGTATTACGCATTCTATGGGCGCGTGCTTGCGCACCCGACCGCCGCCCCGGCATTTTTGGCAGGGGTTGTCGATGGCCTTCCCTCTGCCCTGGCAGCGTGTGCAGGGCGTTGAGGTTGAAATCACGCCAAAGGGTGTGCGTTTTTGCACTGTCTTCTGGCCTGAACCGCCGCAGTCCGGGCAGGTCTTGGGAGCAGTCCCCCTGGCCGCGCCGGAGCCGCCGCAGTCGTCGCAGACCTCCACGCGGTTGACATTTAATGTACGCTTGCAACCCCGGGCGGCCTCCTCAAAGGCGATGACGACGTGTTCCTCCAGGTCAGTTCCCCGGCGCGGCGCATTGGGGTTCGCCGCCCGCGCGCCGCCGCCGAAGCCGCCGAAGAGGTTCCCGAAGAGGTCGCCCAAGTCACCGAAGTCAAAGCTGCCGTTAAAACCGCCTGCGCCCGCGTTGGGGTCGACGCCCGCGTGGCCGAACTGGTCATAGCGGCTTTTTTTCTGCGGATCCGAGAGGATCTCATAGGCCTCGTTGGCCTCCTTCATCCGGGCTTCCGCCTCCGCGTCGTCCGGGTGCAGGTCGGGGTGGTATTGTTTCGCCTTTTGGCGATAGGCCTTCTTGATGTCGTCGTCGGAAGCACCCTTCGGAACCCCCAGCACATCGTAAAAATCTCGTTTTTCAGCCACGGAACGCGCCCCGTTCTTTCATATAATGCCGGATGACCCAAGCCACCCTTGGCCCCTCTATATCTTATCCACTGTCTTATGCCTGCGGAATATCCTCTTCCGGCGGGATGTCGCCGCCCGGGAAACCTTGGCCATTCTCGAAGCCTTCACCGCCGGGGAAACCGCCTTCCGGGCCGCCCGCCTGCTGATAGAGCTTCTCGCTCACGGCGTAAAACTTCGCCTGCAGCTCGTCTTTGCGGCTCTTGATCAGGTTCACATCCTGCCCGGTTAAGGCACTGCGCAAGGCCTCAACGGCAGCGGTGATCTCCGTCTTATCAGCGTCTTCGAACTTATCGCCGTTTTCGTTGAGCAGCTTCTCGCTCTGGTAGGCCAACTGATCGGCGTCGTTACGCAGGTCAACCTCTTCGCGGCGCTGCTTATCTTCTTGGGCGAACTGCTCCGCCTCACGCACGGCTTTGTCGATGTCGTCTTTGTTCATATTGGTGGAGGAGGTGATGGTGATGGATTGCTCCTTCTGTGTGCCAAGGTCTTTGGCCGAGACATGCACAATGCCGTTGGCGTCGATATTGAAAGTCACCTCGACCTGCGGCACACCGCGCCGGGCCGGAAGAATCCCGTCAAGATGGAACACGCCCAAGGTCTTATTATCCTTGGCAAACTCGCGCTCGCCCTGCAAGACGTGCACCTCCACGGAGGGCTGGTTGTCGGAGGCTGTGGAGAAAATTTGGCTCTTCTTGGTCGGGATCGTTGTGTTGCGCTCGATGATGCGGGTGTTGACCCCGCCCATCGTCTCAATGCCGAGGGAGAGCGGCGTCACATCCAACAGAAGCAGACCAGAGTTGATGTCGCCGCCGAGCAGACCCGCCTGCAGCGCGGCACCGAGCGCAACGCACTCGTCGGGGTTGACGCCCTTGAAAGGCTCGGAGCCGATGAAATTCTTGACCGCATCCTGCACGGCGGGGATACGGCTGGAACCGCCCACCATCAGAACCTTATGGATATCGCCGACCTTCAGCTTGCTGTCCTGCAGCGCCTGGCGCACCGGCACCATGCTCTTTTCAACCAGGTCGGCTGTCAGTTCGTTGAACTTCGCCCGGGTAAGGGTCATCTCCATGTGCTTGGGGCCGGTGGCGTCGGCCGTGATGAAGGGCAGGCTGATCTGGCTCGACGTCACGCCGGAAAGCTCGATCTTCGCCTTTTCGGCTGCCTCTTTCAAGCGCTGCATGGCCATCTTGTCGCTGCGCAGGTCGATCCCGCTGTCCTTCTGGAACTCCTGGGCCATCCAGTCAATGACGCGCTGGTCAAAGTCATCGCCGCCCAGGCGGTTATTGCCCGCCGTGGCCAGCACCTGCTGCAGGCCGTCGCTCAGCTCAATGACCGAAACGTCGAACGTGCCGCCGCCCAGGTCATAGACCATGATGTTCTGGTCAGCCTCTTTATCCACACCATAGGAAAGCGCCGCCGCCGTCGGCTCGTTGATGATACGTTTGACTTCCAGCCCGGCGATACGCCCGGCATCTTTGGTGGCCTGGCGCTGCGCGTCGGTGAAGTAGGCGGGCACAGTGATGACTGCCTCGCTGACCGGCTGGCCAAGGTAGGCTTCCGCATCAGTCTTGAGCTTTTGCAGAATCATGGCGGAGATTTCCTGCGGGGTAAATTTCTTGTCGTCGATGGTCACTCTGTAATCGGAACCCATCTGACGTTTGATCGAAGCGACTGTGCGTTCGGGGTTAGTGATGGACTGGCGTTTGGCTACCTGCCCCACCATGCGCTCGCCGTTCTTGCCAAAGGCCACGACGCTGGGCGTGGTACGCGCGCCCTCCGCGTTCGGGATGATCACGGCTTCGCCGCCCTCCATCACCGCCACGCAGGAATTTGTTGTTCCAAGGTCAATGCCAATCATCTTTGCCATGTCTATTTCCTCCTCAACTGAATTATATGTATCAGGTATTCCGGGATTGCCGGAGACTTATACTATTAGTTCGCAACTTTTAGTTCGCAACTTTAACCGTCGCCACGCGGATCACACGATCCCCCAGCCGCCAGCCTCGCTGAAAGATTTCCGCAACGGTGTTTTCGCCAAACGCGTCGTTCTCCTCGTGCAGCATGGCCATATGAAAAGCCGGATCAAAAGGTTCACCCGATTCGCCAAAAGGCTCCGCGCCCTGGGCGGCCATCACCCCCAGCAGCTGGTTATGGATCATCTCCATCCCCTTGCGGAACTCAGACGCGCCTTCCTCCGAAAGCGCAGCGGGCAAAAGGGCCCTTTCGAAGTTATCGAGCACAGGTAAAAAGCTCTTGAGCGTATCCGCCTTCGCAGCCCCGTAGCTTTCTTCCCGTTCCCGCTGCGAGCGCTTGCGGAAGTTGTCATACTCCGCCGCCAAGCGGAGCCATTGCTCCTTTGCCTGCGCCAATTCGTCAGCAATTGCATCCATCTCCGCCACAATGGGGTCCACCGTCTCCGCAGCCGACTGTTCCGCTGCGGTCTCCGATGAAAATGCGTCCGGCTGCGCGGGTTGCTTTTTCGACATAGCTTCCTTACCCTTTCTCAAATCATTTATTCGGTTCAATATATACAGCGTCAGGCTTTGGAAAATACATATCCACCGGGAAATGCAGCGCCCGCAGATTCGCGGTCAGCGGCTGCACCGGCATCGGCTGCGCGCTGCCCTCATCCATACTCCGCTGCAGTGCCGGTCCCCAAATCCGCGCGACGGCCCGCATAACGACCAGTGCCTGCCCGTCATAATAGATTACCGGTGATTCGGGATCGTCGGGATCCCTGCAATAGGCGACTACCCAACGCAGATCGCTTTCACCTGCCTGCAAAAAATATCCAATCTCCCCATGCCGCGCCGGAAAAATTCCAAGGCTATAGAGCCGGTAATCCACTTTATAGGCGCTGATGCTGCTCATCAGCAGCGGGCGCCAATGCATATCCATTGCCCAAGGCTCAGGCGCAAGGGCTAGAGTCTCCTTCTTTCTCTCTGCCTCCCTGCCAGCTCTGTTGGGTTTTTGCTCCACCCTGCACTCAGCCACGCCGGGCGGGAGCCATGCGTTGTCCTCAAGCTCGAGGTCCTTCAAGCCCCCCTGATCGTAGGTCAGCACCTCATCAAAAAGAGGGTCGTGTTGCCCGTAATACAATTGCGCGTAATCGGAAAAACGCAGCGAAGCCCATACCTCGGTCTCGCTAACCGGATAAAGGGAATCCCAGCCGCGCGTCTCACCGCCCAGACTTAAGATGCTCTTCTGGTTGTGTTGATGCACCACATACCAACGCGCGCAAAGCAGCGCGGTCAGCGCAAGCACCAGCGCCAGCGCGGGAAACAGCACCTTACGGTTGCGGCGCAGCCAACGCTTTATTTTACGCCGCATGCATCATTCCTCCAAACTCTGGCTCAACAGATCGCCGACCAGCTCTGTCACAAATCGCAGGCTCGGGATCACGCTGGCATAATCCAGCCGCAGCGGCCCGAGAACGCCCAACAGGCCGCACGCAGCACCGCCAATACTATAAGGCGAGACGATCAGGCCCATCTCGCGCAGCGCGGCGCTGGGCTGCGGGGCTTCGGCACCCAATACGACGCCGACGTCCCCCGCAGGCCGCGCGGTCTCCAGCAACTGGCGTAGCAGCAACGCCGCGCTGCGCTCCAGTTCCTGCTGCGGCAAGCGGCCCGTATCCCCGACCAGCAGCTCCTGTTCGGCGGCCTCGCGAGCCAACTCCGCCGTTGCGGCCAGCAAAGCCATCATCGGCAGCATTTGTTCGCCCGCTTGCACGGCCAGGCACTGCATCGCCGCACGGTTGATTTCATTCAACGGTTTGCCCATCAGGTGCGCTTGCGCCAAGTTCATGAAAGCATCCCGCACTTCCGGGGTCATCTCACACTCCGTGCGGATGATGCGGCTTTTGACGACGCCCCGGTCGCTCAACAGTGCCACCATGGCCATTCGCCTGCCAACGGGCGCCATTTCCAGCCGACGGAGCCTGACGTCCGCGCCGCCGTGCGCCACGCAGAGCGCCGCGCAGTCCGCCACCTCTGAAAGGATTTTACCCGCATTCTCCAGCAGGCTTTCCGGTTCGCGGGCGCGTTCACGCAGCCTTGCTTCGATTTCGCGACGGCGCGCCGGGTTCAGCGCGCGCCCTGGCAGCAGCGCTTCAATATATAGCCGATAGGCCGACGGCGAAGGTGCGCGCCCGGCGGAGGTATGCGGCTGTTCGAGGTAGCCGAGTTCCACCAGCTGGGCCATTTCGTTGCGGATGGTGGCCGATGAGACCGCTTCGGGCAACAGTTCCAGCAATCGCTTGGAACTGACCGGTTCGCCGCTTTGGTTATACAGCTCCACGATGGCAAATAGAATACGGCGCTTGCGTTCGCTCAGGTCCACGGTTCCCCTCCCCTCACGGCAATAAACAAAATTAGCACTCGATGCGTTTGAGTGCCAGCGAGTACTTTTATCATACCCCACAACCGGGTGTTTTGTCAATAAATGAAATGTAAATTCTTCATGAACATTCGGTACTGCATTTTTCGTAAATTCTCTTAAAAGTGAGAAATGCAAGGAAGTCTGTGTGAACTGGTTCGCTTCAAAGTGACCTTTGACTGCAAGCCGCAGAAATATTACAACCGCGCCGCTGTTATAGGACGCAGCGGCGCGGGCAGTGTCAATATTGAGCGGGGACGCGGGGGGCCATCGACATCGCGCAGTGGCCGCAGTCCTGGCAGCTGCTGCATACGGTTTCGGTTATGGGAGGGGTTGCTAATATTTAAATCTGGCTCGGTGGTGGAGTATTTAACTAGCTCCTACTGGCAGATAGTTGTTACAAATACCAGCGCCAAGCATGGTCTGATTTATAGCCCTTTTCTAGTGACATAATTGCATTGTTAGGTGCAATTCGCAGCAAATTATAGTAGTCTTGAAGCATCTCGGAGAACAATTTATCCGGCGCCATTATTAGCAGGGTATTCCCATGCATTATGACATTCCTAGGACTGTTACCATGAAGTTCCTCTTGCTTCGTGTAATACGTATCTTTAATTTTTTTGATTGCTGCATAAATGCAACACCTCCACTCTTCATGCGCTCTCGGCAAAGGTGAACGTTCGCCGACCAGAGCATCAAGAATGTTAACAGCCGCTGGGTGCTTCCCACAGCCGTGATCATAATCCACGAGCCTTCTCAGTCTAACTTCGATTGCAACAAAAATAAAGGGTATAAAGATACTATTTGGGTTACGGATACCATCCCACTCTCGAATATACATTGATTTGATTTGATGGAAATAGCTCGGGTTGGGTTCGCAATTGTTGCCGTCTTTCGAAGATAAATTCCGAATCTGATAGTGCTCAAGACGAATGATTTCGTCAAGAAGGTCGTCAAGATCTTCTTTCATGCAAACACCTCTTTCTTTTTCCGATTTTAACATAGTTCCCGCCAAAATACAATGGACGGCAGGTGGTCAGTTTGATCCCCAAACTATACGCCCTGGACAGCACAACCCTCAAATCATGGCTGGCTGACACCACAGTCTGCGAAGTCACCGAAAAACAGCGAAAACCCCGCTACCGGGCGCACCGGCGGCGGGGTAAATTCATGGGTTAAGAAGCTGTAAAGGGTATACTAAAGGGCAAATGTGCTTATTTTGTACGGTATACGTAATCATTTGGAATCCTAATATAGGCTCTTATATGCATATCTTTTATTCTTTCAACAACTCCTGATACATTATTGATATTGCCTTCTGCAACAATTATTGAATGTTCTTTATTTTCAACGACAATACCTATATGATCATGTTCTTCTCCGCTATATACATTATCATATAGAACTATATCTCCGCTTTGAGGAATAAAATTAATTGGTTTGCAATACTCTATTTGATTATCAAATTGTGCCCATTCTTCCCATGCACCGCACCCCGCTAAGTTGCATGAAATGCATCCTTCAGGTCTTATGGGAAAATCAAAACCTGCTTTATTACAACAGTAATAAACAAAAGCAGCACACCATCCGTCATCAGCTTCTTCTATTGACCATTTTTTATTAATTATCCATTGTTCTATTATGGGTTCTATATTAGATTTTAGCCCTATAACCGTTCCATGGTAACATTTTTGAGCTTCTTCTTTTGCTATTATTGCTAAGTTGTTTTGCTTAATCATAAAAAACTTCCAATCGCACCTAATATAAATAATATACATTAATAATATCACATAAACAAGAAAATATCTACACACAGGTTCAATTTCTGCGTGTAGATATTTAACTGTAATGGTACTCCAAAAAAGATGCAACGCGTTTGTGTGTGTTGGATTTACTCTCCGGTAAGTAGCAATATGTCTTTGATGGTCGCAATGCAGACGACGGTAATTTCTTCTGGAGCGCAGTTTTTATAATTGACACAAATTAGTCAAACCTTCACGATGTTCCAGCCGACCTTTTCCAGCTTAGTGACAATAGCTTCATCAATTAAGTCTCGTGGCAACGCGATACATATAAGCCCTTTGGCCCTTGTGAGCGCAACATAATGGCATTTTAGGCGCATCATATTTCTATCTTTCAATCCCCCTTTGGGTGGTGCATTACATAGCCATGGGAAAATGCTTTTAACATTGTGCCCATACCAAAATGTTTCCATGACCAATGTAGCAAGGTGTGTATGCCCTTTAACGGAATGAATACTGCCCAAATGAATGTCAATTTCTCGATCTGTTTCATTGTCTCTATGATGATAACAGTTATTACTAACTGGCTCATTTCCTATGTAGCCGGAGGAGCTGGGAATAGTCCACTTCAAAATGTCATTTTTGACATATGTGATATCAAATAACGCATCAATATTCTCATGTATTTTTGTAACCACTGCGTTCCATTCTGCTTCTGTAGAAATGGGGAGAAAGATTATTTCCATTAGTGAGGAACGAAAGTTTATTTGGATATTCATTGGAAGATGAGCCAGCAATGAGCTAAATGAAGAAGAGGAAGCTGATAAAGGAACATGAGAATTTATGTTTACATATCGCAACAATCCTTTTGATATCCATTCAATAAATTTACTCGTATCTTTTGTCTGGGCAAACGCAAGATTTCCAACACGAAAATAATCTATCAGGTACTGTGGTTTGGGGGTTCGTTCCGTTAATGAAGGACTGTACTGACACCAATAGTCCGCTATACTTGATGGAAAATGTGGGTCATTTTTCTCCAATGGTTCTTTGTTGTGAACCATTCCAACAGCATGACATCCAGCAACTGCATTCTCCTGTTTCTCTAGGTCTGTAAAACAAATAAGAATTAGTTTTGCATACGCAGGAAGTACTGATGCAGCTTTTTCTTTATCAAAAAGAAAAACTGTATGAGCT
>JAVBOZ010000174.1:0-9789 GCA_031549985.1 Oscillospiraceae bacterium | reverse complement strand
TTCTGTTTGGTTCTTTTTCTTTCGCGAAAAAGAACTCAGATCATCTCTTTAATCGTCCCCGCCGTCATCTCAAAGGCCTTGCCGCAGCGCCCGTGCAGCAGATGGCTGGGCTCGCAGCAGGTGAGAAAGACCTGCCAGCCTTCCAGATAGCGCAGCAGGTCGGCCTGGCGGCGGGCATCCAGCTCGCTCATGACGTCGTCCAGCAGCGTGACGGGGCATTCCTCCGCCTGTTCGCGCAGCACCGCCGCCTCGGCCAGCTTCAGCGCCAGCGCCGCCGAACGCTGCTGCCCCTGCGAACCGAAGCTCCGCAGGGCTGTTCCGTCCAGGGTGAGCAGCAGATCGTCCCGGTGAGGCCCGGCGTGGGTCATCTGTCGGCGAAAATCGCCGCGTCGGTTTTGTTCCAGCGCCGCGCGGTAGTATGTTTCCAGTTCGGCGACACTGCCCTGCGCCCACGCCTCCGGGCGAAGCCCTGCGGGCTGATAGACCAGCGAAAGGCGCTCGCGCCCGCCCGAAATTCCCTCATAAAAAGCCTGGGCATGAGGGATCAGTTCAGCCAGATATTGCCGCCGTGCGGCGGCCAGAGCAGCTGCCTCCCGGGCAAGGGTCTCGTCCCAGGGCAAGAGCAACGCCTCGGCTGCGGCCGCGTCGGCGGGTGGCGTCTGGCGAAGCAAAGCGTTGCGCTGGGCCAAGGCCTTGAGGTATTTTGAAAGCCGCACCGCGTAGGCCGGGCGCAGCATGCTCAAAGCGACGTCAATAAAGCGGCGGCGTTCGCCGGGGCCACCCTGCGCAAGGGCGAGCGTGGCCGGGGTGAAGGCGACGGCGGGGAAGACGCCCAGCATCCGGCGGGGCGTCTCTTCTTCAAAGTTATTGAGCCGCAGCGCCCGGCGTTTGGCGATGCGCAGTTCCGCGTGCTGTTCCCGGGCGTTGGATTCAAACACGGCTGAGAGCGCCGCGCTTTCGCTGCCCCGCATCAGCAGCTCGGCGGTCTCCGCCGTGCGAAAGCTGCGGCAACCGGTAAAGAGCCAGAGGCTCTCAATCAGGTTCGTTTTGCCCTGCCCGTTTTCGCCGTAGATGACATTGACACCGGAGCAGGGCTCGAGCGCGGCGTGTTCCAGGTTGCGGAACCGCTCCGCCGTAAAGCGCAGAATGCGCAATGCGTTGCCCCCTCCCCTTATACTACCCCTTGGTAAAATCCTTGCATCGTTCCGGTCTTTCATCTGTACCGCGTTGTTATCGTCCTTGACAGGCGCCAGCCAGCCTGCGTCCTCTGCCTAGCGGTACAAACGAAATCCTCGAAACGCTTGCAACGCTTTTGATCAAGGAATAGTATGAGTGATGACTGAGCCTTTGTTAAGTCGTCGTATTGCTTAGAATGGCAAGGCGGAAAATCTCAATGCAAAACACCAGCAGTGAAAGCACCATCGGAACGCTGCAAAAAAGATAGTTGAGCGAAAGAACGCCTTCGCTCAAAAGGGCGGGCCGGGGCCGCCAGAGTTTTGGGCGTTCGCGCCGCCAGAGCAACGCCAGCATCAGCCCCGCCGCGCCGACAAGAACGTGGAAAGCATAGTAGCTGAGGTTGACGACGGTCAATACCCGTTCGTTTTCCGCGTAGCGGAGAAATACCTCGCCCAAGACGACGGAAAGGGCGTTGTTAACGAAGTGAATGATGATGCCGGGCCAAAGGCTGCCGGAAAGCACGACGGCGTACCCCATACCCAACCCGGCAAAAAAGGCAAAGATGCCCTGTAGCGCGTTCCCGTGCAACAGTGCGAAGAGGAGGGAGGAGACGATGATCGCAAACGCGTCGCCATAGCGGCGCAGGGGTTGCAGGATCGCCCCGCGCATCAGCAGTTCCTCGATCACAGCTGGCCCGAGGGCGGTGACCATCAGGCGAAGGGCCAGCATGGCCGGACCGCTCGGCGCGGCCGCTTGATCATCCGGCAGCTGAAGCGTAAACCCCAGGGAATTGCTCGTCATTTCCGCCATGGAAGAAAGCAGGCTGCCCGCGAAACAGGCCAGCAGCCCGAGGCAGAGCACGGTGGCGTTCAACCGGGCACGGCTGCCATCCGGCGCGGCGGCAAAAGGGCGGCCAAAGGGCAGCGCACGGTTGTGTTCATGCGGGTTCAGCAGGCGCAAACTCAGAAGCGCCGCCGGGCAGAGCGTCAGCACCGTCACCGCCATCTGAATCAGGTTTGCCCAAAGGGGGTCGTTTTCCAGCGCCGGGAAAAACTCCGGCAGTGCCAGCAGCGGGCCGATCAGCGCGACCTGAAGCACGCCGGCCAGCAGCAACCCGGCCCCGTGGATGTTGGCAAGGCGGCGGATGCCGCGTCTTTGCACGTCGGCGTAATAGTGCTGCCAGGCCTGAGGCGGCGCCCAGGAGGCGGGCGGCGGAAAATAACCCATGTAGGCAATACTCACTTTCTGGTGATGAGGGGCCCAGCGCCCGTTCATCAAAAATTTGCTTGTATTTCCATTGAACATATGGTATCATTATATCCGATACAGTGAAATTGTGCAAGTATTTATTATGAAGTTGGGGAGGAATCATAGTTATGGCTGAACCGATTCAGGTGGGCTTTTCGGGCAAGGGGAAAAAGGGTGGCCCAAACAAGCGGATTGTCATCCCGCCGGAGCGGGCGGGCCTGCGCATCCTGCTGAGCGTCTGCGGCACGATTCTCACGGCGCTGGTGGGCTTTTATGTGATGCTGCCGCCGCTGAACCTCAGGGCCAATGAGTTTTATTATTACGTTGGTCTGGTACTGCTCTCGTTCCCGGTGTTCCTCTTTCTTTTCAGCGGCGCTTCGCGTCAGCCTGAATACACCCCCTTTGTCCGCAAGACCTCAACAATCCCGATGATCATCCTGGGGGTTGTTGTGGTGTTCTTTGGCCTGGCGTGGGTGATTTCTTCCCCCTTCTTTCAGGCCAAGGCTTACAGCTCCATCTTGGAAGTGAAGGAAGTCGACTTTGAAAAAGAAATGAACCCGGTGGATTTCACCTCCATCCCCAAATTGGATGAGGGAACCGCGCTGGGCGCCGCCAACCGCGCGCTGGGCGACATGGCGCAGGCCACCGGCAACGTCTCCCAGTTTGTTCTTTCGCAGACCAACACGCAGATCAATTACGAAAGCAAACCTTACCGTGTGGTCACGCTTTCTTACGCAAACCTGATCAAATGGTTCACCAACACGCGCGAAGGCCTGCCCGGCTACATTCTGGTGAATATGGATACCCGAACCACCAAGTTCGTTGAAAGCAGCATTCATTATTCCGATCAGGAGCATTTCGGCAAGCTCCTCAAGCGGCATCTGCGTTTCGCGTACCCCACCAAGATGTTCGGTACTGCGATCTTTGAGGTTGACGACGCGGGCAAGCCCTGGTGGGTGGCCCCTGTTATGACCAAACGCGCCGGCCTGCTGGGGGGCGAAGACATCACCGGCATCGTCCTGGTGGATCCAAATACCGGCGTGTGCGCCGAATACACCATGGAGCAGATCAACGGGGAAAAGAAAGCCGATCTGCAGTGGATCGACCGTATTTACGCCGGGTCATTGCTCACCGCGCAGTATAATTACAAGGGTAAATACAACGACGGCTTCTGGAATTCAATCCTTGGCCAGAAGAACGTGACCATTGTCTCCCCCGAGTTCAACTATATTGCCCAGGACGACGATGTGTGGATGTACACCGGCATCACTTCCATCACTACGGATGAATCCATCATCGGCTTTATCATGGTCAATCAGCGCACCAAAGAAACCCTGTATTACAAGGACATCAACGGCGCGACGGAAATCTCCGCCAAGGGCGCCGCAGAAACCTTGGTCTCCGACCTGGGCTGGAAGGCCTCCTTCCCGCTCCTGATCAACGTGGGCAACGAGCCGACCTATTTCCTCTCCCTTAAAAATGAGGACGACACGGTGGTCAACGGCTTCGCCATGGTGCACGTTGTGCAGTACGGCACCATCAAGGTCACCGGGAGCACACTGCAGGAATGTGTGCAAAATTATGTTGCCGCTGTGAAAAAGGCGGACCTGAAGGACTTTGACGAATCGAAGGTCAAAATCCCCAGCGATACTTCCACGCCTTCGACGACCAAGCCGGATGACAATAAACCGGACCCCACCCCAACCGCAGCGACGGCCAGCGGCACCATCGCGGAAATCCGCAGCCAGGCCATCAACGGCACGAGCGTCTATTACATCAAGCTTGCGCAGGGACCCGCGTTTTACAGCATTTCAGCGGCGGTGCAGGAAGACGTCATTTTCTACGCCGTGGGCGACGCGGTGGAAATCACCTATGCGCCCGGCAACAAAGACGCAAAGACCCTGACGGCGGAAAAGATCGCGGTCGCGAAAACCGCGGCACAGGTTATCGCTGACTAATAGCATTCACTGACCGGGGGTTTGAGGAGCTTCGTGTTCCTCAGGCCCCCGTTTTTACGCGGCTGCGCCGCAGATGCCGCTTGCCTGTTCTTTTAAAAGAACAGCACAAAAAACACCTACAAGGAGAGGCAATATGGCAGACGAGAAACAAAAACCCCGCGTCTATACCGTCGGCACCGCCCATCTGGATACCTCCTGGCACTGGACGCTCGAAAAGACCATCGAACAGTACATTCCCGAAACGCTCAACGAAAATTTCGAGCTGTTCGAAAAATACCCCGAGTATGTTTTCGCCTTCGAGGGCGCATACCGCTACGAGTTGATGGAGGAATATTACCCCGCGTTATTCGAGCGATTGAAAGAATACGTCGCGCAGGGGCGCTGGCGCGTGTCGGGGAGCTCCTGGGAGAATGGCGACGTCAACATCCCCTCGCCCGAGGCGCTGCTGCGCAACATTCTACTGGGCAACAACTACTTTGACGAGACCTTTGGCCAGCGCAGCAAAGATATTTACCTGCCGGACTGCTTCGGTTTTGGTGCGGCGCTGCCGGGCGTGGCCGCGCACGCGAACCTCTTGGGCTTCAGCACACAAAAACTGACCTGGGGCAGCGCCAACCCGGTGCGCTTCGCGCTGGGCCGGTGGATCGCGCCGGACGGCCAGAGCATCTTCGCCGCGCCGGACGCGGGCAACTACACCCGCCGCCTGAAAAAGATACGCGAACGCAAAGACATTCGCATCAAGCTCGGCTTCCAGCGGCGGCATAAGCTCTACCCCGGCGTTTTACTGCTGCACGGGGTTGGGGACCAGGGCGGCTCACCGGAGGAATCCTCGGTGCAGGCGGTCTGCGGCGAGTTGCGGCAAAATGCACAGACGCATACCGATGTGCTTTCGACCGGGAGCGACCAGCTGTTCCGCGACCTTGCCGCCCTGCCCATGGCCGAGCAGGCGGCCCTGCCGGTCTTCCGTGGGGAATGGCTGCTCTGCGACCACGGTACGGGCTGTTACACCAGCCGCGTTTGGAGCAAGCGCTGGAACCGCAAGGGTGAACAGCTGGCCGACGCCGCCGAACGCCTGAGCTGCTTCGCAGGTCTGCTGGGCCGCATGCCCTATCCGCAGGCGGAGTTGAATACCGCTTGGAGGCGTCTGGTTGCCCACCACTTCCACGACGACATCACCGGCACCTCGGATGAAATCAGTTACGTGCGCAATTGGAACGACCTGATGATTTCGCAGCTGCAATTCGCTGAGGTCATGCGGGGCGCGGTCACGAGCCTTTGCGGTGCGCTGGACGCCGGTTTTGCCGTTGGGCGCTGCGTGGCGGTCTGCAACCCCAGCCAGTGGGCGCGCGCGGAGGCGCTGCGGGTCGAGCTGCCCCACCGCCTGCGGGGCAGCACGGTACGCGTAGTCGACGCCGAAGGGCGCGAATTGCCCTCCCAGCCGGACCTGAACGGCGAGGCCGTGATATTCCTGGCGAGCATGCCCCCTCTGAGCGTCAGCCTGTTCGATCTGCAAATTAGCGAGCAGCCCTGCGCCATTGAAACCGGCCTGCGCGTCAGCGAAACGATTCTGGAAAATAAAAATCTGCACGTCACGCTGGATGCCAACGGCGACATCGCGTCTCTTTATGATAAACGGCAGGAGCGCGAATGCCTGCGTGCGCCGGTGCGGTTGGCCCTCTTCGATTTTGACGGCGAGCGGGGCTATCCGCAGTGGGAGCTTTCCTACAAAGATCTCAAGCGTGCGGCAGCGGAATACCCGGCCCAGCCGGAGGTTCGCGTCGTGGAACGCGGCGCAGCGCGGGTCGCCGTTGAAATCAAACGCAAGGCACGGGGCTCCGTCTTCCGTCAGGTGATTTCCCTGGACGCGGCGGCGGAAAGCCTTCGTGTGGCCAATGCATTTGACTGGCGTTCTCTGCGTACGCTCTGCAAGGTAGAGGTCTCCGCTGCCGCCGCCAGCCGCGAGGCGACCTATGATATCGGCTTCGGCACGGTGCGGCGCGGCAACAACCGCCGCGATTTATACGAGGTTCCGGCCCAGCAGTGGGCGGATATCAGTCAGGAGAGCGGCAAAGAACAGCCCTTCGGCCTGACCATCCTGAGCGACAGCAAAACCGGCTGGGATAAGCCAGACGACCACACGCTCCGTCTGACAGCGGTCTATACTCCCCGCTCCGGCGGGCGCGGCAACGCGCATATTCAGGATTTTGGCCGCAACCTCTTCGACTTTGGCCTTTTCCCCCACGCCGGAGATTGGCGCGAGGGTGCGGTCAGGGCGGGCGCGGCGTTCAACCAGCCTCTCTGCGCCTTCCAACTTCAAGGGCGGGGCACACCCGGCGGGCCGACCTCGCTGCGGTTCGGCAAGGTCGGCGAAGGGATGGTGCTGCGCTGCTTCAAGCGGGCGGAGCAGTGCGACCCCAATGCCCCGGAATACGTCATCCGGGTGCAGGAGGCCGTTGGCAGGGCCTACCCCGAAGGAGAACTCCGCCTTGGCGGCGGGATTACCGGTTTCCGCGAACTCTATGGCTCGGAGGAGCCGCGCGCGACGCCGCCCAACTGCGCCAGCCTGCAAGACGGCACATTGAAGCTGGCCCTTGAGCCGTATGAAATTCGCACCTTTGCCGTGACAATTCAGCCCGTTTCGGGCGCGGAGGCCGCGCCGCAGGTATCGTCTGCGCAACAACCGGTGATTTTGCCCTTCAATGCCCGCGTGGTAAGCGGGCAAGGGCAGAGCGGCAACGCGGAATTCTATCTGCCCGCCGAGCGTTTCCCAGGCGAACTCACGGCAGGCGGCGTCAATTTTTCCCTCGCAAACGGCGCGTACGGCGGCGAAGACGCGGTGCGTTGCAACAAGCAGAGCGTCGATCTGCCCGCCGGGCGGGAGCTGCGGCTGCTGCTGGCCTCTTTCGGCGACGACCGGGAAGTCACCTTTTTGCTGGACGGCCAACCCCATACCCGCGTTGCCTATGCGGCGCGCAAGCCGGTGGGGCTTGGCGACCTGCCGGGTCTGGGGTTGAGCGGTTACACAAAGCCCGCCGCTCCCGCCCTGGAGTTCTGTCACCTGCATGACGCGAAAGGCAATGACCTCATCGGAGCGCAGGCGCTGTTCTTCAGCGAGGCGCTGCCCCTGCCCGGGGAGGCTGTGACACTGGTGCTGCCGCAGGCGGAGGATGTGGTATTGCTTGCTGCGACGGTCTGCGGCGAGGAATCAGCCGTGCCCGGCAGCCCGCTGGTGGACGTCTTGCCGCGCCGCCCTGCGGAGAAGATCGAGGTCAAGCTCACCCCTGCGCAGGTCAAAGCGAAGGATGCCCCGATGCGCTGGCGCAAGGCGCGCAACCGCAGGCTGGTGGTGCGGCGGTTCCTCAAGATGAAGGCGGGCGTACTGTTTGGCCGCAAGCAGTGGTAATACTCCCGATCTATTACTCTTCCTCGGTAAAACAATAGACGAGTGAACAAAGGCACCAGCTTATACTATTCCTTGATAAAAAGCGTTGCAAGCGTTTCGAGGATTTCGTTTGTACCGCTAGGCAGAGGACGCAGGCAGGCTGACGCCTGCCAAGGACGATAACAACGCGGTACAGATGAAAGACCGGAACGATGCAAGGATTTTTACCAAGGGGTAGTATTACTTGCGGGCGGCCCGACGCCGCCCCTACAATGCTTATCCAACCGCCGCAGGGGCGTGTGCGTGGGGCGCGCCCTGCAAGCGCACCCTGTGTAGGGGCGGCGTCAGGCCGCCCTTAGGCAACGAAACGATGATGTGTGTCGCTTCTTTTTGTCTGCTTTTCTAACGAAAAATAGTATAAAGTGTGTTCATAGCATGCGGGGGATAATCAAAATAACCACAAAGAATCAGGCGGGGCGCTCAACAGCACCCCGCCTGTGTTATGACTTTATTATATCTGGCTCACCGCAGGTGCGGCCGATTAGACGACTTTGGGTTTACTGCGTTTGGTGGGGTTTCGTTCCAGCTGGGGCTGCGCGCCCTCGGTAACGCAGGGGCCGGTAATCAACACCCGTTCGACCGCAGGGTCGGAAGGCAGCGAATACATCAGCGGCTGCAGCAACTGTTCCATCACTGAACGCAGGCCGCGCGCCCCCGTTTGCTTTTCAAGGGTCTTTTCGGCGATGGCGACCAACGCTTCCTGATCCAGTTCCAATTCCACACCGTCGTAAGTGAACAGCTGGCAGTATTGCTTCAGCAGGGCGTTGCGCGGCTCGCAGAGGATACGCACCAGCGCGGGCGCGTCCAGTTCCTCCAGCGCGGCGATTACGGGCATGCGCCCCACCAGTTCGGGGATCAGCCCATAATGCACCAAATCCTGCTGAATGGTCTGCTGGATCAGCCGGTCATACTGCGCCTTGCTCTTATCCTTGATCTGTGCGCCAAAGCCCATGGCCGAGCCGCCGATCCGGCGCTCCACGATCTGCTCAATGCCGGAGAACGCGCCACCACAGATGAAGAGGATGTTGGAGGTATCAATTTGCAAAAAATCGTCCTGCGGGTGCTTGCGCCCGCCCCGGGGCGGCACATTGGCGACGGTACCCTCCAGGATTTTCAGCAGCGCCTGCTGCACCCCCTCGCCGCTGACGTCGCGGGTAATGGAGGGGTTCTCGCTCTTGCGCGAAATCTTGTCGATCTCGTCGATATAGATGATCCCCTGCTGAGCGCGATTGATGTCGTGATCCGCCGCCTGAATCAGGCGCAAAAGGATGTTCTCAACATCTTCGCCCACGTAACCGGCTTCGGTCAGGGTGGTGGCGTCGGCGATGGCGAAAGGCACCTCGATGATCTTCGCCAGCGTCTGGGCCAGCATCGTCTTGCCCACGCCCGTGGAACCCAGCAGCAGCACGTTGCTCTTTTGCACCTCGACGGGTGAGCTGCGGTCGTGTTGGTGGTTGATGCGCTTATAATGATTATAGACCGCCACGCTCAGGGCGATCTTGGCCGCATCCTGCCCGATGACGTATTCGTCCAGCTGGCGTTTGATCTCCGCCGGGGTCGGCAGGCGGCTGTAAATGGACGCGCGGGGACTCTCCTGCGCGCGTTCGCCCGCAGGCTGGTTTTCCGAAAGAATATCGCAGCAAAGCTCAACGCATTCGTTGCAGATATAGACGCCCGGCCCCGCGATCAGCTTTTCAATCTGTGCCTGAGATTTGCCGCAGAAAGAGCAGACGACCGGCGTCTCAGCCGTACGGCGTTCTTCGTCTTTTGCCATTTTGCACCTCCTTTAATCCGTTGAAAACAACGGGCATGTCAGCGCTTGGCCAAAACCTTATCCACCAGGCCATATGCCACCGCTTCTTCGGCGGTCATAAAATTATCGCGTTCAGTGTCGCGCTCAATGACTTCCAACGCCTGGCCGGTGCTTTCAGCAAGGATGCGGTTGAGTTTGGCGCGGGTCCTGAT
>JAVBOZ010000046.1:0-6712 GCA_031549985.1 Oscillospiraceae bacterium | reverse complement strand
GTACAATACTATGAAGACAGGGCAAAGGGACGGCGCTACCCCATCGTCGGCAGCACGGACAGTCACAACTCCGTCAACAACCGCAATTCGCATATCTGCTCCACCTTCGTCTTCGCGCCGGAAAATACGCGTGAGTCATTGATCGCTTCCATCAAGGATTTCTATTCCGTGGCGGTGGATACCGTTAGCCCGGAGCCGCGCTTTGTGGGCGATTTGCGTCTGGTTCGCTATGCCTGCTTCCTTGAAAGAGAGTTCTTCCCCCTGCACGATGAACTTTGCTTCGAAGAGGGCCGTGCCATGAAGGATTACGCCTGCGGCATCCCCGGGGCAAAAGAGGTGCTCGCGGCGTTGCACGGCAGAATGCGGGCACAGCGAGAAAAATATTTCGCGTTTTGAGTATTGGTCGCATAGGTCGTTTAGTTTTGAAAGGGGATCACTCTATGAAAAAGAAACTTCTAGCGTTTGCGCTTTGCCTGTGCCTGCTCTTTACCGGTGCGGCGGTGCCCGCCGGTGCCGCCTCTTTGGAGGATGCAGCAGCTCGCGCCGTCGCGGAAATGCCCGCCGGCATCAGCACGGCCCTGCTCGGCCCGGCCCAGGCGGTCAGCGGCCAGTTGAGCGACGCCTATCAGGATCTCTATGACTTCCTGACCCTGCCTCTTGGCACTGTATTTTCCGCGCGCGGATTTTTCATTGGGCTGGATCTCGTGGTATCGCGCCTTGTAAAGGTGATCCTCACCGCCATTGAGATGCTGGTTCCGCCTGCCCGCCAGCGCGAGGACGTTCGCGACTATACGAGCGAAAACTTCCTGCCGGGGCACGCGGAATTCCTGAACGCGCCCAAGGCGGGCAATAAATTCAGCCTTGGTTATGCCTCCGAATCCATCCTCCCGGCGGATTTTGGCGAAAAGGGCTACCGCATGGGCGGCTATGATTTCAACAAGTTCGCGACCGAGACCTATGACGATTTGCGGGCGCGCGCCGTCGTCATGGACGACGGCAGCGGGCGCGGCATGGTTGCCTTCGCTTCGCTGGACGTGATCGGCCTGGCCAACGCGGATGTCCGCGCAATCCGCGCCAAGCTGCGCGACCTCACTGGCCCCGGCAAGCTTGTCTCAATCAACGTCTCGACCACCCACACCCACAGCTCCATTGATTCCCAAGGACTTTGGGGCAATAACCTGCTGCGGCTGATTCCGCAGAACATCCTCTCAGCCCTGCTTCCCTCGCTGGTTCCACCACTGCAGGGGATCGACCAGTCCTTCCTCGACACAATGGTGGAACAGACGGCCAAGGCAATTCGCGCCGCCTACGCGAACCGCGAACCGGGCAAGCTCCATTTTTCAAAAAAGAACGCAAAGGATTATTTCAGCGATAAAATTGACCCCTATATTTATGACGAAAACGTCTATCGCCTGCGCTTCCGGCCCGATGCCGCCGCTTCAAAGCCGACGATCATCGCCAGTTTTGGCGCACACCCGGAACGGGTCGGCATGATCACGGACGACAACCCCGGCAACGTGGTTTCCGGCGATTTTGTGCCGTACATTGAAGATGTGGTGGACGGCATCGGCGGTTTCAACTTCCTCTATTTACAGGGTGCGGTCGGCACACGGATCTCCGCCAACACCGGCCCCGCAGGCGACGGCATCCCTCTCAACCGGCTGGAGGGAACCCAGCGCTATGGGCAGGAAATGGGCTACTTCCTCCTGGGGATGACCAAGAGCGAAGCCGAATGTGAGACGCTCTATGCCTCGCAGCTCGCGAAAGACAAGGCGCTGCAAGCCGAGCGGAAAGCCGACACGAGTAAATATACCCCCTGGTACGCGGGCTGGAAGCCCATTACCGAAGAAGAAGTCGCGCCCTTCCTCAACGTAGCGCTGCAAGAGACGCTGCTTGAAGTCAAGAACCCCGTGCTCAAGGCGGCGGGCAAGCTCTGGCTGGCTGACAACAAGATGGTCGTCGACCACTTGACCGGAAAGACCTACACCCTGACGGAGGTCGGCTACCTTGAGATCGGCAACAGCCTCAAGGCACTGCTACAACCGGGCGAGACCTCGCCTGAACTGCTGCTGGGCGGCTCCAACCTGAAGGCAGAAGGCTCCGTCACGGGCAAGGCGTTCCCACTCGCCCCGCTGCGCGAAAGCGTTGATCCAAACCTCATCGCGCTTGATCTGATGAATGATTCCGTCGGCTACATAATTCCCGACAATGATTCCACCAACTTGCTGCTGCGCTATATTGACGGCGAATTTACCGACACCGGCAGCCTTGGCGCAAATCTTAACGATTCGCTGCTGCTTTCTTTCAGCACGAAGGTGGCCTCCACCGTGCTGAGCGCGTTTTTAGCATTGGTTGACTCGAAAAAGTAATCCGATTTTTTTGAAGGCGAGGCTGGGACGTGAACAGTACATTTACCCGGCGCATGGGTGCCGCTATGAAAAAACTGCTGATCCAGGCGCTGGCGCTGCTGGCCATTGCGCTGGTCGCCTTTGGGGTCTGGCGATTCGTCGAGGCCCGGCAAAACAGGCCTGTGCCGCCCACCGCTGCCTCTTCCTCCTCCGTCCCGCCGGAAACTGTTGCAGCTACGCAAAGCGTTGATTTTGAAGCGCTGCGCCTGAAGTATCCGGACGTCGTCGCCTGGCTAAACATTGACGGCCCAGGGGTAAAGATCGATTACCCGGTGGTGCAGAGCGAAGACAATAATCAATATTACCTCAAGCGCACGCCCGCCGGTGAAAAATCCAAGTATGGCTCGATTTTCATGGACTTTCGTTCCCACGGCGACTTTTCGGACTTTTACAGCGTAATATACGGCCATAATATCACCAGCGACAATAAGGGCTTTATGTTTACCCAACTGGTGAAATTCAAGGACCGGGACGTGTTCGACGCCATCCCCACCGCAAAACTCTATACCCCGACGCAGGCGTATGCGCTGCAAATTTTTGCCTGCGCGGTGACGGACCACATGAGTGACTATTACCTGAACCTGGCGTTCTTCGCCCCGGCGGAAAAAGAGGCGCATCTTGCGATGCTGAAGCGAACCGCGAAGTATTGGCGCGACATTCCCATCGGCAACGATGACCACATTGTTGTGCTTTCCACCTGTTCCTATGAATTCGAAAACGCGCGCACCGTTATTCTGGGCAAGCTGGTGCCACTTTCGCCCGAACCCGCCGCAACAACAACAAATTAGGTATACTTTCTTGTTGGAAGGAGTTTGCGTATGGCCCAAAATACCCTTTTGATCATTGGAACCGGCGGCCACGCGCAGTCCGTTTGGGAGGCTGCGCGGCATCACTACCGACGCATTCTCTTTTTAAGCAACGAGCCGATGCTCCGGGTGACGAGCGAGTTTTGCGGATGCCCAGCCTTTTATGAACCGGAGTCGGATGCCCTCGCCCTGCGCGAACCCTTTGACGAGGCGATTGTCGCCATCGGCGAAAACCGAAGGCGGCTGGAACTGAGCCTGCGTCTATATGACCAGGGCGTCCCGCTGGCCACGGTGATCCACCCCTCGGCCAGCGTGAGTTCTGCCGCCGATTTGCAGCCCGGCAGCTGCGTACTTGCGCAAGCTGCCATCAACGCCTTTGCCAGCATGGGGCGGGCATGTATCATCAACACCGGTGCGGTGGTGGAACACGGCTGCCGCCTGGGCGAAGGGGTTCACCTTTCGCCTCGCGTTGCGTTAGGCGGCAACACCCTGGTGGGTGACTGCGCGTGGGTTTGCATCGGCGCGGTTGCGGCGCACGATATTGTCATTGGCGAACACAGCGTCATTGCCGCTGGCGCGGCGGTGATCAGCGCCATTCCGCCGAAGGTGCTGGCGGCGGGGGTGCCTGCCAGAATTAGGAGGCAGCTTTAAAAATCGTAATACTAAAAATTGCAAGAGTTTGCATAACCACCTAAATTCCCAAATCGTTCTTGATGATGGCGCCGGGGCGTATGCTCTGGCGTCCATATTTTTCGCGGATGTTATCCATCGCCTGCTCGATGCGCTCCGTTTTTTGCCCCTGCGGCTGCGCCGCCTCAAAGAAAGAGAGCTGTTCCTCGGTTTCGTCTGCAGGCCGCAGGTTTTGCGCGGTAATGGTCAGCAGGCGGATTGGCCGCCCGGGCTGCCAGGCGGTGTGAATAACATCCAGGGCGACGCGCGTCAGGTCGGCCGCAAGGTTCGTCGGGTGCTGGCACTGCTTCTGTCGCTGAATCGACTTCAGCGCGACGTCCTTGATGGTCACCTGTACGGTGCGGCACTTCAACCCGGCTTGGCGAAGCCTCGACGCGACGGAGTCAGCCAGAGCGATCACCCCGGTGCGGATATCCCGCTCAGTCACAAGGTCACGCCGGAAGGTCATGCCGTTGCCCACGGATTTGGCCGGATCGCCTCGATCGGCTGGTATAACCGGGCTTTCGTCTAGCCCGTTGGCGCACCGCTGCAGATGGGGCCCCATCTTGCCAAACTGGCGCAACATGAAGGCTTCATCCGCCGTCACCAGGTCGCCGACGGTGCAAATCCCCCAGCGGTGCAACTGTGCGGCGGCGTTTTTTCCGACGCCAAACAACTCCTCCACGGGTAACGGCCAGACGACTTCGCGGTAATTTTCCCGGGTAATCAGGCAAATATTGTTGGGCTTGTTGAGGTCGGAACCCAGCTTCGCAAAATTCTTGTTCCAACTCACCCCTACTGAGATTGTTATGCCGCATTCGCGCTCAACCCGCAGTCTGATCTCGTGGGCAAGCCGCGCAGCGTCGCCGCCAAACAGGTGCAGACAACCGGTTAAATCCAGAAAAGATTCATCTATACTAAAGGGCTCCACCCGGTCGGTATATTGCCCGTAAATTTCGTTGACGCGGCGGCAAAATTCGCCGTAGGTACCGTGGCGCGGCGGGGCAAGCAGGAGCTCCGGGCATTTTTGGCGGGCGCTCCAGATGGTTTCGGCGGTCTTTATACCGCAGCGCTTGGCAAGGGCGTTCTTCGCAAGAATAATCCCATGGCGGCTTTCCGGATCGCCGGCCACCGCCATCGGCTGGTTCTTGTATTCTGGGTGAAATGTCTCCTCCACGCTGGCGAAAAAAGCATCGCAGTCGCAGTGAAAAATCGTACGATCAGAGACAGACATGCCATCACGCTTTCGCATATTTGTTCGGCTTCTGTGTATAGTATGCCACACAAACGTGCGATTGTCAAGCGTTTTTTTAATGCAAATCAGAAATTTTCTTTGACTTTACAACGGTTTTCTGTTATACTTAAAGTCATCTGATACAACATTTAGGGCTGCGGAAAGGAGAATTGCGATGAAACATCAATTAGTAGTGATTTTGGATTTTGGCGGACAAGATGCCCACTTGATCGCGCGACAGGTACGCGACTGCGGCGTCTTTTGTGAGGTGAAGCCCGACACGCTGCCGCCTGCGGAATTGGCTGCCATGCGTCCGGTTGGCATTATCCTCAACGGCGGTGCGGATTGCCCGCCTGAAATTTTGGCGCTGGGCATCCCCACCCTGCAAGCTCCTGCCGAAAATGCGGCGTTGGAGGCGTTTCTCAAGAGCGAGTGCGGTTGCGTAGGCGACTGGAACATGAGCGATTACGTTGAGCAGACCATTGCCGCGTTGCGGACAAAAATTGGTGATAAAAAGGTTGTCTGCGCACTTTCGGGCGGCGTGGATTCCACTGTTTCGGCGGTGATGGTGCACCGCGCTGTTGGGCATCAGTTGACCTGCCTTTTTGTTGACCACGGCGTGTTGCGCAAGAACGAAGCCGATCAGGTGGAGCAAATCTGCAAGGAACGCTTTCAAATGAACCTGATCCGCGTGGACGCACGGGCAGAATTTCTGGGCAAGCTCGCCGGTGTCACGGATCCGGAACAAAAACGCCGGATCATCGGCGAGACATTCATCCGCGTATTCGAGCGAGAGAGCAAAAAACTCGGCAAGGTGGAATATTTGGTGCAGGGCACCATTTACCCGGACGTGATCGAGAGTGGCACCGGGCATGCCAAAGCCGTCAAGAGCCATCACAACGTGGGCGGCATGCCGAAAAACGTGGATTTTGAAGAGGTCATCGAGCCGGTGCGGATGCTCTTTAAGGACGAGGTGCGCCGCGCGGGGCTGGCGCTTGGCATCGACGAGAGCCTTGTTTGGCGGCAGCCGTTCCCCGGGCCGGGGCTGGCGGTGCGTGTGCTGGGCGAAGTCACCCCCGAGCGGGTTGCGATGCTGCAGGAGGCCGATGCGATCTTCCGTGAGGAGATTGCCCTGGCAGGGCTTGAACGCGAGATCAGCCAATACTTTGCCATTTTAACGAACGTCCGCGCCGTGGGCGTGGCGGATGACGGCCGCACATACAACGCTACCGTAGCCCTGCGAGCCGTAAAAACCACTGATTTCATGACCGCCGAGGTTGTGCAAATACCTTACGAGTTGCTTACGCGCACGGCTGAACGGATCATCAACGAGGTGCCGGGAATCGGCCGGGTTGTTTATGACGTGACACAAAAACCACCCGGAACAATTGAGTGGGAGTAAGGACAGTTAATCCCGGAAACTCGCTAATGGGGCGGGCTTCCGGGATTTCTTTTTATGACTATCCCTTTAACTCAGCAAGCGTAATAGGCTTGGCGAGCGTGGAAGCAGAGAGCAGACGATCGAAGATATCGCGCTCCAAGAAGCGGCGATTGAAGCGGTAGGCAATTTCGTCAAAATAACGCTGCAAATACTT
>JAVBOZ010000152.1:0-2620 GCA_031549985.1 Oscillospiraceae bacterium | reverse complement strand
CCCGCCGGGGCGAAGATTCTGCCCTACCGCTCCAACATACCGTATCTCAGCAAATTCTGTTTCGCCCAGTGCGACCCGGATTTTGCAGCCCACTGCCAGGCGGCGGGCCAGAGCATCGTCATTGGCGGGGCGAACTATGGCCAGGGCTCCAGCCGCGAACACGCGGCATTGGTACCGCTCTACCTCGGCGTTAAGGCGGTGGTGACCAAGTCCTTCGCGCGCATTCACGCGGCGAATCTGGTCAACGCGGGCATTTTGCCGCTGTGCTTCAAAAATACGGACGATTATGCAAAAATTGATACAGGCGATATGCTGGCGCTCGAGGACGTCCGCGAAGCTTTGGCGTCCGGCGCTGCGTTGGCGCTGCGCAACATGACCAAGAATGAGAGCTATGCGCTGGACTATGACCTTTCGCAAAGGCAGCGGGAGATTTTGCTGGCCGGCGGGCTGCTGGATTTTACGAGAGAGAGAGGATGATTTTTTGCATATGTCAAACACCGAACAATCCATTCAAACTGCCCTACAAAAATTTGAAACCCTTCTGCGTGCCCAACAGCAGCGCGCGGAGGACATCAAGGCGCAAAAGGACTTCGTTGACTACGAAAAACTTGCGCAGATCGTGATCGGCGTCTGCGGCGGCGACGGCATCGGGCCGATCATCACCAAAGAGAGCGCCCGTGTGCTGGAATACCTTCTGCGCGACGCCGTGCGGGCAGGCAAGATCGTCTTCAAACCCATTGACGGCCTCACCATCGAGAACCGCGCGGCGGTAAATCAGGCAATCCCCGACGATGTGCTTGCCGAATTGAAGCAATGCCATGTGATCCTCAAAGGCCCCACCACCACCCCACAGGCAGGCGACCCCTGGCCAAACATCGAAAGCGCCAACGTCGCGATGCGCAAGGCGCTCGATCTTTTCGCCAACGTGCGCCCGGTTAAGGTGGAGGCGCAGGGCATCGACTGGACGTTCTTCCGCGAAAACACGGAGGGCGCTTACGCCGTCGGTTCGCAGGGTGTGCACGTGACGGACGATCTTGCGGTGGACTTCGTCGTCACCACCACCGAGGGCACCGAGCGCATCGCGCGTTTGGCCTACGACTACGCCCGCCGAAACGGAAAGAACCGCGTTTCAATTATCACCAAGGCCAACGTCATCAAGACTACCGACGGAAAATTCCTGCGGCTGTGCAAGGAAATCGGCAGGGAATACCCTGAAATTACAACGGACGAATGGTACATTGACATCACGACGGCCAAGCTGATTGACGAGAAGCGCCGCCGTGATTTTCGTGTGTTTATACTGCCCAACCTCTATGGCGACATCATAACCGACGAGGCCGCCGAGTTCCAAGGCGGCGTGGGTACGGCGGGCAGCGCCAACATCGGCAAGCGCTACGCAATGTTTGAGGCGATCCACGGTTCCGCGCCGCGCATGGTGCGCGAGGGCCGCGCGCAGTACGCTGACCCCTGTTCCATGCTCCGCGCCAGCGTGATGCTGCTCTCGCACATCGGTGAACAAAGCAAAGCAGACCTGTTGGAACAGGCCCTGGATATCTGTATGTTCAAGGAAAAAAAGCTGACGGTTACGGCCCGCGAGACCGGTTGCACCTGCGCGGAATTCGGAGCGTACGTGATGGAGACCATCGCGAAGCTGGGGGGTTAACCGCCGCCCTCAATCGCCTCAACCGCTGCGCTCAAAACCTCCCCGATGGCCTCGCGGCAGACGAAATCTGCCTGGGCGTCCATTGGGGTTTCGCTTTTGTTGATCAGCACGAGGCTCTTGCCGCTGAAATAGCGCAGTAGCCCAGCCGCCGGATAGACCGCCAGCGAAGTGCCGCCAACAAGCAGCAATTCCGCCCCGGCAATGGCCTTCGCAGCGCTCTGAACCACTTGTTCGTCAAGGCCCTCTTCATATAAGACTACGCTCGGCCGGACGATGCCGCCGCAGAGCTGACACACAGGGATCACGCCGCCGGGGCAGTGCGCGGGATCGAGAATGTAGCCCAACCCATATGTTTCGCCGCAGCGTATGCAGTAGTGCAGCGCGTTGGAGCCGTGCAACTCAAGGACGCTCCGGCTACCAGCTGCCTGATGTAGGCCGTCGATGTTTTGTGTCACTACCGCGCTCAGCAAGCCGCGCGTTTCCAATGCGGCCAAAGCCTTATGCGCGGCGTTCGGCTGCGCATATCGGTAGATCAGATTTTCTTTGTAGTAGCGGAAAAACAACGCAGGTTCCCGCACAAATACGCTGTGCGAAAGCAGTTTTTCGGGTGAATACCCATAGGCTTTTTGGGCCGCATAAAGACCGCTGGCCGAACGGAAATCGGGAATCCCGCTTTCCGTGGAGACTCCCGCGCCGCCGAAGAAGACGGTGTTACTGCTTTGTTCCAGCAGGTGGGCAAGCTGGAAGGGCGTATTCGCTTCAACCATCGTTCGCCGCCCAAAGAGCTTCCATCATTTTGCCCGCCTTATAAATGTCTCCGCAGCCCAGAGTAATCACCAAGTCGCCCGGTTGCGCGTGTTCAACAACATAGGCGGCAGTTTCCTCAAATTCATCAAACCAATGGCTGTCGGGGATTTTTTCGGCCAGCGCAGCAGTCGTGATGCCATAAGTGTTGAC
>JAVBOZ010000056.1:0-9439 GCA_031549985.1 Oscillospiraceae bacterium | reverse complement strand
GCGTCTGTTGCGACCGGCTGGGCATGCGCAAGGAGGCCACCGAATGGAACGAACTGGCCGGCCAACTGCGCCCGCAATCGGCGGCATATCTGCACAATAAAGCGTATTTTGAAGCCGAAGACGCAAAGTGAATACCATTATAGCAAATGTTATTGATTTTTTGTTGACAAGTGAGGACAAAATCCGCGAAAAATTGCAATTACCTATTGCTAAATGGGAATTTAATGTGTATAATAGACTTGATAAGGAAAGGTTTGTCCGGATGTGAAAGGGGCCTGCGCCTGTGAAAAGGAACGACAGCAGAAGATTTTTGGATTCCTCCATGACTTCGCGCCATACCAAACGCAGGCGGCGCAAACGGCTGCGCGCGCTGATTCTTGGGTTATGCATTCTGCTTTGCGGCGGCATCGCCGTTGCGGGGTGCAATATTGCCATGGTGAAGAGCAGCGAAGCGCAGATCCTGCGCGTCGAAGACGCAGCGGCACTGAAGGACATTGACTGCATCCTGGTGCTGGGCGCTGAGGTGAAGGAAGGCGGCGTGCTGAGCCACGTGCTGGAAGACCGCATGCGCATGGCGGTCGATCTTTACCGGCGGGAGGCCGCGCCGGTTTTGCTGGTCAGCGGCGACCACGGCCAAAGGCGCTACGATGAGGTCGGCGCAATGAAGCAATACGCCGTAGATCATGATATCCCCTCCCCTGACGTCTTCATGGATCACGCCGGATTTTCCACCTATGACAGCATGTACCGTGCCCGCGACGTGTTTCAGGCCAAGCGCGTATTGATCGTCACGCAGCGGTACCATATGTTCCGTGCGCTTTATATTGCCAAACAGCTGGGCCTTGAGGCCTGGGGCGTAACCTGCGATTACCGCAATTACGGTACGCAGTCCTATATGTCCCTGCGCGAATTTGCCGCTCGCGCGAAGGATATGTTCAAGTGTATCTTCAAGCCCAAACCGGCTTATCTTGGGTCGCCCTGGTCGCTCAGCGGGAACGGCGACGGCACCAACGGCACAATGGAGATCGACGGCAAGCAGGTGCCACTGGTATTCACAAAGGCAACCGCAACGCCATAGAATATCGCTATAAATATGCCCGGCGGGACGCGTATAACGTCCCGCCGGGTTTTTACTGCATATTTCACCTTTTTTTGTGTATATCTATATTTCGGGTACAAAACACACAAAAGGGGAGATCGTTATGCCCAAAGCACCTCTGCCCGTCAAAACCGTTTTGGAATGCTGGGCACCCTGGTGCGGTGCAAGCCATCGCATGGCCATGCAATTGACGGAGTTAGCCGCCGAGCTGGAACCACACATCGCATTTAGCCGCCTCAACGCCGACGAGATGCCGGAGACGCTGGGAGAGTTCCAGGTGCGCGTACTGCCCACGCTGCTCTTTCTGGACACCCGGGGGCTTGAGCTTGCGCGCCTGGAGGGGGAATGCGGCAGGGCGGAGATTGAGGCGACGCTTGATGCGCATGCCGCCGCGCGAGCTTGACGCGGCGCACCTCAGTCCTCAAAGCCCAGCGTTACCCACAGCCGCCCTTTTTTGCTTTCACCGCCGATCTCCAGCAACTTGCAACGCCCCTTCCCCCGCACAGAAATCAGATCGCCCGCCTTGGCCTGCTTCGCGCCGTTCAGGCATTCGGCGTGATTCAATTGCACCAACCCGGCCCGCAGCCATTCCTCCGCCTTCCCGCGAGAGCAGCGGAACGCTTCGGCCAGCAGGGCATCCACTCGCGGGGAGGCCACGGTACAGCGTTCCTGCCGATATTGCTTTTCGGCCTGCGGCAGCGCGTCAAGGCACAGCTCACAGCCCTTGAGGCCCACGTGGCCGGCGCACTGTAAATCCTCCAACAACAGCGGAGCAACCCGCCGCAGGCAACACAGCGCCGCCCGTCCGGGTTCCATTGCAATATCGCCCAGCACCGACCGCTGCAGGCCCAGCGCCAGCGCCGCACCCAACATGTCACGGTGTCCAAGGGAATCCTGCGGGCGAAAGCGAAACTCCAACGCGGCGAGACAATTCGCACGCGGGTAAGCATCTTCGCCGACCGGAAGAAATACGGGCACCACACGCTCGGCGTGTGCAAAACCACCGTCCAGCAGGAGCTTGACATCCCGGCGGTTGCGGAAGGCCTGCGCGGCCTGCGCGGCCTCTTCGGGCGTCAAAAAATGCCCGGCGACCCAGGTTCCGCCGCGCTTCGCGCGTTCGGCCAAGTCTTCCAGGTGGGGAAGCAGGGGTGTGGTGTTCATGGATACCCTTTCTTGCGGGCTTGACTATATAACAATACCGTGCAAACTGAAAGACCCACGGGCGACTAAAAATCGGCGGAACCTGTTGTGCGGGGGAAGGGGATGACGTCGCGGATATTTGACAGGCCCGTGAGGTACATCAAGAGGCGCTCAAAACCTAGGCCAAAGCCGCAGTGCTTGCAGCCGCCAAAGCGTCGCAGATCAAGGTACCAGCTATATTGCGCAGGGTCATCGCCCAGCGCGCGGATGCGGTCTTCGAGCAGGGCCAAGCGTTCCTCGCGCTGACTGCCGCCGATGATCTCGCCAATGCCCGGCACAAGCAAATCCATAGCAGCAACGGTCTTGCCGTCGTCGTTCAGGCGCATATAAAAGGCCTTGATGTCCTTCGGGTAATCGGTAACAAAGACCGGTGCGCCAAAGATTTTCTCCGTCAGGCAGCGCTCGTGCTCCGTTTGAAGGTCGCTGCCCCAGTGTAGTTTATACTCGAATAGGTCTGCGTAAGGTTCCAGCAGGCGAAGGGCTTCGGTGTAAGTCACACGGGCAAAGGAGGCCTGTTCCACAGTACGCAGGCGTTCCAGCAGGCCCGTATCCACGAATTGATTGAAAAAATGCAGCTCGTCAGCGCAGCGCTCCATCACCGTGCGCAGAACGAACCTGATCATATCCTCCGCCAGCGCCATGTCGTCCTCCAGTTCGGCAAAGGCGATCTCCGGCTCCACCATCCAGAACTCAGCGGCGTGGCGCTGGGTAAAAGAGCGTTCGGCGCGGAAGGTGGGGCCAAAGGTATAAATTTTCCCGAAGGCCATGGCCATGGCTTCGCCCTGCAATTGACCGGAGACCGTGAGGTAGGCCGGTTTGCCAAAGAAATCTTCGCCGAAATCCACTGCGCCGCTCTGCGTGCGGGCCGGGTTGCCGATCTCCTGGGTAGTAACGCGGAACATCTCGCCCGCGCCCTCAGCATCGGCGCAGGTGATCAGCGGCGTGTGAGCGCAGACAAAGCCGCGCTCCATGAAGAATTGATGGATGGCGAAAGCCGCCGCCGAACGCACTCTCATCGCCGCGCCGATGGTGTTGCTTCGCGGGCGCAAATGCCCGATGCTGCGCAGGAACTCCAGGCTGTGCCGCTTCTTTTGCAACGGATATTCCCCCGGGCATTCGCCCTCGACGATGAATTCATCCGCTTGCAGTTCAAAGGGCTGGGCCGCGCCGGGGGTCAGCGTGAGCCTGCCCCGCGCACGCACGGCCGTGCCCGCGCCCAGCTTACTCAGGGCGACAAAATCGGGCAGGCGCTCGGCGCTGAGGACCACTTGAAGCGCGCGGAAACCACTGCCGTCGTTCAGCTCCGCAAAGGCGACGCCCTTGGAACCACGCAGGGTGCGCAGCCAGCCGCAGACAGTGACTTCGGTTCCGGCAAAGCGCTCGGGGCAGGCAAAAAGTTCGCGGATCTCGGTTCGTAGCATACAATCCATCCTTCAAACAAACTTGGCAATGATCTGTGACAGGTAGGTTCTGTCCGTAGCGTCTTGCGTACTCTGTCCGGGGGCATCCGCTTCGTATACCCGCTTGCCGGGGATGGAAACCACTTGCGTTGCCCCCATAAGGAACCAGTCGTAAGTTACATCAATATGCCCCAGGTCCATCGCCTGGAATCCTGCCCGATGCAGGAAGCGCCATCGTCTCCTCAACGGAAAGTATGCGTGGCGATTTGTAGAAGATACGCGCGTAGAGGTTGCGCAATACGCGCGCGGCAAAGATAGGGGCATGACGTAGGTACGCCAGCAATAATTTCAGTCTCATTTGCCGTCACTCCTTATGATCCATCGGCAGCAGCACGGCAAACTCCGTATAAGTTTTCCCGTCGCTATCCGCTTTAATCTGCCCGCCATGCATTTCGACAATGGTCTTGGCAAGATAGAGGCCCAACCCAGAACCCTTTACGTCATAAGAGCGGGACTTATCAGCCTTATAAAAACGCTCAAATATGCGAGCCAGTTCCTCCGAATCGATTCCAACACCGGTGTTGCGCAGGCCGAAGCAGAAGACCCGTTCGGCACCCTTCTGGTTATGTACCTGCACATAGAATTCCATCCGTTCCCCCGGAGGCGTGAACTTGACCGCGTTGTCGATCAAATTATAGAAGACCTGATAAAGCATATCTTTATCGCCCCGCAGGAGGATGGGTTCAAGGCTTTCCAGCCCCACAAGGTCGATGTTCTTCTGGGCAATCAGCTGCTCAAATGAAAGCAATGTATGGAACAGCAGCTCGTTGATATCGAAAGTCTCAAAATTGGGTTCGAACTCGCCCGCTTCCATTTTTGAAAGGTTCAGCATCCCGGTTACAAGGCGGGCCAAGCGTTTCACTTCGGTCGAAACCACATTGAGATAGTGCGGGTGTTTTTCCGGCGGGATGGTGCCATCGAGCATACCGTCAATAAACCCGCCGATGGTGGTCATTGGGGTCTTGAGCTCGTGCGAAATATTGGCCACAAAGCTGCGGCGCGAGCTTTCCAGCGTCGCCAGGCTGACGGCCATCTGGTTGAAAGCCTCGGCCAACAGGCGAAGTTCGTCGTTCTCTCTGGCGCTGACCCGATAGCTGAAGTCTCCCTTGGCATATTGCTGGGTAGCACGCACCATTCCCCGCAGCGGACGCACTAGACGGTTTGAAATATAAAAGATCACCACGAACGCAAGCGCCAGCACTACCAGCGCCGAGAGCAAAAACAGCCGCATGATCCCGCCCAGATAGACCGCCCTTCCCTCGCTGACGGGCTGCACGGCCATCACAAAACCCGCCGGTTGCTCATCCAGCGCGAAGGGGTGGGTCGAAACCAGCATCTGCGCGTCAAAGACGCCCTCCAGAGTGCCCGTGGTGCGAAAAGGCACCGCCATGGAGCGGGCCACCACGCCCTCGCTCAGGCGCAGGCCACTGTGAATCGGGCAGCGTACCGGTGCGGGACGGAGCGTATCCGACACCTCATCCGGGCAACCGACAATACGCCCTTGCGCATTGCAGATGAAGAACGTCGCGTCCAGAGTCTCGGAAGTGGAACGCAGGAAGGAGCGCAGCAGCTGACCGCGCGAATATTCGCCCGGCGCGCCGCCCTGCGTATATATTTCAGCCGTCAGCTGCGCCGCGCGGCTGGTGTTTTCCGCAAGAAGATCCTGCTTTTCCCGCGTCCAATACCGCATTGAAAACACGAGAAACGCCGAGCCCAAAATGATGAAGCTCGACAGCAGGATGCTCGTTGTCGCAAAGAAAAACCTGCGATACAGGTTGGAACCGCCTTTTTTTCGAAGGGAAGCCATCCGGGTTTTCTACGCCTCCGTGGTCGCAAATTTGTAGCCGACGCTCCACACCGTCTGCAGGCTCCATTTGTCGCTGATGCCCTCCAGCTTTTCGCGCAGGCGCTTGACGTGAACGTCAATCGTGCGGGAATCTCCGTAATAGTCGAAGCCCCAGACCTCATCCAGCAGTTGGTTGCGCGTATAGACCCGATTGGGGTTGCTGGCCAGGTGATAGAGCAATTCCAGTTCCTTGGGCGGCGCATCCACCTTTTTACCGTCCACCCGCAGCTCATAATTGGTCAGATTGACGCTTAGCCTATCGAAGCGCACTTCCTTGATTGCGGATTCCTCCACCTCAACAGAGCCGCCGCGCCGCAGAACGGCCTTGATCCGCGCCACGACCTCCTTGGTGTCAAAAGGCTTTGTGACGTAGTCGTCCGCACCAAGTTCCAGGCCAAGCACCTTGTCGAAGACCTCGCCCTTGGCGGTGAGCATGATGATGGGCGTACGCGCAAGCTTGCGAATTTCGCGGCACACCTGCCAGCCATCCAGCAGCGGAAGCATGATGTCCAACAAAATCAGGTCGGGCGATTCCTCGCGGAAGACCCGCAGGGCGCTTTCGCCGTCCCCGGCAATCGTGGTCGCCAATCCCTCTTTTTCCAGATACAGCCGCAGCAGTTCACAGATGTTGCTGTCGTCGTCGACGATCATAATCTTGGGCGCCATGTCGCATCCTTCTCTCATTTGATCTGCTCAAGTTTTCCCTTGCGCATAAAGAACACGTGTTCCGCCAGGTCCATCAGCGGCTTGTCGTTCATGGAATCGGTATAAAAATTTTCAATCCGCTCCCCGGGGAAGCGTTCCGCAAAAGCCTTGACCTTGTTCTCGCGGAAACAGATGAATTCAAGGGTGCTTGTCTCTTCGTTTATGCGGGTGCCGATCCAGCGCTTGATGCCCAAGCGAGCGCAGATCTCCTGCAGCGACTGCTCGGGGCTGGCGGAAATGATCAGGTCGTCCGGCTGTTGCAAGGGCTTATAGAAGCTGCGGACGCGGTGCTCGTGCTGATCCCAGAACTCCCTTGCGTCCGCCTGATAGTCCTCAATGCCGCGCAAAAACGCCTCCACCACCTTGGCGTAACGCTGCACAACACCGGCAAGCTCAATCATATGCAGCTTATAGCGAATGGCGCCGCTCAACGCCGCCGGGGCAAAGCGCACAAGTGACGGGCGTTTTTTTAAGTAAAAAAAGAACATATCAATGCCGCTCTCGCCGTCATATAAAGTATTGTCAAAGTCGTATACGTTCAAAATCCTGTCCCTTCTATTTGCAGCTGAAAGTTCGCGATGAATCCCGTCGCCTTGGGCGGCGTCCAGGCCAGAATGACATCCAGTTGCCCGAGTTTTCCGGTCAGCATAGCGAGTTTTAATACCGGCGCTTCAGCGGGAAGCATTTCGCTTTCGATGACGAACCCCGCCTTCTTCAGGTTTGCCGCGTAGGCAAGAAAGACCTTGTAGGGCATTTCCGTAACATAGAGCGTCACCTGCCGCGCGCCATCCACGCTTCGATCATCGAGCCGGTCAATATATTGCGCGGCCACAGGCAGCGCCGCAGGCAGCTTCGCCAGCGGCCAGGCAACGCGCCCCGACTGCACAAAGTCGTCGATCTGCGTTGGGCTGTTTTTCGCCGGGTCGCCGGGCTTGTAAAGATCAAAAGGGCGCTCGCCGCTTCTCGCCGCCGTCTGAGCCCAGTCGTTGCTGGCCAGGGGCCGGGTGGTGCTCTGCCCGTCGCCCTCGGCAACCTTCGGCTTATCCACCATCACAACCCTGCCATCCGCACCGGTCACCGCCGCGCCGTGTTCGTCCGTCAGCGGTACCTTCGCCTCCGTCAGGGCGACGGGGCGGGTCATACCGTCGGCGTTGGTCTCCGGGCCTTCGGGCTGCTTTTCATTTCCGCAGGCCGCTAGCAGCAAAAGCGCCGCCACCCCGCAAAGGCAGGCAGATATACGTCTTTTGATCACAGGACTCACCCTTCCGATTTAGACTGATCTTTTCATTGACTGTTTTAGACGTTGGTATTGATGCGTAATTGCGGGCGAACATTGTTCGCCCCTACGGTTTGGCTGTTGCGTGCTCCCGTTGCCTCCTGTATCAATACGGTTGTCTAAGAGCGCCCTTTCATTAAACAATTTTATACAAGAGGTAGTATTAGTCAAAGGTATTGATGTTTTGATACCAGCGGACGGCCATGGCCGCCCGCAGCAAAACATCAATATACTTATCTGAACAACCTGAATTTTATGACGGAGACGCCGACTCACCCGTGCAGACCAACTCAAGGGCATGCGGCAGAAGCAGCCATTCGCCCTGTTCCATCACCCGGCGCTGCAGACTCTCCGGCGTGTCGCCGGGCAAAACCTCGACCGCCTTTTGCAGGATGATTTCGCCGCCGTCGCAGATCTCATTGACGAAATGTACCGTCGCGCCGGTGACCTTGACGCCGTATTCCAAAGCGGCCTGATGCACCCGCAAGCCATAAAATCCCTTGCCGCAAAAGGAGGGGATCAAAGCCGGGTGCGTATTGATGATGCGCCGGGGGTAGCGGCGGATGAAGTCCTCGCTCAGGATGGTCAAAAAGCCCGCCAGCACGATGAAGTCGATACGGTATTTCTCCAGCAGCGCAAGCGCCCGGGCCTCAAAACCCTCAAGGCCAAGCTCTTTACGGGGCAGGGCAAAGGCCGGGATGCCCGCCGCCCTCGCGCGCTCCAGCGCGTAGGCGTCCGCTTTGCTGGCAATCACCAGCGCGATTTCGCCGCTGCGCAGCGTGCCGTCGCTCTGGGCATCCAGCAGCTTTTGCAGGTTCGTCCCCCCGCCGGAAACAAACGCGGCCACCCGCTTTTTTGTCGAAGCCACAGCCGTTTCTCCTTATAGAATTTGCGCTCCAAGCATCACTACGCCAGCACAACCCCTTCGCCGCTTTGGACGATCTCACCCATCACATACGCCTCTTCGCCCTGCGCGCGCAGGACTTCGATGGCCTTGTCGGCATCTTCCCGCGCTACAACCAGACTCATGCCGACGCCCATGTTATAGGTATTGAACATGTCGCGCTTCGGTATATTCCCCGTGGATTGCAGCAGGCCGAAGATGGGCGGCGTACGCAGTGCGGCCTCCGCCCGCGTCGCGCTCATGCCCTTGGGCAGGCTGCGGGGACTGTTTTCATAAAAGCCGCCGCCGGTGATGTGCGAAAGTCCCTTGACGGCCACCTGCGCAAGCAGAGCCAGCACGGGTTTGACGTAAATCTTCGTTGGCGTTAGCAGAGCTTCGCCCAAGGTCGCGCCCAACGCACTCACATGCGTTTGCAGGCTTTGCGCCGTGGGGTCGAAGACCTTGCGCACCAGCGAAAACCCGTTGGAATGCAGGCCGGAGGAGGGTAGGGCGATCAGCACGTCGCCCGGCACGACGCGGCCGTTGTCGAGGATGCGTTCTTTTTCCACGACGCCAACGGTGAAGCCCGCAAGGTCGTATTCGTCTTCCGGGTAAAACCCGGGCATTTCCGCCGTCTCGCCGCCGATCAGTGCGCAACCCGCCTGAACGCAGCCCTCGGCCACCCCTGCGACGATATCCGCCACACGTTCAGGCACATTTTTGCCCTGGGCGATGTAGTCCAAAAAGAACAGCGGTTTCGCGCCGCAGCAGATCACGTCGTTGACGCACATCGCCACGCAGTCGATGCCAACGGTGTCGTGCTTATCCATCAAAAAGGCCAGCTTCAGCTTGGTGCCGACGCCGTCCGTGCCGCCCACCAGCACGGGATGGGTCAGGCCGGTCATATCCAGCTCAAACAGGCCGCCGAAGCCGCCGAGGCCGGATACCACGCCGGGAGTCATCGTGCGGG
>JAVBOZ010000154.1:0-3498 GCA_031549985.1 Oscillospiraceae bacterium | reverse complement strand
GGCGTCCTCGACGCCCCGGGAAACAATATGCAAGAGCCTTTGATTTTAGCGGATGCGGGGCGTCGAGGACGCCGCCCCCTACGGGCAACCGCAGTTATGGTTAGGTTTTTAGAGGTGCCCATTGGGAAAAACCGTGCCGGTTTTTCAGAATCGAGCCTCGATCTGTTATAGAATAATGTCAAATGGGCTGTGAAAATGAAGTCTGCCGCTTCTGCGGCCACGGAGGATGCCATGCCTTTGAAAAAAGCGGTCAAGCTCCTGCTGCGTTTTTGCCTGCTGCGCGTCATCTGGCCGACGCTCTATCGCCTGGGCTGCCTGCGGCCCGTCAATCCAAGACTGGCGCTCTTCGGCAGCGAATCCTGGGCCGAACCGACGGATAATTTTCGCCCAATGATTGCGCGGCTGGCCGCTGAGGGGTATGACTGCCGCTTCTTTGGCAAACGCAAGGAGGCGCCATGGAAGCGCTACCTGCGCGGTGCCCGTTTCTTTTTTGATTATGCCCGTGCGCGTGTGCTGTTCGTAGATGAAGCCTTTTCCCCCGCGCTGGCCTGCCGCCCCCGCAAGGGAACCGATCTCGTGCAACTCTGGCATGGCTGCGGCGCATTCAAGAAGTTTGGGTATTCAACGACTGACATGGCCTGGGGCCCTGACCGCCGCGAATTGAAATGGCTGCCCATGCATTTACATTATACGCAGGTCTGTGTTTCTGCGCCAGAGGTGATCCCCTGCTATGCCGAAGCGTTCCGCTGTTCGCCCGAACGCGTTCACGCCTGGGGGGCGCCGCGCACGGACGTCTATTCCGACCCCGCGTTCGTCCGCCAAAGCCGTGAAGCCGTGCTGGCGGCCTTCCCGGCCATTGGCACGCGCAAGATCTTGCTATATGCGCCCACCTTCCGGGGGAACAGCATCGCCGAATCCCGCCACGACGCGGCCCTTGACATCGCCCTATTGGCTGAACGGCTGGGCGGCGAATGCGCGCTACTGCTGCGCCCGCACCCCAAGGTGGATATCTCCCTTGCCGGGGAAGAAACCGGCGAAGCGGAGACCTTTGCCTTCGACGCCCGCAAGCTTCCTATTGAGACCCTGCTCTGCGCGGCCGATCTGCTGATCGCGGACTACTCTTCTCTTATCTTTGAGTATTCGCTGCTTGAACGACCCATGCTTTTTTTTGCCTATGATCTCGACGAATACGACGCGGGCCGGAGCTTTTATTATCCTTACCGCAGCTTTGTGCCGGGGGAGATTCTGATGGACTCTGCGGCGGTGGCGGATGGTGCGCTGCGCGCGCTGCGGGGCGAATACGACGCCGCGCGCCTGGTGCGCTTTCGCCTGCGCTTTATGCCCGCCTGCGACGGGCACTGCACCGGGCGCATCGCTGAACGGATTCTGTTGCCCTGACAAAAAGTCATAAATGAAAGGCGATCACTATGCATCTTTCGTTGGTCATGCCCTGCTACAATGAGGCCGAAAACGTGGAGGCCATGCACGACGCCGTGCAGGCGGCTTTTGCCGACTGCGGTTTCACCTATGAGATGGTCTTTGTCGACGACGGAAGCCGTGACGGCACCTATCAAAAGCTTAGGGCAATTCACGCCCGTTCGGCGCAAAACATCCGCCTTGTGCGCTTCAGCCGCAACTTTGGCAAGGAGTCCGCCATTTACGCCGGCCTGCGGCACGCCAGGGGGGAATTTGTCACGCTGATCGACGCCGACCTGCAGCAGCCGCCGGAGCTTGCGTTGGAAATGGCACGCTGGCTTGAGGCCAACGAGGATGACGACTGCGTCGCCGCCTACCAAGCTCAGCGAAACGAGGGAAAGCTGACGGTGACGCTCAAGCGCGGCTTTTATGCCCTGATGAACCACGTCACGGAAATCGAGTTTGTGCAGGGTGCCAGCGACTTCCGCACCATGCGGCGGCGCATGGTGGACGCCGTTCTGGAACTGGGCGAGCACAACCGCTTTTCGAAGGGCATCTTTTCCTGGGTCGGCTTTCAAACGCACTATGTCCCCTATACTGCACGGGAACGCCATTCCGGCAAGACGAAGTTCGGAACCATGAAGCTTTTCAAGCTCGCTTTTGAGGGCATCGTTTCGTTCACCACCATGCCGCTGCGCCTGGCGGCCTTCGCGGGCGCTGGCGCGGCGCTGGCGTCGCTGATCTATATGGTGGTGGTCATCATCCAAAAGCTATTCTTCGACATCACCGTGCCCGGCTACGCGACGCTCGTCGTGCTGATCCTCCTGCTGGGCGGGCTGGAGCTTTTCTTCATGGGTGTGCTGGGGGAATACCTGGCCAAAACCTACGTTGAAAGCAAGCGGCGGCCCATCTTTATCGCCAAAGAAGTGGTTGAACCCCTTGTTCAGCAGAAGGACGAATCCGCCGGCGCACCGCAGGATCAGGACGCATGATCAAGTCAACGCGTTGGTTTTACCTTGTGTTTTTTCTCTTTGTATGCCTCTTGGCCGTCTTCTTCGTCCCCTCCCCCGACGACTGGGGCTGGGCGACCGGAGATGGCCTTGCGCTTTTCCAAAACAAGTTTGCCGATTACAACGGCAGGTATCTTGGAAATCTCTGCGCTTTCGCGCTGCTGCGGGCCCCCTTGCTGCTGCCGTTCGTGAAAGCCCTTGTGCTGACGGGGATTCTCTATATGATCCAAAAGCTCTCCGGCAGCCGCGATCCCCGTTTCCTCCGGCTTTCGGCGCTGCTGCTGATCCTCCCCTGCCCGCTCTTCATTCATGACGTTGTCTGGACGGCCGCCTTCGCCAATTACGAAATCCCCGTATGCTTCCTGCTTTGCTGCGCGTATCTTGCGTTTTGCGCTCGCGTACCCAAGGGCGGCTGGGCTGTGCTTTTTTATTCCCTTCTCGCGACGCTGGGCTTCGCCTCGCAGCTCTTCATGGAGCACTACACCCTCTTCGCGCTGGCGCTTTCCGCCTTTGCGGTGCTTTACGCCCGTCGCAGGGAGGGGCATTTCACGCCGCGCACTGTCCTGTGGTTCTGCTCTGCTATTGGAGGTGCGGCGCTGATGTTCAGCAACGGAGCCTATCGGCAAATTCTGCGGGGGGAGCAGCGCTACCAGCGCCTGGAATGGAATCCGCTTGCCACGCTCTGGATGATCGTTTCAAACCTCCTCATCGCCTGCCTGCCCATGCTGATTGTGATTGCCGTCTTGCTTATCCTGCTGCGCAAGCGAAACCCAAAGGCCTTTGCGGCGCTCCCTCGGCACGGGGAGGCCTGGTTCTATATGGCACTGCTGGCCGTTTTGCACGCCCCGTTGGCGGTGGTTTACCCCGTGGGCGTACGCTGCTTCAGCTTGGCGGCGGTGATCCTGCTCCTGCTTGCCCAAAAGCTTTTCGCCGCTGTCGCAGGCGCACAGAACCCGGTGGATGGCCAACGACCCGGCCGACGCACACTATCCGTAGCCCTCGCACTGGTGATGGTCTTCGACTTGGCGGGTTACGCCACCGTGTTCGCCGCCAACCGGCGTAAGGTCGCGGA
>JAVBOZ010000005.1:0-17101 GCA_031549985.1 Oscillospiraceae bacterium | reverse complement strand
GGTTGTTGGTATTCCCGAAAAGGCCGGCAAGAGCTTTGACGGTTATATCCAACGCCTTGAGCATTTCGATGGCACGAATTGGGAACCTGTTCGCGCTTATGGCGAGGCCGTGGGCGAACAGAAGATCCAGGCCAACGTGGATGAGGACGGCACGGCCGGACCGGATAACCCCGCCGTCGCCAAGGTCTTCGGCGCGAACGGCACAGCGCCTAACAACCTGACTCTTACCGAGGCAACGCCGGATATGACTGACGGCACCTACAGAGTTATTCTGATTGCCGCCTATTCGAGCGTCACTGCATTTGACGTGGCGATCAACACCAATATTCCGGGAACCGCCTCCTTCACCGAAACCCAGATTTCCGGGCTATTGGTCCCACGCGCGGGCTCAGCGCAGACCTTTGGAGGCCTGAGCACCTATTATTACCATGCGGACGTGAATCTGGGCTCGGTTCTGGCCATGGGCGTCAAGCCCACGGCACCGGGCGGCTGGTCAGCCAAGTGGAAGGTCGAAAATGCCACCAAGAGCGATGGCTCTGCGGCGCCCGCTGGCAATATCGGCGTGACGAATAATTATACGCTGCCATACAAGCCGGCAGGCGGCAGCGATTACCTCATCTTCAAGCTGGTATGGACGCAGAGCAGCAATTTCTTCCTCAAGTATAACCCCAACGGAGGCTCGTTCATTGATCCGGAGGATAACCAGCTGTATTCGGGTACCACCGGCTGGCTGGATGATGGCGGCTCGGCTATTTCGCTGGCTGACCCTGCGACGCTCTCAACGCTGCGTGACACCTTTGCCTCCGGGCCAAGCAAGCCCGGGTATACCTTCGGCGGCTGGCAGCTGATCGACGGCGACGGCACTGCGCTGACAGAGGCATCAACCGTTACGATGGCGACCCTGGATGAGCAGCTGCAAATCAATCAGGACGAAATTGCCTTCCTTGAACTCTACGCCATATGGACGCCCACGCCCAACGGCATTGCGGTTACGGTCAATTTGGACGGCGGTCAGGTCAGCGGAATGACGACCCTGCCCAACGCCTACACCCGCAACGTGACGGCGGACAATTACTATGGTACGTTCAGCTCCTTCACGGCCCCCAGCACCTTCGGCGGCCTGGTGAACCAGGGCGTGCTTCCGGTGACGAACCCGGCCAAGGCAGGGTATACCTTCACCGGCTGGAAGGTCATCGGCGACGCGAGCGAATGGACATTGCCGACGCAGCCGACGCCTTACGCGATAACAGCTGCTGGCAGCAAGATCACCCCCACCGCCACCAGCGCTTCGCTGATGGTCAAGGCGCAGTACGAACCGATTGTGCCCACCGGCCCCGGGGATGAGACCAGCGCGCAATTGATCTATCACCTAGACGGCACATATGCCGCCTTCACTACGGCGCCGGTCAACGGCAGCATCACCGCGACGCTGCTGGGCAGCGGCGACGCCGCGAATTACCTGCCTACAGCAAACGCTCCTGTCTATCGTCTGCCGGTGACGGCGGCGCAGGCACTGGGCGGTTTGGTTGGCGCGGCTTATAATCCGGCGCGCCCCGGATTCACATTCCTTGGCTGGTTCACCGCCCCCGGTACGGCGGGCACACAGGTGAATGCCGCGACGCTGGCGCAGCCGGTCAGCGCGACCGATAACTCCTTCCACATCTACGCCCACTGGCAGGCCAACGGAACGGTGACGGTCAACTTTAACACCAACGGCGGCACCCCCGCCACGATCGCTTCCTGGACGGATGCGGTTGCCGGCACGACCTACGGCGCACACGGCACGGGGCTGCCCAGTGCAACCCGTCCCGGTTACACATCAACGGGCGGCGCGGCCGCTTGGCATACCCGTGCGCAGGCTACCCCCACAGGCGACGTTGTGATTGGCACGGCCAGCCTGATTGAGCCTGAAAGCGGAACGGCCATCAACCTGCATAAGTGGTGGACCGCGATTCCCGCAGGGGATCCGGGTTGCGCGAAGGTGGTATTCCACATCAACGCGGGCGGCCTTACCCCCTCACCGGATTACGTCAACCCGTACGACGCGACGGCGGGCACCACTACTTTCAGCACGGTCGTTGATTCCACCAGCACGGCAATCACCAGCGCGCTGTTTAACCCCGATACGCTTCGCGCGGGCTGGGATTTCATGGGCTGGAAGATTATGAAGAGCGCCACCACATTTGAGGATTACCTTGTTGGCGGCGTTGTTGATCCCGTCAAATTGGCTGCGGCTCCCTTCGCGGCGGGCACTGCTACGGTCAATCCCGATGTGGACGGCGATGCGCTTGACACGAACGCGCATACCATTCACCTCTATGGCTACTGGACGCAGAGCACTTCCGGCCTGGAGCTGGTGCGCAATACTGCGGGCGGCGCGACAATGACGAGCCTGAATCCTGTGTATCCGCTGGATACGCTGAACAACGCCTCCGCACCCGCTGGCGCGACGAACCGTAACTTGGGGACCCCCGTCTGGGCCGGTCACACCTTCTTGGGTTGGGGCAGCGCGTCGGCCGGTACCGCAACGGATATTGCAACGGCGGCCCAGGTCACCGGCAACACCGGTGCCAAGAATGTCGATTATCTCCTCCAGATCCAAAACGCGACCGCAAAGACGACGGGTCAGGTTACAGCCTACGCGAAGTGGGATGTTGACTCGACGCACAAGATCAAGCTGGTGTTTGATGCCGACAGCGGCGTGCGTCCCTATGGCGGCGGTTCCACGTTGACCGACGGCACAAATGCCGACGAGGCATATATCCTCATTGACGCGGGCAGCATGATCAGCGGCAACCCGCCTGTTACTGCCAGAGTCGGTTACACATGGGATGGCACCTGGTATAATGCAAATAATCAGCCGATCACCGATTGGAGCACCTATGCGATTCAGGCGGACGATCCGGCGGATGCCAGCACAAACCCAATATGCCGCGTACACGCGGTGTGGGATACGAGCGCGAACGAGGAAGGAACCCAGGTCTACTGGCACGCCAACGGCGGCGTCTTCGCCCCGGCGCAGAACCCAACTCCGGGCGACAATGCGCTGGTTATTTGGGAAGACCAGACGGCGGGTGACGCGTTCAGCGCAGGCGGGACCTTCCCGCTGCCCACCAAGTCCGGCTATGCGGCAGGGTACCCGGCCAGCACCCCGGCAAACAACGGCTGGTATTCCTTGCAGACCTACGGAACCGGAGACCCGATCCTGGGCACAAGCCTGATTACGCCGACCTGGACGACGGGCAGCACGCCCGATCTGGCAGTTCAGGACGTCTGGTATCAATGGCAGCCGATAGCGGACAGCGTCAAGGTTCTCTTTGATTTCAACGGCGGCGTGATCAGCGGCAGCTCGACCACAAGCCGCGCGGCTATCAGCGACGTAACCCCGGATGCGCTCTACAGCTCCCTAGCGCCCGGATTTGACATCAGCAGCACGACGTATCTGTCGCGCGCCGGTTACGATTTCGACGGCTGGTATCAGGATATCACGAGCACGAGCTCGCCGATAGACGAAAGCACATTCCCGGGCAGCGCGAAGCGCGTGGCGGGCGATAAGATTGAACCTGCCGTTGACGCAGAGTTAGTGAACGGCTATTACGAAGTTCTTCTGGTTGCCAAGTGGAAGAAGCAGACCAACACGACGGGCAACGGTAACGTGATCGTCGTCTGGAACCCGAATTACGGCAACCCGCAGGAGAACCCACCGACACCGGCCGTGTTCTCGACACTCTGGCAAGCGGATGCTTACAACGCGGGCGAAATTTTCCGCCTTGAACCGACGACAGCGCTTACGAATGTGGCCGGAACCTATAACAGGCCCGGTTACAGCCTGACGGCCTGGCTTTCCTCCGATTTGCTTCCGGCCGCAGGCTGGGCAACCGGATATGCGCCCGGAACCATCAGCGGCTCGAAGATTGTTGAACCGAGGCCCGACCTCCCCGCCGCTGTAGCAGGCAACTATAATGGCCTTTATACCGGCAAGTTTGTTGCCGAAGCTGTTGCCCAGTGGACCCCGCTGGAGCCGAGCGACAGCAACTCGGTTATCCTGCACTTCGACGCCAACGGCGGCACCGCCATCGCGGCAGCCTCGAATGACGTGCATGTCAAGGCGGAGGAGCTATACAGCGCCTATGTTGACCTTGGAAGCGAAACCAACGCCAACGGCAACGCCGTCAGCAAGACGCCCTTTACCGAGCGCGGCGGCTATAATTTCCTTGGCTGGTACCGTACGGATACCAATTCGCTGGTCAACAACACAAACAGGATTTATCCGAACCTCACCAGCAACGTGATCAACCTCCAGGCGAGGTGGCAGGCCATCACCGACGGCGTCACGATCATCTATAACGTCAACGGCGGCTCCACCATGGCCAACGCGCAGGCGACGGCCGGTACAGCCTTTACCGATGCCCTTGCCCCGAAGGACGGCGACACGAATGCCCCCACCCGCTTGGGCTATACCCTGCAGGGCTGGTATCTCGACGCGGCGCAGACGCAACTGGTTCTGACCGAGGAGGATACGGGCAGCGACGGCTCGGAGACCATCATCGCCTGCAACCCGCTCACGGGCAACAGCGTTACGCTTTATGCCAAGTGGATCACGGACGAAGGCCTGACCATCAACCTGAGCTTCGATTCCAGAGGCGGTTCGCCGGTGGATGTCACCAAGCAGGTGCTGGCCGGTCTGACGTATGCGGATTACTTCACCCCCGAGGGGCTGCCAGCCGCGCCAACGCGCGCCGGCTACAACTTCCTTGGCTGGTATCCGTTGCCACTGACCGATTTGGCGCCCGACGACACGCCGAACTACGACGACCGCGCCGACATGTCCACCGTCATTGAACCGCAGGATTTCGTGCCCGACGGCGTTGTGATGGGCACAGCCGGTAACTTTGACCTGATCCTTTCCGCCCGCTGGCAGGCATCCGAATTTGCCGTAAACGTACTGTTCAGCTGAGAGCCCTATTCTGACGATACGGACATCATCACGCCGTATGCGGAGATGAAGGTTACGGCGGGAAGCACCTTCGGCGATAACTGGATATCGAATTACGGCACGACGCCGGGCTTCTATAATCAGCCGCTGCCGGCCGCTCCGCTGCCGGGTTACACCTTCCTCGGTTGGTTCTATACGCCGGACAGCGAAGACGACCACCCGGCGCTCTATGCGCAGGCGGGACTGGACGATGAAGTTACCGAAGCAAGCGTTGTGGAACTGGGATTGTTCGAGGATCCGGCTCTGGATACGATCACACTTTATGCCCATTATGTGGCGGAAGTAAAAGCGGTTGAGATTACGCTGCACACCGACGATGTCAGCGATTCCACCGCCGTGATCCCCTATAACAGCACGACGCAGCAAACGCTTGTCATCCTGAACACCCTTGAGCATCCGTACTACGAGACAAACACCAACTTTGCCGATCCGACGCTGGGCACCTTCGCGACAGGAGAGACCGCTGCGCCGACCCGCACCGGTTACACCTTCACGGGCTGGTACGACGGCCCGGCCAGTGAAACGACGCGCCAGTTGGTTGTCAGCAACATTGCGGATACGGGGCTCTATTGGCTAACGCTTGAATCGCCCAAGGATCTTTACGCGGGCTGGACGCCGATCACAAACATTCAGGTCAGCTTTGTTGGCCCGGCGAGCCTGCCCGGCGTGGAAATTGACCCCGACTCGAAGCTTGTCACGTTTGACGCGGTCTACGGCACACTGCCCACGCCTATCCTGGAAGGCTTCAGCTTTGACGGCTGGTTTACAGCGGCTGAAGGCGGAACGCGCGTGACGGCGGAAACCATCGTCAAGAACCCCGAATCGCACACGCTGTATGCCCGTATGACGCCCAGAGATATCACCGTGACCTTTGATCCGCAGGGCGGTACGGTTGATCCGGCGAAGAAGACCGTCACCTATGGCCTGAACTACGGCGAACTCCCGACCCCGGTGAAACCCGGATACAACTTTGTTGGCTGGTGGTATTCGCCCGAGGGGCCGGACGGTGCCGGTTACTGGGTTACGGATACGACAGAAGTCACCTTGGCCGAGAGTCACACGCTTTATGCCATCTGGTCCGCGAAGACCGACTTAATCGTGATCTTTGATCCCTGCGGCGGCGTTGTTGCGCCTCCGTATAAGGTTGTGACCTTTGACGCGCCGTACGGCGACCTGCCGGTGCCGCTGCGGCTCGGGTACAAGTTTATGGGCTGGTATACAGACGATGTGGGCGGTACGCTTGTGAATAGCTCCACCAAGGTTGCCATCCCGACCAGCCACGTGCTCTACGCGCGCTGGAAGCTGGTCATCCCGCCGGTGATTGTACTGCCGGTCGTGGTGCCGATCGTTGTGCCGGTCGTGATTCCGGGCGGCGGCGGGCACGGCAATGATTGCTGCTGCGATTGTGACTGCGGCGAAAACTGCTGCTGCGACGACTGCAACTGCTGCGGAATTGACCCCGATCCCATCAAGCCGGATCCCGATCCGACCGACCCGAAAGATCCGATTGATCCTTCTGACCCGACGGATCCTGTTTTCCCGGATACCGGCGACAGCAGTGGGCTGGGTATTCTGACGGCGCTCGCACTGAGCGGAGCCGCTGCGCTGGTGTTCGGCAAGAAGCGCAGGAAGGAAGAGGACGACGCTGCATAAGCTTGTCCCTGAACGTTCGGTATTATGACAACCTAAATAGCGACACGCCCCTTCGGTCAAGGCCGGAGGGGCGTGTTTCTTCATGAGCAATCCGCTTTGTCTGTTATGTGCTGCAAAAGCCCAACATCCCGAAATCTTTCGATTCCGGGATGTTGGGTTGAAGGGTTTGTATGAAGCAAAATGGAGAAAGTAAATTTTTGAAGCAAGTTTTATCTTTTTATGGAACCTGTTGCCTTGCTTCTGTGTCTATATAATATCATGGGTCTGCAAAAATGTCAAGGCCTTTTTTAAAATTTGTCTTATGTTTTTTTCTCGTGGACGCTAATCATGAAAAACGAGAAATAAAGCGACTCAAATCTGGCAAAAAAATCCGAATAATGGTACAAAATTGTGCAACTTGCCGATAATGGCAGGCTTGCTTTTTTTTTGCTGTTGTGTTATAGTTAATGGGGTATACTCACGCCTGGAATTGACGACCCCTGGATCTTGCCTAAAACGGTTGGCGCAACGATGCTCTGCTACGTTTGCCTACTGTTTGCAGGGCCCGCCGGGCGCAGATTGGAGGGCAAAGATGAATTTTTTGCAAAAGATACTGGCCCAGCTGCTGGCGGCGTTGTTGGCGCTGTTTGGCTTGTCGGCGGGACAGGGGAGCCTGCTACCCCAGCCTAAGCCCGAAACTCCGTCTGTGACGGAAGGCGTAGGTGCCCTTTGGGCTGACGGAGAACTCGCCACACGGGCGGTGGAGGGGGACGGCGCTCCGGTGAAATATTCCGGGGCAGGCGTTGCGTTTCCCCAAAGCCTGCCTACTTCAAGCGGCAATTTTGGCTTGCAGCTCTATGAGGGGCGCGCTATAAGCGTCTACGCTGCGCTGGAAAACATCACAACCGCCGGATTTGACGCGGCCTCACAGCCCGGCGCAACGCCAAACTACGTCCCCAAGGTTGTCAATTTCCTTTCCGGGGACTATCTGACCTATACCAGGGCGATCTCCGGCCCCAACGGCGCGACGCCGAACAACGCCGACCTGACCGCGATCGGGCAGCTGCTCCAACCGCAGGTGCAGTCCGCGCTGGAGGCTTACGGGCGCGACTACCCCGAGATTTTCTGGATTGCCTACGGTGAGGGTGGCACAACCTTTGTCCCCGACGGAACTTTTGCGGTCAATGGCAGCAACCTTACCATTACCATCACCAACCTTGAACTGCGCCTGCGCGTGAAATCCGTTTACGCAGGGCAGGTATCCGCCAGCGCCGCGCGGCTCGCGCAGGACATCGCGCCCCTGATTCCGCCCCTCGAGGCGGGCGTCACCCGGCAGGAAGCCGTGCGCGCCTTCCATGACGCGATCATTGCCCGTGTTGGCCAGCGAATTGAGTATTTCAGCGACCGGGCGGATGACGCCACGGGCCCACTGCTGCGGCAGTTTGCAGGTCAGGAAGTTGCGCCATTCGGCTCGGCGACGGGCTTTGCCAAGGCGTTCAAGCTTCTCTGTGATAACGCCGGTATCCCCTGCGTGATTGTCTCCGGTATGCGAAGCTATCCCAACGCCATGCCGCATACCTGGAACGCAGTGCAGATGGAGAACGGCCAGTGGTACGCCGTTGACGCTTTGATGGACGACGGGTATTCCGTGGCCGGGGAGCTGACCTATTTCGAATATCTGCTGGCCGGGAGCAATACAGTGGACTTTTCCTTCGGGAAAGAACCCTTCCACCAGTCCCACCAGCCGAACGGCTATTTTACCTCCAACAATTATTTCCTGTTTGGTTATCCCGCACTCTCCGCAGTGCGCTATACATCCGGGCTTGAACTGCAGGCGTTGCAAAACGCGCTGCAGCTGGATTTGCCTTATCCGGCCTATTGCTACACAACCGCCAGCCTGAACGCCTTCAACGCGGCAAAACAGGCGGGGCAGACGCTTCTGAGCAGGCCGGGCCTCAGCCAATCGGATCAGGAAGAGGTGGATGACGCCGCCGCCGCAATCGTCATTGCATTCAGCGAACTGGCCCCTCTGCCGATTTTGCGCGCTCGCTCGGGCGCGCAGGCGACGGTCAGCTTTGCCTATCACCAGATTACCCTTTCGCGCACCGGTGTTCTGCCCGCCGTTCTGTTGGCGGAGGAGGTCGAATCCGGCATTGCCGGGGCGCAGCTCAGCGTGACACTTGCCAACGCTTCCTACACCTATGTCGGCACCGGGTCGACGGTCAAAGTCCAGTGGACCTCGGGCGGTACGCCCCGCGAGGAGATTTATACGGTTCTTCTTCTTGGCGATACCAATGGCGACGGCCTGGTCAATAATGACGATACGCATACGACGGGCGATCTTTATACCTTTGCCGAAGCGAACGGTTACGCTACGATCATGAAAGTAGACGAGAGCAAGGCATCCGGCGCATTGCTGCTGCCTGAACGCACGCCGGGCGGTTCGATTGTGAACGCCATCGGCCCTGATGCCTTCCTCTTCTGCAATGAAGTTACCGAAGTGGTTGTGCCGGATTCCGTCACCAGCCTGGGTACGCGCTGCTTCTATTTCATGAGCGGGCTCGAGAAGCTGACGCTTGGCACCGGCGTGACTGAACTGCCTGAAGATATGTGCTATATGAACAGCAAGCTGCGCGAGGTCGTCTTTCGGGGCGACGTGGTCAACATCGGCAAACGTGCCTTTGGTGAATGCGCTGCGCTGCAGAGCGTGGTGCTGCCCGCCAGCGTCAAGACCATTGGGCGTGAGGCCTTTTCCGGCTGCTCGCGCCTTGCCTCCGCCGTTCTCACCGACGGCCTTGAAAGCATCGGCATCAACGCCTTCCAGCGCTGCGCCGTGCTGGGCGATATCGTGATCCCAAATTCCGTCACTGAAATCGGGCGCGGCGCTTTCAGCAACTGCCCCGAGGTGACGCTGGTCTGCGGTTATCAATCCGCCGCGCACATTTTCGCAATGACCTATAACGTCCGCTTCCGCCTGATGCTGGTGCTGCAAGAGCTGCGGATCACCCGCCTGCCCAACAAGATTGTCTATTATACCGGTGAAGTCTTCAACGCCCAGGGTCTGGAGGCGCGCGCCATTTACGATAACGGCGGCGAGGTTGTTCTTTCCGGCGCGAGCTATGCCGTGGAGGGTTTTGACACTTCGACACCCGGTATCAAGACCGTCACGCTGCGCTACCAGGGGAAGACCGCCACGTTCCAGATTCGTGTCTATGATTTTCAGTTTTCGCTGGTTGAGAGCAACAGCCAGGTGATGGTAACCCGTTACGTGGGGCTCGCCACGGGTGCCGTAATTCCCGCCGAGATCGAGGGAAAACCGGTTACCATGGTGGGCAGCACCACTTTTGCGGGTCGCAGCGACGTGAGCTCTATAGCGATCCCGCCGTCGGTCACGAGTATCCAGGCAGGCGCGTTTGACGGCGCGTCGGGCCTGCAAAACTTCGAGGTTGCGGCGGGCAACAGCGCGTTCAGCGCGAACGGGGGCCTGTTATATGACGCGGCGGGTACCCGCCTGATCTCATACCCCGCCGGGCGTACAAATACAAATTTCACCCTGCCTTCGCAGGTGGCTTCCGTCGCGCCGCGCGCTTTTTCGGGCTGCGGAGCCATTGAACGGCTCTACACCGGCATCAACGCCGCCGCGTGGTCTTCGGGCGCTGTGATCAACTGCCCCAAGCTGACCATGATGGTCTACGAATTCACGACCGCGCACTTTTACGCCCAGCAGGACAGCGTCCCCTTTGTGCTGGTCAGTACGGCGGAGGCGATGCTCATCACGCCGCCAACGAAGGTGCATTATATTGTCCGCGAACCGCTGGATACGGCGGGCATGCTGGTGCAGCTGCGCTATGCCGACGCGTCGGTCTATACCGTTCCCTCCGGCTACGCACTCGGCAGTTTCGCGAACACGACCTCCGGCGTCAAGACCATCAACGTCACCTTCCGGCAATTTACCGGCTCCTTTGAAGTGACGGTGGTTGAATCCGATAACCGCGTATACCGCTACGAGGTACTACCCAACGGAACGGCCAAGTTGACGCGTTACCTGGGTACCGGCGGCGATCTGGCCGTTCCGGCGACGATTGACGGCTACACTGTCAGTACCTTGGGGCAAAGCCTTTATGATGGGGTGGCCTCCATCACCAGCCTGATCGTTCCCTCCTCGGTGACGGCGATTGAAAGCCGGGTATTTGCGGGCTGCACCCGAATGACGCGAATCTACCTGCCGGATAACCTGGCAAGCATCGGCGATGAAGCGTTTTCCCGCTGCGCAGCGCTGGAGAGCGTTGCCCTGCCCGAGACGCTGCTGACCGTCGGTTCCTATGCCTTCGCCGACTGTACATCGCTGCAGAGCGTCGTCCTCCCGGATGACCTGCAAAGCGTAGGCTCTTACGCGTTCTCAGGCTGCGCGGCGTTGCGGGAGGTGAGCGTCGGCAGTGCGTTGACGAATCTGGGCAACTATGCCTTTACAGGCTGCAGCTCCCTGCAAAACGTCCATGTGGCCGCCGGGAACACGGTATACCGCGATGTTGACGGCATCCTCTATAACAAGGCGGGCGACACGTTGCTGCGCTACCCCCAGGGCCGCGCGGATACCAGCTATATTGTGCCGCCGCAGGTTAGCGCCATCGGCCTGGGCGCGTTCAGCGGCGCGCAGCTGCAAAGCCTCTATATCTACCGCACAGTGACCAATATCGCTTCAACCGCGATGAGCGGCGCAAGCCCCGGCCTGCTGGTCTATTGTTACCGCGACAGCGCCGCGCATATTTTCGCGCAGCAATACAGCGTCATGTTCCAGCTGCTGCCGAATCCCCAACCAACGGGCATCGTCCTGACGGCTCTGCCGTCGCAGCTTTCCTATTACGTGGGCGACGTGTTCAACCCGTCCGGGATCAAGGTGCGCGCCGATTACCCCGACGGCACGTCGGAGGAGCTGCGTTCCGGCTATACCTTTGACGGCTTTGATTCTTCGGCGCTGGCAACGGGTGTGACCGAGCGCACCTGCACGATCACCGTGACTTATATGAGCCGCACGGCGACCTTCACAGTGACGGTGCAAAACGTCGCAGGCAACGAGTTTACGTATAGCCGCAACGCGCAGGAAGACCTTACCATCACCGGTTACACCGGCAGCGGCGGCATCCTGCGCATCCCGGCCATGGCCATCGCGCCCGGTCAGAGCGTGCCGCACCCAGTCATCGCGATTGGCGCGGGTGTCTTTGATGGCAACCAGACCATCACCAAGGTGATCGTTCCGGCAACGATCGGGAGCATCGGCGCGCGTGCTTTCCGCAATTGCACCGCGCTCACGGAGGCCGTGCTCCCCGACACTCTGACCGCGCTGCCCAATGAAATTTTCCGGGGCTGCACCGCGTTGACGAAGCTCAACCTGCCCGCTTCGCTGCAGAGCATCGGTGAAGAGGCGTTCTCTGGCAGCAAAATTAAATACTTGCCCCTGCCTGCCGGCCTGAAGACCATAGCGGCCATGGCTTTTTATAGCATGCCCAACCTCAAGCACCTCGCGATTCCCCAGGGCGTCACGAGCATCGGCACGAGCGCTTTTGCCAGCTGCCCTGCCCTCTTGACGGTATTTTTCGGCAACGCTGCACCCACGATTGAGACCGGTGCGTTTGGCACTGGCAGCAATACCCGCGGCGTTGCGCCCGCCGGAAGCGCCGTCATGACCTACCTCACCAATGCCGGTCAGTTCCGTGTGCCCTATACGGTCAGCGGCGACTGGGCCTATGGCACATGGCAGGGGATGAGCGGCACGCGCATCGCGGCCTACCTCGGTTCCGATCCGCAGGTGGCACTGCCCGCGACCCTGGGCGGCTATGACATCGTCGGCGTGATGCCGCATGCCTTCTTCAACAATCAGTCGATCCGGAGCGCTGATTTGCCGGAGACCTATTCCGCGCTGGGCGCCGGGGCCTTTGCCCTCTGCGCCGGGCTGGAGACCGTCACCGTCAACACCCCCAAGCCGGGCGCCGGTTTCTTCGGCGACGCGGAAATTTTCTACGGCTGCCCTGCCGTCACGCTGGTGGGCTTTGAGGGGACTCGTGCGCAGGAATACGCAGTGAACAACAACCTGCCCTTCCGGGCGCTGCGGATCGAGTATTTTCGCTATGTAAACGGGCAGAATCCCTTCCAGGTGATGGGCGAAACCGCGCAGGGCAAGCGGATGATCGCCGGGTTTGTCGAGGCCTACGACACCCCTGCGGAGGTGCGTGCGGTCTTTGACTTAAAAACGGGCGAGACAATGCTTTTTTGCAAGCCGGACGGCGTCACCCTTTTGGGCGAAAGCGCGCGCATCGGCAGCGGGACGCAGATCCAGCTCTGGGACGAAAATGGCGTGATGCTGGATATGCTGATTGCCGTCTATTTCGGCGACGTGACCGGGGACGGCCTGGTGGACGCCCGAGATGCCATGCAGACGCAGCTTTACCTGGCTGGCATGCTGCAACCCTTTGACTTCCATCCGGCGCAGCTATTGGCGATGGACGTCAACCGTGACAGCAGCATCAACGAGACCGATTTCGCCTGGATGGCGGCCAGCGGTCTCGGCAGCCGAAAGATATCGCAGGAGACAACCTGGTAAGCTGCGCCGAAAAATGATGTCTGCGGAGGACGGACCTGCGGGTTCGCCCTCCGCTTGTTTCATGTTTTGCGCGTGAGCAAATTGGCACAAAAAGAGAGCGTATCGGAGCATTAAGGAGCGTTGCGGAGAAATACACAAAAAATCGAAAAAACTGCTTGACTTTCCGCGCAGTGTATGGTATCATACGCAAGTACGAAAATTCAGTTTCGGAGGTAATCGGAATGTCCACCTTTATGCCAAAACCGGGCGACATTACCCGCAAGTGGTATGTGATTGACGCCGCCGGGCGGCCCATGGGGCGCGTTGCGGTGCAGGCGGCCACGCTGCTGCGCGGGAAACATAAGCCCCTTTTTGCCCCTCATGCCGACTGCGGCGACTTCGTGATCATCATCAACGCCGGGCAGGCAGTCTTGACCGGCAAGAAGCTGGAGCAAAAGAAATACCAGCGTCATACGGGCTATATCGGCCATCTGAAGACGACCGGCTATGATGTCCTGATGAAGACCCGCCCGGAATTCGCCATGCAATTGGCCGTTCGGCGGATGCTGCCGGACACCACGTTGGGCCGCAAATCGCTGACCCGCTTGAAGATCTATGCGGGCGGTGAGCATCAACAGCAGGCCCAAAAGCCCGAAATCTGGGAATTTTGAGAAAGGGGTAAATGATTATGTACGACTCCGTACCGTTCTTTTACGGCACCGGCCGCAGGAAGAAATCCGTCGCCCGCGTGCGTGTTTATCACGGCGAAGGCAACATCACCATCAATGACCGCAACATCGACGATTATTTCGGGCTTGAGACCCTCAAGCTTTTGGTTCGCCAGCCTCTGGCGCTGACCGGAACCGAAGGGAAAGTAGATATCGTTTGCCGTGTGGCTGGCGGCGGTGTCTCCGGCCAGGCGGGGGCGATTCGCCATGGCCTTTCGCGCGCGCTGTTGCTCTATGACCCCGAGCTGCGCCCCGCGCTCAAAGCGGCGGGCTTTTTGACCCGCGATCCGCGCATGAAGGAGCGCAAGAAGTACGGCCTGAAGGCCGCGCGCCGTGCGCCGCAGTTCAGCAAGCGCTAATCATTTAGCTTTTAGATCTTAGATGTACAGATGCTAGACATTACATGCCTTTTCAGAAAGGATTGCCATAGTTATGAAACGTACCTATCAGCCCAAAAAGCTGCACCGCAAGAAGGAACACGGCTTCCGCAAGCGCATGGCCGACCGCAATGGCCGCAAGGTGCTTGCCCGCCGCCGCGCCAAGGGGCGCAAGCAACTGACCTATTGATGATACTGGAAACCCTGAAGCGCAATGGGGATTTCCGCCGCGCCTATGGCAGGGGGAAATCCCAGGCGCATGCCGCGCTGGTGACCTACGCGGTGAAAAACCGCGCGGGTGCCAGCCGATACGGCATCACAGCCAGCAAGAAGATCGGCAACGCCGTGGAGCGCAACCGCTGCCGCCGTGTGATCAGCGAGGCGCTGCGGACCCTGGAGACGCCCACGCAGGGCAACTGGGATCTTGTGTTTGTTGCCCGGGCGAAGACGAAGTTCATCAAAAGCACCCGTTTGCAGGAGATTCTGCGCGGACAATTGGAAGCGATTGGGGTTATCCCCGGCAAAACCGGGGCCACAGCTTCGGGAATGTCCGGGACGCCTGGTAGGAAACAGTGATGATGCAAAAGACTTTGCTTCGCGTGATCCGCTTTTATCAGCGGCGGATTTCCCCTCTCTTCCCGCCAATGTGCCGCTATTACCCCACCTGCTCCGCTTACGCGGCGCAGGCCGTGCATGAGCACGGCGCGGTCAGGGGCAGCCTGCTGGCGATGTGGCGTTTTTTGCGCTGCAATCCGCTGTTCCCCGGCGGCTACGACCCCGTGCCGCCAAAAAAATCATGATGTTTGGCTAGAATGGTAAAGTTATGACTGCGTTTTACGATTGGATGTATAACGTCCTGGGCTTTCTCTTCGGGCCGGTGATGTATGCTATTTTCAGGGTTGTCAACAATTACGGCCTGGCCATCATCCTCTTCACCTTTTTTTGCAGGCTGCTGATGCTGCCTACGGCGGTCAGCCAGCAAAAAAATATGGCAAAGAGCCAGCGGATGCAGTTCAAGCTCCGCAAAATTCAGGAACGATACAAAGACGACAAGCGACGGCAGCAGGAAGAGACGCAGGCCTTTTACCGGCGCGAGGGGTATAATCCCATGAGCGCGGGCTGTTCGGCCTCTATGGTGATTCAGTTCCCTATTATCTTCGGCTTGATCGCGGCCATCTATCGCCCGCTGCAATATACCGTCCGGATCGGCAAGGAAGCGCTTGCCGTGATTCGATCCGTGGTTGAAACCGGCGGGATTACGACCATTAAGAACGCCAATCGCCTTGGCTCCATGTGGCAGCTGCAGGTGGTCTCGCATTTCAAGGATTTTAGCAAGCTGGTGAAGAACGGTAAGCTGAGCCTTTCGGATGCCGCGCTGGATAAGCTTGATTTTGCGACGCTCAGGCAGCTGGTCGGCGGCGGGCAGCTGAAGCTTTCGGAAAAAACTGTACAGGCTATTGATGCCGCCACTAAGGTCGATCCGGCTGAAAAGCTGACCGGCCTGAAGTTGCTGAGCAGACAGCTGGAGCTGTTGGGCGACAAAGGCTTTGATGCCTTGAAAGCGACCGGGGGCGAATATGCCGTCGGCGATGTGATGAACCGGATTGAGGCGTTTACACATCAGTTCAGTCTGGGCAGATTGGATCTCGGCGTCGTTCCGTCGGAGGCAAAAGGTTGGTACGTACTGATCCCCATTCTCGCTGGTCTGGCCTCCATGTCCACCTCTCTGTATACGTATATCCGTTCCCGTAAGCAGAACCCGGAGCAGTCAAAAAACCCCATGATGGGCTGCATGACCTTTGGCATGCCCCTGTTTTCGGTATTTTTGGCCTTTGGATTCCCTACGGGCGTTGCTATTTACTGGATCGTCTCCAGTTTGATCGCGTTCTTGCAGCTGCTGATTCTTTCCAACACCCATAAGCCCGCGAAAATGTTGGCAAGGGTGATGGTCGAAGAGACAATTTTGCGCCGCAGCAGGGAAAACAGCCGCAGGAAGATGAGCGAGTTGCAGTAAACAGGGCACTATCGTAAGGAGGGATTCCCATGTTAAAAGAAGCCATCGCCACAGGGTTAACCGTTGAGGCGGCCATCGAAGCCGCGAAATCAGAGCTTGCCGCGCCGGAAGATGCCGAAGTTCAGACCGAAATTCTGGAGACGCCCACCAGGAAAACCCTTGGGTTGTTTGGCGGCGCACCCGCCAAGGTGCGGGTGTACTATGAGGAATCCGAATTTGCCCAGGCGGAGGCCTACCTGCGCAACGTTTTGCGCGGCATGGGGGTGGAGGCCAACGTTCTTACGGTTGAAGAGGACGAGGGTGTCCGTTTTGCTCTTGATTGCGCGGATGACTATGGGTTTGTCATCGGCCGCCGGGGCGAGACGCTGGACGCCCTGCAATATTTGACCCGCCTTGTGGTCAGCCGCAACGCCGCGCAATACCAGCGTGTCAGCGTCAATGTGGGCGATTACCGCGAACAGCGCGAGCAGACCCTGCGCGAGCTGGCCGCCCGCACGGCCGGAAAGGCCAAGAAGTTTGGGCATAACATCACCCTTTCGCCTATGTCGCCCTATGATCGGCGGATCATTCATACCGTTGTGCAGGAGACCGAGGGCGTCAGTTCATTTTCCGTCGGCGAAGGCGGCGAGCGCCGCGTCGTGGTTGCGCCGGATGAGCAATATCGCAAGGCGTCGGGCAGCCGCCCGGGCGGCGGATTTGGCGGCGGCAGGGGCCGCCGGGGTGATGACCGCTATAATGAAGACCGCCGCGGCTTCAGCGGCAACAGAAATCTGAATG
>JAVBOZ010000126.1:0-16339 GCA_031549985.1 Oscillospiraceae bacterium | reverse complement strand
GGCAGCCGCGCAGGTTGCCGCCCACCCGCTGTGCCTGTTCGTTTTCGGCGGGCTTGCGCGCAAGCGGCAGGGTACGCACCTCGAACGGACGCTCATAGACCCGCGCCATGAAGGCGCTGTCAAACGCGCGCGCACCACCTTCGCCATAGGCTTCGCGGATGTAAGCCGCCATTTCGTCGTCGCCGCAGAGCGTCACCCGGAAACCGCCCTTGAGCCAAAGCAGCAGTTTCACCGTCCGCTCAATGTAAAAACGGTCGGCGGCCCGGTTTTTGCCGGTGACAAAGGTATCGTATACGGAACAAAGCCCATCGTTGCGTTCGACGCAAATAGAGATGGGCTTTTTCGCTTGCTCCAAAAACGCCCCGCAAAACAGAGCCATGGGGATGAACTGCGGGTCAAGGGCCGGATAGTTCCGGATGTTGATATCAAGACCTAAAAATTGCATACGCGTATCCTTTCAATGCGGGGGCTAACCACCGAGCCTTTCGATGCGCCCGTTCACCTCGTCCTGAAACTTGCGGATATACCCATCGATGAAGTCGACGGGATTGATATTTTGCTCGACCAGCGGTGTGATGTCAAGGCCGAAGGAGACGCTGTCGGTCTCGTCAACGTCGTGGCTGGCGAAGAAGGTGGCGTTGGCCAGGCGGCGTCCCACTGCCGCCAAGTCATAGCGCTTACCGCCCGCGATCTGGCTGTCATAGACCCCCAACAGCGCCGCCGCGAGGTTCGGGTGCGCGCTGGTATCATAGGGAATCTTGTCCTCGTCGCATAACCAGTCCAGGCCGCGCCAGACCTCCAACGAAACTATTTTTTTGGGGCGCTGTTCCGCCGGAATCAATCGCAGTGCACGAACGACATTTAGCGCGACCGCAACGTGCGTATCGTGCTTATCAGCCAGGTTGTGGGTATAGAGCGTCTCCGGGGCGCAGCGCAGGATGATCTCTTTCAATTCGTTGATCAGAATGGGGTTCTCCGGCTTTTTCACATCGCAGCTGGGGTAGGCCAGCAAAAACTGCGCGGCGTATTGGCCGAGCGCGGCGGCGCTTTTTTGCTCCTGCGCCCGTACGCGCATCATGTCCTCATTCGTATAACCGGCATAAATGCCGCTGCGGGGCGAACCGCCCCCGTCGGTCACGACCACACCTGTAAACCGCCGCTCCGCTCCGCCATAACAGCGGACAATGGGGGCGTAGGCCATGATTTCGATGTCGTCCTGGTGCGCGGCGATGCAGAGCGACTCTGTGCGGGTTAACGCCTGCGGTTCCGTCGCGCCGTCCGGAATATATAGCTCCGCGTTTTGTTGTTGCAGTTTCATTTTGACCTCTCCTTTGCGGGTTTGCGTTGCAAAAGCTTGATCAATTGTAACATAATGGGAGCTAAATTGCAAGATTTTAAGGTGAAGTTCTGCTCGCAAAATGTACGGCGACGAAGACAGGATTGACGGCCACGGCGGCTTCGGCAAGCAATGGAAGGAGTGGTTCCCCGAAAGTACCGAAGTACCCGAAGGCTTTGCCTTTGTAGATTTCCCCGCATGCATCAAAAACCGGATAAAAGAGGCAAGATCATTGACAAACTAACTTGCAGCCTATTCGCATCTTTATAAAAAAAATCAAGATTTTGAGGCCTCTTCCTTAAAATTCCCCAGTTCCCGCCCACCCCCTTTGCAAGATTTGCTTGACTTTCCGCCCCAAAAATGCGATAATTGATGCGGAAAATGGCTTCGCAAGAAAGGAGTGATCAGGGAATGACCGGGACAACCAAGGAGGAACGCCTGCAAAATTTTGCGGCGCTCTGCGCGGAAAAAAACGTCATCGACCCGGCGCTTTATCCCCTGCACAATGTGCAGCGCGGCCTACGCGACAAAGACGGCAACGGTGTCAAGGCAGGTTTAACTAAGATTTCGAAGATCGTCTCATCCGAAGTGGTCGATGGGCAGAAGCAATCCTGCCCCGGGGTGCTGCGTTACCGCGGCGTCGACATCAAGGACATCACCGCCGGCTTTTTATCCGCTTCGCGCTATGGCTTCGAAGAAGTTGCCTACTTATTGCTCTTCGGCGACCTGCCCAACCTCGCCCAGCTGGCGGAATTTCAGGGCCTTTTGGCGGAGATGCGCCAGTTGCCACCGCATTTTGTCCGGGACGTGATCATGAAAGCCCCCCGGCAGGACATGATGAACGTCTTGGCGCGCAGTGTGCTGACCCTGGCGGCCTATGACCGGCAGAGCGACGACACCACCGTTCCCAACGTGCTGCGCCAGAGCCTGCAATTGATCAGCCTTTTCCCCCTGTTGGCGATCTATGGCTATCAATGCTATAACCACTACGAATGCGACGACAGCCTTTATATCCACAAACCCGACCCCGGCCTTTCCTGCGCCGAAAACACCCTGCGCATGCTGCGGCCTGATAAGAACTATACTGCGCTGGAGGCACAGATTCTCGACCTGGCGCTGGTGCTTCATATGGAGCACGGCGGCGGCAACAACTCCTCCTTCACCACGCACGTGGTGTCGTCCTCCGGCACAGACACCTATTCCGTCGTCGCCTCGGCTCTGGGGAGCCTCAAAGGCCCTAAGCACGGAGGCGCGAACATCAAGGTTGTGCAAATGTTTGAAGACCTCAAGCGCACGGTGCGCGACCTGAAGGATGAGGACGAGGTCTCGGCCTATCTGGTTGCCCTGCTCGAAAAAGAGGCCTTCGACCGCAAGGGCCTGATCTATGGCATGGGCCACGCGGTGTATTCCATCAGCGACCCGCGCGCGGATATCTTCAAGGACTTCACCGAGCAATTGGCGGGCGAGAAACAGTGCCGTGAGGAATTCGAGCTCTATTCCATGGTGGAGCGCCTTGCGCCCCAGATCATCGGCCAGCGGCGGCGCATCTATAAGGGCGTCAGCGCCAACGTGGACTTTTACTCCGGCTTTGTCTATCGTATTCTGGGCATCCCACAGGAATTGTTTACCCCCATGTTCGCAATCGCACGCATCGTCGGCTGGAGCGCCCACCGTCTGGAAGAGCTGATCAACCAGGATAAGATCATCCGCCCGGCCTACCAGAGCGTGATCGCGGACAGGCACTATACGGCGATGGGAGAAAGGTAGGTAAGCTTTGCTGCGCGAGACGCGACACAAAAGGAAATTTGGTTACCTGGCCTGCGTATTGCTAGCCATGGCTTCCCTTCTTTTGTTGCCCGCCTGTCGTCAGGCAACGCCCACGGCGGACTCAACGCTTACGCCACAGACGCAGGAAACGTCAGCGGACAGCAAGCCGTGGTTTGCGCAAAGCCAGACGAATGAGCAAGTCTCGTCCGGCGGCACAACGCAATCGCCGCCGAACGTGACGGCGACGCAATCGCGGGCAGGTACGCATGCTGCCCAGCCAACGCAGGCCCCGCCCCGCAGCGGCACGGCCGCCCAAACCGGCAGCGTCGAAAATATCAGCAAGACCGTCATGGTCACCATTCCGGAGGGCTATACCTTTTATCAGGTAGCCGCGCTGCTGGAGACGAAAGGCGTCTGTTCTGTAAAAGCGTTTTTCGATGCCGCGCAGGGCTATGAGGTGAAGTCGTTCAATATCAAGAACGACCCTGACCGCTGCTATAAAATGGAGGGCTATCTCTTTCCCGACAGCTATGAATTTTACCGCAACGCGAACCCAACCGATGTGCTGATTAAAATTTTAAACAACTATTACCAAAAATCCGGCCTGCCTGGCGACGACACGTTGATCCTCGCTTCGCTGATTGAGCATGAGGCGCGCAGCGCCGAACACAGGGCCAAGGTCTCGGCGGTGTTTCACAACCGCCTTGCCAAGGGCATGCGGCTCGAGGCAGACTGCACGATTTTCTACGTTGAAAAACACATCAAACCCAATCCCCTGGTCAGCGATCCGGGACGTTTTGCGGCGCTTTACAATACCTATAAGTGCGCCGCGCTGCCCGCCGGGCCGATCTGTAACCCCAGCCGCAGCGCCATTAACGCCGCGAAAAACCCTGCTGCGGGCATGGAAGACTACTACTATTACTTCTTTGGCAACGACAACACCAACCACTATTCCAAGACTTACGAAGAACACCAGGCGCAGATGAAGCAGTATGGCGTACAATATAATTAGATTTTAGATATTAGACTTTAGATACAGTGAAATCAACCACATCTAATGTCTAACATCTAAAAGCTACCATCTAAATAACGGAGGTTCCCTGCATGTATAACCTGCAATTCGACCCCGCCCGCCCCTTCGACCTGGTTTTGCTTGGCCGCGTGGCCATCGACTTTAACCCGGTCGATTATTTCCAGACGTTGGTTGAGAGCACGACTTTCAAGAAATATTTGGGTGGCTCCCCGGCCAACATTGCCGTGGGGCTGGCGCGGTTAGGCAAACGCTGCGGCTTCTTTGCCCGCGTTTCCGACGACCGCTTCGGCGAATACGCCATCTCCGAATTCACCCGCGAAGGGGTGGATACCAGCCGCATCCGCCGCTGCGAGCACGGCGAGAAGATCGGCCTGACCTTCACCGAAATCCTCAGCCGGGAAGAGAGCAGCATCCTGATGTACCGCAACCAGATTGCCGACCTGGCTCTGGAGCCGGGGGACATTGACGAGGATTACATCAAGAGCGCCAAAGCACTGCTGATTTCCGGCACGGCGCTGGCGGCCAGCCCTTCGCGCGAAGCGGCCTTCAAGGCCATCGCCCTGGCGCAGAAGACGAACACGCCCATCGTCTTTGACATCGACTATCGCCCCTATAACTGGGTCAGCAAGGATGAGATCGCCCTCTGTTACGCTCGCGCGGCGGAGGCCGCCGACGTGATCCTGGGCAGCCGCGAGGAATATGACCTGACTGAGGCGCTGCTTGGGGCCCCCAAGAGCAACGAGGAATCCGCCGCCTATTGGCGGAGCAGGAATGCCAAAATCGTGGTAATCAAGCACGGCAAAAAAGGCTCCACCGCCTATGCGGGAACCGAGAGCTTTTCGATTAAACCCTTCCCTATCAATGCGCTGAAATCCTTCGGCGGCGGTGACGGTTACGCCTCCGCCTTCCTCTTTGGTCTGTTTGAGGGCTGGGAACTGATCGACTGCCTGGAACTGGGCAGCGCTTCGGCGTCGCTGCTGGTGGGCGCGCACGGGTGCAGCTGCTTCATGCCCACGCTGGAAGAGGTGCGGGCCTACATCGCCAAATGCAAGGCGGAGTTCGGCGAAATGGTGGCACGGGTGTAATTCTGTTCCTCTGTCAAATGATAGACAAAAAGCAGCGACATACATCATCGCATCGTTACCTGCGGGCGGCCTGACGCCGCCCCTACGCAAGGCTCGCTTGTGGGAGCGACGACCCCCGGGCGCGCCACGCACACGCCCCTGCGGCGGGGTAGATAGGCATTGTAGGGGCGGCGTCAGGCCGCCCGCAAGCTGGAATAGTATAATCCTGTTCGAAGACAACATTTGCTTCAATGACGAAATCTTGGCCAACGCGAAGCAAACAAAACGCTGCGATCACTTTTCGGGTGACCGCAGCGTCTCTTTTTTTATTGTGCCGTCAGTTTTTTGACCGCCGGGCCCAGCCGATCCACCAGTGCAGCGCTGATCACAGCCTTCAGCACGTCTCCCGGCAGGTAGGGCAGCATATACGTCGCCAGCGCCTTTGTGAACCCCAGCCCTGTCACGTGCATCAGCCAGGGGAGGCCCGGCAAATACACCAGCAGCGCCCCCAGCAGCATCACGGGCAGCAGCGCACAACGGCGATGTCTCGTTGCGCCCAGCAACAGCCCAACCCCCAGTGCGGAAAGGACATAACCCACAAGAAACCCGCCGGTCGGCCCCGCGAGCGCGCCAAGTCCGCCGGAAAACCGGGCGAACACAGGTAGCCCCGCCGCGCCGAGGGCGATATAGACGCACTGGCTCAGCGTTCCCCACTTCCAGCCAAGCAGGCCTGCGCCGGTCAGGACGGCGATCTGCGTCAACACAATCGGCACAAGGCCGAGCGGCACCGCGACCTGCGCCAGCGCGGCGCTTAGGGCTGCGAAAAGTGCGCAGAGGACAAATGGAAGGACAGATGATTTTTTCATAAGTGCAATCTATTTGCTATAAAGTTCTTTTTGCTTCTTTTCTTTCAAGGAAAAGAAAATATCAAATCGTGCCATCCCAGGTGGTAGTGCTCTTCTTTTTAGCCTCCGCGTCGTCGAACCAGCGGGTGGTGACCACCTTACTATCGGTGTAAAACCGGAAGGCGTCTTTGCCCAGGCAGTGCGCGTCGCCGAAGAAAGAGTTTTTGTGCCCGCTGAAGGGGAACACCCCCACCGGCACGGGAATCCCCACGTTGACGCCCACCATGCCGCCATGGGTGCGGCGGGCGAATTCGCGGGCATAATAGCCGCTTTGGGTGAAGATCACCGAACCGTTGGCAAAGGGGTTTTGGTTCATGACGGAAAGGCCGTCCTCAAAATCCTTCACGCGCTTGATGCAAAGCACCGGTCCGAAGATCTCCGTTTCGCCGATAGACATCCCCGGTTGCACATGATCAAAGATCGTGGGGCCGAGGTAAAAGCCGTTTTCGTAGCCCGGTACAGTTGCACCGCGCCCGTCGAGCACCAGTTTTGCGCCTTCGGCGATTCCCTGTTCGATCCGACGCAAAATAGAATCCCTGTGCCGCGCGTTCACGACCGGGCCAAGTTCGCTCGTCTTTTCATAGGCCGGGCCGAGGCGGCGCATCTTCGCCTGCTCAACCAGGGCGGCGACCAGGTCGTCGGCAATGCTCTCCTGCACGGCGACCACGGGCAGGGCCATGCAACGTTCCCCGGCGCAGCCGAAGGCCGCGTTGACGATCCCCGCCGCTGTGCGGTCGATGGGGGCGTCCTCCAGCACGAGGGCGTGATTTTTGGCCTCACAAAGCGCCTGCACGCGTTTGCCCGCGGCGGCGGCGGTGGAGTAAATATGCAGCCCGACCTTGGTGGTGCCGACGAATGTAACGCCCCGCACGTCGGTATTCGTCAGCAGCTCATTGGCCTGCGCGCGCTCGCAGGTGATCACGTTGAGCACACCATCCGGCAAGCCGGCTTCTTTATAAAGGGCGGCGATGCGCAGGGCGGTGCGTGGCGTGGGTGAAGCCGCCTTGAGTACCAGGGTGTTGCCGCAGGCCAGGCAGACCGGCGCGATCCAGCCGAATGGGATCATCGCAGGGAAGTTGAACGGAACAATCCCCGCGAAGACGCCCAGCGGTTCCCGGTAAAGCACGGTGTCGAAGCCGGAGGACGTATCCATCAGGCTCTCGCCCATCAGCAGCGAGGGAGCCGCAATGGCCAGCTCCGTGCCCTCCTTGGCTTTGAGCACGTCGCCCTGCGCTTCCTCCCAGGCCTTGCCGTTTTCTTCGGCGACCAGGTGTGTCAATTCATCCATGTGCGCGTCCAACAGTTCGCGGACGCGGTAGAACACCTGCACACGCTTCATCACGGGCGTAGCCGCCCAGGCGGGGTAGGCGGCCTTGGCCGCCGCGACGGCATCTGCGACCTCCGCAGCGGTGCAGGAGGGCACCCGCGCGGCGATTTCGCCCGTACTGGGGTTATAGGCATCCGTAAAATTTTCGCTCTTGGATTCAATAAATTGCCCATTGATAAAGGGGCGCAACGTCTCAGGCATAGCAAAGTTCCTCCAAAATATAGATTGTGGATGTTAGACATTCGATTTTGGATGCCGTGAAACCGGCCCGCGTCTAAAATCTAACATCTAACGTCTAAGGTCTAAGCAACCATTGGTGTTCGGGCTGAAAGTTGCGTTCCGTCCAGGGGTAGCCGTCAAAATGGCGGATCATCCAGACGTACATCATCGGGTAGCCTGGGGCGTTGACCTGGGGGTGATATTTTCCGCCGGGGATCGCCGCGAAGGAGTGGTCGCGAATCTTATACGCCGCGTCGTCGAGAAAACAAGCGCCGAAGCCGTTTGGGTGACCGAAGCGGTAGTAATATACCTCCGGCTGGGGATGCTCGTGCGGCGGGTAACTGCTCCAGCCGCCCTGCGGGATCAGGATTTCGCCGCAGACCATATTGGAATAGGGCGCGCTTTCGATATCAAAAAAGGTGCGCACCGTGCGCTGCGCCTTGCCCTCAAACTGGCCCTGCCCAAAGGTCTGGCAGCGGGTGTTTTCGGGGGTATAGAGCACCGGGGCAAACACGCGGTCATTCTTAGTGGATTGCACGAGGACTTCCGCCGACTCCGCGCCTTGCGCGCAGACGCGTACGCGGACACCTTTTGGCACATGCAGGCAATACGCCGGGTCGTCAATGCAGCTGGGACGCCGGGCATGAAAATCGCTGCTCTCCCACATAAAATGTATATGCCCCTCAATGAGCAGGATTGCCATCTCCTCATCCGGCTTTTCAAATGTCCGCGCGCCGCCCGGTTCAAGGCGGTATACGGTGATGTTTTGCAGCATATTGGGATAAAGGTCTTGCGTATTGGTCAACGGCATAACCCCCTTGGCGTCGAAGGCGGGATAGCCAAACTCATCGTTGCTTTGGTATGGCACGTGGGCTTCCTCCAAATTCTAGCGCCCCCTGGGAAAGGGGGCGCTTGATCATCTCGGCTGCGCAAGCTAGATGCGCATCGAATCCACCATCGCCAGCAGCAGCGGCCGTATTGTTTCCGTCTCCGCCAGCGCATAGATCAAGCGAATCTCAAATATCCGATCGCCGACAGTTTTGTGTATGTACTCCATGCAGCGCTCGCCCTCCGTCACCTTGGCGGGCGAAGCGGTGCCTTGAGAAATCTGTTGGATGTAAAGCTTGGCGTCAATCGCAGGATAGCGATCCGGGTTTGGCTGATATACATCGGGTACGCCGGGGAACTGAACGAATTCATATTCCTCCGACAGGTAAATTACATAACCCTGGGCGCTGATGTTACGTTCAGCGTTGACGGCAACGGGCGTCTGCGCACGGGTAAAGCGGAGCTCCGCCGTCTCCGGGTAATTTTTCGCCGTGGGGATCAGACGGTAGTCGCTCGTCGTCACGGTGGCAGTGGTGGGGGCAGTCGATGCGGGTGGGAAGGGCTCGTATGGCACATAGCTGGGTGCGGACGTGTTTTGGGATGCCGAACCACGGCAGGCCGTTCCGACCGCGCAGAACAGCAAAACGGCAAAGACCAAGGCAGCTGCGCGTTTCATTGACATAACCGAACCCTCCCTTTCCTTAATCATTCAAATTAGGGTTATTCTTTATCCTCAGCCTCTTTGCGTTTGGCGGCCTCTTCAATCACCTTGGCAGCCACATTGGCGGGCGCGTCTTCGTAACGCGCGAATTCGAGCGAAAAATGCCCGCGCCCGGCGCTGACGCTGCGCAGCGTCGTCGAAAAGTCGCCCATCTCGGCCATCGGGACTTCGGCAACCAGTTCCTGCATCTTGGGTTCGTCCGCCGCGCCCATGCCGAGCACGCGGCCGCGCCGCTTGGTGATGTCGCCCATGATGTCGCCCAGATTGTCGTCGGGCATATAGGCTTTCAGGGTGCCGATGGGTTCCAGGATTGTGGGCTGGGCGTTCGGCATGGCGTTTTTAAAGCTGAGCGACGCGGCGGTCTTAAACGCCATTTCGGAGGAATCCACCGGGTGGTAGGAACCGAAATAGAGCGTCGCCTTCAGGCCGACCATCGGGTAACCCGCCAAAAAGCCCCTGGTGATGCAGTCACGCAGGCCCTTTTCAACGGCGGGGAAATACTGCCTCGGCACAGCGCCGCCGACAACCTCTTCCGCGAAGATAAAGTCCTCTTCGCAGGGTTCAAAACGGATGTAAACGTCACCGAACTGGCCATGGCCGCCGGTCTGTTTCTTGTGCCGTCCCTGAGCCTCCACCTTTTTGCGGATGGTCTCGCGGTAGGCAACGCGAGGCGCGGTCAGGTCGACCTCCACCCCGAACTTGGCGCGGAGCTTGGAAGTGATTACGTCCAGATGCTGTTCGCCCAGGCCGCTGATCACCAGCTCGCGGGTCTCCGCGTTGGCCTCAAAGTTGCAGGTCAGGTCTTCCTCCTGCAGGCGGATCATTCCGGAGGCCACTTTTTCTTCGTCGCCCTTTTTGCGCACGTTGACAGCCATCGAAAGACAGGGCGCGGGGCAGACGACGCCCGCCAGCGTAACAGGCGCTTTCGGGGCGCAGAGGGTATCGCCCGTCCGGAAGCCCGCCAGTTTGGTCACAACGCCGATGTCACCCGCCGGAATGGCCGTGATGTCCTCCTGTTTGCCGCCGCGCAGGCTGAGCATTTTACCCATGCGCTCGCTCTCGCCCGTCCGGGCGTTGAAGGCGGGGATATCCGCCGTCACTTTGCCGGAGACGACCTTGAAAAAGCTCATTTTGCCGACAAAGGGGTCGGCGACCGTCTTGAAACAGATGGCGGCCAAAGGGCCCGCCTCGTCGCAGGCAAGTTCGCCCTCGCCCGCCTTCTCCGCCGCGTTGGGGGCCGCAGCCGCCAGGCCGTTCAGCAAGAGGTCAACGGCTTCGGTGGTGTAGCTCCCGCAGGCAAAGACGGGGTAGACGCTGCCACTCTTCATCCCCGCAGCCAGGCCGAAGGTCAGCTCGTCGGGGGTCAGCTCCTCTTCCATGAGGAATTTTTCGATCAGGTCGTCGTCCCCGGAGGATGCCGCCTCTTTAAATATTTCGCGCATCTCATCAATTTGGTCGTCGGCGGGCAACGGGATTTCGGTCGCCTTGCCTTTATCGTATTTATAGGCCTTGCCGCTGAGAAAATCGACATAGCCCGTGGTCAGCTCACCCTGTTGAATCGGAACGACAACGGGGCAAATTTTGCTGCCGTGTTCCTCCTGCAAAGCCGCAAAGGTCTTGTAAAAATCGTGATTCTCAGCGTCGCATTTGGTGACGGCGAAGGCCACGGCGCAGTTGCGGGCGCTGGCGGCCTTGAAGGCCTTTTCGGTACCTACGCTGTAGTCGTCGCCCGCGGCGTCGACGATCAGCACGGTCTCCGCTGCGCGGACACCTTCACAGAGCTCACCGGCAAAGTCAAAAAGGCCGGGGGTATCCAGCAGGTTGAGCTTGCTGCCGTTCCATTCCAGCGCCGCGAAGGCAAGGGAGACCGAAGCCAGACGCCGCTTCTCTTCGGCGTCGTAATCCATGACGGTGTTGCCGTCCGCGATGCGCCCCAGGCGGTCGGTCGCCTTTGCAAGGTAGAGCATCGCCTCAGCCAGCGAGGTCTTGCCGTGGCCGCCGTGGCCTGCCAGGGCGATGTTACGAATGTTGGATGCGGAATAGGCTTTCAAGTTGCATGTCCCCTTTATCATTGGTTTGGTTTTGCGGCCGCGCGGGCCCGGAATGCATGAACAGTATTATTCTAACATACCCGCGCCGAGATTTCAACAAAAACTTTGCAAAGCGTGCGTAAGAAATCGATGTCCGAAAATAGATGCCTTACTTCCCGCGCATATGCGCGCGTAAAGTATTGACCGCACGTTTTGCATGTGCTATACTAAATACAACACGAAAGTGAGGGCATGGATTTTGCCTCGAAAACTATTCAGTGAACTCGGTCCTGTCGCCTACGAAATTTCCGTCCGAAAGGGCTGCGCACTCCGCTCTTTGCGTGACGCCAAAGCCCGGACCGCCTTTGCCCGGGTGAAAAATCCAACGCCCCTGCCCGCGCTGGTCTATGGCCACAAATCGCTGATCCGCCGCCAACTGGGCAATGTGGACATGCGGTTGCAGGAGAACAAGGCGGTCAACCTGGCGCTGGCCGCGCCGAGGATTGACGGCGTACTGATCCGCCCGGGCGAAACCTTTTCGCTCTGGGCGTTGGTGGGCCGCTGCACCGCGAAAAAAGGATACCGTGAAGGTCTGACGCTCCGGCGGGGGGAGTGCGCAGCGGGCATTGGCGGCGGCATGTGTCAGCTCTCGAACCTGCTGCACTGGCTCTGCCTGCATAGCCCCCTTGAGTTCACCGAACACCACCACCACGATGGCTTTGACCTCTTCCCCGACTTCGGACGGCAGGTGCCCTTTGGCTGCGGCACCTCGATTTTGTATAAACAGCTGGATTACCGCGTGAGGAATACGACTGACAACACCTTCCAGCTTCTTATCCGCACGGACGACACACACCTTTGCGGCGAACTCCGCGCGTCGGAGCCGCTGCCCTACCGTTATCACATCGTGGAAACCGAGAGCCGCTTTGTGCGTGAGCCGGAGGGCCTTTATCGCGAAAACACCATTGAACGCCGGGTGATCGACCCGGTGACGGGCAACGAAGTGGAGCGCTGCGTACTTCGCTGCTCCCACGCAAAAGTGATGTATGACGAAAGCCTGGTTGACCCAGCAAAAATCACAGAGTAGAGGTTGAAGCCTATGCAACCGTGTGTCTATCTGGTCGTACCCTGTTACAACGAGGAAGAAGTACTGCCCGAGACGCTACGACGCCTGACGGCCAAGCTGGAGCAATTGCACAGTCAGGAGCGAGTCGACGCGAGCAGCCGCATCCTGTTGGTCAACGACGGCAGCAGGGATCGGACCTGGGAATGTATTGAGGCCGCCGCACCGGGGAACCCATGGCTGACCGCGCTGAAACTCTCGCGTAACTGCGGGCATCAAAACGCGCTGCTGGCCGGGCTGATGCATGCCAAGGAGCGCTGCGACTGCGCCATTTCGCTGGACGCAGACCTCCAGGACGACGTCGAGGCCATCGACGCCTTCATCGACGCCTTTACCTCCGGGCATGAGGTGGTCTATGGCGTGCGGAGCAGTCGTGCCACGGATTCGGCCTTCAAGCGCGACACGGCCCAGGGGTTTTATCGCCTGATGCGCCTGATGGGGACGAATACGGTCTATAACCATGCGGATTACCGTCTGCTCAGCCGCCGCGCCATTGAGGCGCTGGCGCAATACCGCGAAGTCAACCTCTTTCTGCGCGGCGTGGTGCCTCTGGTCGGTTTTTCCTCCACAACTGTGGAATATGAACGCCACGAGCGCTTTGCCGGGGAGAGCAAATATCCCCTGCGTAAGATGATCACCTTTGCCCTGGAGGGCATCACCTCTTTTTCGACCAAGCCGCTGCATATGATCATGGCGCTGGGGCTGGCGGTCTCCGCGCTGAGCGTAATCGGCTTGGTTTACGCGCTGGTCTCCAAGCTGTGGGGCAACGCGGTGCAGGGCTGGACGGCGACGATGTTTTCCATCTGGCTGCTGGGCGGCATCCAACTGATCTGCATCAGCGTGGTCGGCGGCTATGTGGGCAAGATATATCAGGAAGTCAAGGCCCGCCCGCGCTATTTTGTTGAAAAGACAATCGAGAAATAGGAGACACCCCATGCCAAATATAACAGCCAAGGTGCGCCCGCCAGTGCCGGTCGGCATCCGCACCCCCGATATCCCCCTTGACGCGCTGCTAAAGCTGGCGAACGCGGTGGAAAGCGGAGGATTTGCCAAACAGGCGATCCAATCCGGCGCGGTACGCGTCAACGGCGAGGCCTGCACGCAGCGGGGCAAGAAGCTGCGGCCCGGCGACGCCGTTCTGTTTCGCGGCGTGAAATATATTGTGACCGCTGAAACGGCTGAATAAGGCAGGGGAGGCGGCCATATGTATGCTATACCCCGTACGATGGCCCTACAAATTCCCGGGAGGTACCCTATGCCCATCTATGAATCCGTTGCCGACCTGATCGGCGGCACGCCTCTGTTGGCGCTGAAGCGGTATGCGCAGGCGCAAAACCTTGCGGCTACCATCGCCGCGAAATTGGAATATTTCAACCCCGCCGGCAGCGTCAAAGACCGCGTCGCCAAGGCGATGCTTGAGGACGCGGAGGCCCGGGGCGAATTGCAACCGGGCGCAACCATCATCGAACCCACCAGCGGCAATACGGGCATCGGCCTGGCGGCCCTGGCGGCTGCGAAGGGCTATAAGCTTTGCCTGACCATGCCGGAGACGATGAGCATCGAGCGGCGCATTCTGCTTGCAGCCTACGGGGCGAAGCTGGTGCTGACCGATGGCGCCAAGGGCATGCAGGGCGCGATCGAAAAGGCGGAGGCGCTCCACGCCGCCACACCCAACAGCTATTATCCACGGCAATTCGAAAATCCCGCGAACCCAGCCGCCCACCGGGCCACGACCGGCCCGGAAATCTGGGAGGACACCGGCGGCAAGGTAGATGTTTTTGTCGCAGGCGTAGGTACCGGCGGCACTGTCAGCGGCGCGGGCGCGTATCTCAAGGCAAAGAACCCCGCCTTGCAAGTGATTGCCGTTGAACCGGCGGATTCCCCCGTGCTTTCGGGAGGCGCAAAGGGGTCGCACGGCATCCAGGGGATCGGCGCGGGCTTCGTTCCCGCAACGCTGGATACGGACATTTACGACCAGATCATCGCCGCCCGGCAGGAGGACGCGCTGGCCGCCAGCCGCGCACTGGCCCTGAGCGAGGGTGTGTTGGCGGGGATTTCCTCCGGTGCGGCGCTCTGGGCGGCAACCCAAGTGGCCGCCAGGCCCGAAAACGCGGGAAAGACCATCGTTGTACTTCTGCCGGACAGCGGCGAGCGGTATCTTTCGACACCTCTCTTCGCGCCGTCGAAGCCTGCGAACGCAAAATAGCTTCATTTGGAAGAACACACCCCGACGCAGCCGCATCGGGGTGTGTTTTTTATTACTCCGGGGTTACCACCCAAACTGATCGCCATATTGTTCGAAGAAATCAAAGTTCGGCATCTCGGTGGTCGGTTCTTCGACCACGCCTTTGTCCTCAACCAATTTTACCGTCACTTCAAATTCTTTAATGTCATAGTTTTGGCTGACGCGGACAATGGAAAGCTTGAGTGTGCCGCCTACCTTGCTGTTTTCGACGGCGCTGAGCAGCACGTCGGCGCTCGTCAGCGGTTTTCCGTTAACGTGAGTAATGATGTCGTTCACCTGCACGTCGGTATTGTTGAAAGCGCTGTCGCTGTCGATCTTACTGATGATCAGCGAGCCGGAGGGCAGGTTGCGCATGCGTATCAGAAAATATCCCAGCTGTGTCTCGTTCGCAGGACCGTATTGGATTCCGAGCTTCGGTCGGTTCGGCACGCGCTGGTATTTGATCAGGTCATTGACGACCTTCGTCGCGACCGCTGCGGGAATCGCGAAGCCCATGCCTTCATATTGGGTATCAACGATCTTTTGCGAATTGATGCCGATCACCTGCCCGGCGGCGTTGACCAGCATCCCGCCGGAATTGCCGGGGTTGATGGCTGCCGTGTGTTGGATCAGGACCTGTTTATAAGAGCCTTTGATGGGACGGTCAATGGCCGAAACCATGCCCGGGGTAAACGTCCCCTTGAATTCCGCGCCGCCCGGGTTGCCGATGGCGTAAACCGTTTCACCGACTTTCAGCGCGTTGGAATCGCCGAACGGCGCAAGCTGCAACCCTGTCTTCTTGATCTTCAGCAGGCCGACGTCCGTGCGGTTATCCGCCGCGACGAAGGTTGCTTCGTAGCTATCTCCATTCTCCAATTCCACGCTAACCTTGCTCTGGCCGTCGATGACGTGGGCACAGGTAACCACATAGGTAAAAGTCTTGGTGTCGTCCTCCATCAGCAGGATGCCGCTGCCTTCACCGGCCAGGGTGCCCTGGCTCCCGTATACCTGCACGAGCACGTTGGAGTTTTTCAGCTTTTCACTGATTTCCGAGGCTGAAAGCTTGCCTTTTACATCGCTGGACGAAAGGCCGCTGGGCGTAGCAAGGGTGGTCATCCTGGCGTCGCTGTTCGCTTCTTCGGTTGCGCCGAAGGCAGGCAGCTGAAAATCTGATCGAGCTAGCTTGACGCCAACCGCCGTGCCAACGCCGACCAGCAACACCAAAAAGACAAGAAAAATTGCAAGACCGGTTTTTTTGCGCTTCTGCTGCTTTTGTGCCGGCTGCGGCGCAGTGAGCAGGCTGTTGTTTTGCGTCGGCTGCCCCCAGGCCTGTGTGTGATATGCGGGCGGCTGCCAGGCCTGCGGCTGAGCCTGCCAGTTTTGTTGCGGCGCATATCCGCCCGCCCAGGGCTGCTGGGGGGGCTGCGCAAAAGGATTCTGATAGGGCGGCAGCGCGGCTTCTTCCTGCGGGGAAGATGCGGGCGCGGGGTCCTGAATGGGCTCCGCTGGCGGCGCGGCCTCCGGCGGTTCGGGGGGCGCTGGGGGCAATGGCTGATCCAGCCAGCTGAAATCCATATTGTTGTTGTTCTCGTCCATGGCAAACATCCTTTCGATTCGTTATGTCTTTAGTATAACAGCGATCAAGGCTTGGATTCTGAAAAACAGGCACGGTTTTTTCCAATACGGCAAACGACCCGTTGATGTTATTATAACATAGATCAAGGCTCGATTTTGAAAAACCGGCACGGTTTTTCCCAATGCG
>JAVBOZ010000092.1:0-23233 GCA_031549985.1 Oscillospiraceae bacterium | reverse complement strand
GTATAGCAGCTTCAGGGGATTGAACTGCGCCTGTTGATCCATTTTAACCGCCCCGGCGGTTCGAAGCGGAATCGGAAGATCTTCCGCGACGGCCGAATCAATGCCCATGCGCAGATAAGCAACAGCCTCTTGCTCCAGCTTTTTGCGGTCGTCCAGCGAATAGACATAGGCGGCGCGGCGCTCAAAGTCGCAGGGATATTCCCTGCTCAGCGCCTCAAACGAATCGATTGCGTGTTGGTTTGACGCAAGATACTGTTTCGCCGCGTCCAGGCCAAACCGTCGCAGGATATCCTGATAGATCAACCCATGCTGCGCCGTGATTTTCGCGGTCGTGCACCCGGTTACGCCGGAACCGATTTCCTTGGCTTCAACAAGAAGATACGGCACATTGCGTTCTTGCAGGCGGTGGGCGCAGAGCACACCCGCCATGCCGCCGCCGATGATCAGCACATCGGTCGAAATATCGCCGCTGATGGGCGGTCTGCTTTCACGCGCGACGCCCGCATGCCACAAAGAGTTCATACCTACTCCTTTTTTGATTAGTGTTCTCAAAAAAAGAGTAGGTATGCGTATTGATGTTTCTTGCAATTTTATACCACGCTATAAAGCAGCTGCGCGTAGGTCGGCATCGGCCAGTGCCCTTCGGCAACCAGGGTCTCCAGTTCGTCCGCTGTCTCGCGCAGCGCCTGCATGGCGGGGAAAACCCGGTCGCGGTAAAAGCCGGCGCGGGCAAGGATTTCCTGTTCCTCCCCACATGCCGGAAGCACGCTTTCAAGACGGCTCAGCCTTTCCCAAAGCTCCGCCGAAAGCGTGGAAATGCGGCTGAGCAGATGCGCTTCCAGCGAAGTATCAAGGCCGCCCAGAGCTGTTTTTCGCCCCAGAAGCTGCGCCAGGTCGTCCTGATAACGCAGGCAGGCGGGGACGATCTCGCGCCGGGCCATATCAACCATGGTCAGGGCTTCAATGTGTAGTGTCTTGCAATAGCCTTCCAAAAGAATCTCGTAACGCGAATGCAGCTCCGATTCGGTGAAAACGTGATGCCGCGTGAACAGCACGACGCTTTCCCGGGAAATGAAGGCGGGCAGCGCGTCCACGGTGGTGTTCAGGTTCGAAAGACCGCGCCTTTCTGCTTCGGCCATCCATTCGGCGGCGTAATTGTTGCCGCTGAAAATGATCCGCTTATGGGCGGTGAAGGTCTTGCGGATCAGCGAGGCCAGCGCACCGGTAAAATCCTCCGCCTGCTCAAGAACGTCCGCGCATTGCCGCAGGGTTTCCGCCACCGCCGTATTGAGTACGATGTTCGGCCCGGCGACCGAAAAGGCCGAACCGAGCATGCGGAATTCGAACTTGTTGCCGGTGAACGCGAAGGGCGAGGTGCGGTTGCGGTCCGTCGTATCCTTCGGAAAATGCGGCAGCACCGTCACGCCAATCTCCATCTGATGCGCCTCATGGTTGTGATAGGACGCGCCGGAGGCAAGGGCTTCGAGAATATTCGTCAGTTCCTCGCCAAGGAACATGGAGACAACAGTGGGCGGCGCTTCGTTCGCGCCCAGGCGGTGGTCATTCCCGGCGCTGGCCGCCGAAAGCCGCAGCAAATCCTGATAGACGTCCACCGCCTGAATGACCGCGACCAGGAACAGCAGAAACTGCGCGTTCTCATGGGGCGTCTCGCCCGGCTCAAGCAGGTTGACGCCCTGATCGGTGGAAAGTGACCAGTTGTTGTGCTTGCCGCTGCCGCTGACCCCCGCAAAGGGTTTTTCGTGCAGTAGGCAGGCCAGGTTATGCCGGTTGGCAACGCTTTTCATCAGCTCCATCGTCAGCTGATTATGGTCGGTGGCGACGTTCGTCGTCGTGAAGACCGGGGCCATCTCATGCTGTGACGGAGCGACCTCGTTGTGCTTGGTTTTGGCGTATACCCCGAGCCTCCAGAGTTCCTCTTCCAGTTCCTTCATGAAGGCGGAGACCCTCGGCTTGATGCTGCCGTAAAAATGGTCGTCCAGCTCCTGCCCCTTGGGCGGGCGCGCGCCGAAGAGCGTCCGGCCCGTATAGACCAGGTCGGGGCGCTTGAGATATACCTCTTTGTCGATCAGGAAATACTCCTGCTCCGGCCCGACCGTCGTGATTACGCGCTGCACAGAGGTGTTCCCGAACAGCCGCAGGATGCGCAGCGCCTGCCGGTCGATGGCCTCCATCGAGCGCAGCAGGGGGGTCTTTTTATCAAGCGCTTCGCCGCTGTAGGAACAGAACGCAGTGGGGACGCAGAGCGTGCCGTCCTTGATGAACGCAAAGGAGGTCGCGTCCCAGACGGTGTATCCCCTGGCCTCAAAGGTGGCGCGCAGCCCGCCAGAGGGGAAACTGGAGGCATCCGGTTCACCGCGCACAAGCTCGCGGCCCGAAAATTCCATAATAATACGGCCACCCCCGGCGGGCGAGATGAAGCTGTCATGCTTTTCCGCCGTAATGCCGGTCATGGGCTGGAACCAATGGGTATAATGTGTCGCGCCCTTTTCGACCGCCCAATCCTTCATGGCGTTGGCGACGACGTTGGCGACCTCAAGCTTCAGGTGCCTGCCCTGCGAGATGGTCTTTTTGAGCGCGGTATAAATATCCTTCGGGAGCCGCGCCTGCATGACCGCGTCGTTGAAGACCATGCTGCCAAACAGTTCGGGTATGTTTTTCATCTCGTCCTCCATCTTCATCCACATCAAAAAACGCAAAAGACCATGCATAGCTTCAGCCATACATGGTCCTGTTTCAGAACCTTGAAACGATGCATACCTTGATTATACTATCATAAACCAGGAGCGAATGCAACATTTTTTTCATAACGCATGGTGGCAAACGGATGCGGCCGCCTAAAAGCGCACTTTCACCGCCGTCACGCCGTAAGCGCGGCAGGGAATCTTGACTGCGTTCCCTCGTATTTCAGGCAAAACCGCCAGCGCGTTCTCGTGCGCGTCCACGCAGGCCGCCGATTGCACTGCCTTGCCAAAGCTGAGCGTTACTTCGCCGTCCTCGCCGCCGACGTCATATAGCCGCACGATCAGCGCACCACCGTCCGCCGCCGTTTTGATGGAAGATATAATGGCGCTACCTCGGTTAAGGCGCAGAAAGCTGCCCGTCAGCGGCAGTTCGCCCGCCTGCGAGCCGCAGGCCACGGTGACGGCGGCGCGGTTATAGAGCTGCGCGGTTTTCAGCAGGGCCTGGGGCGCGGCGTCTTTGACGATGCCTAGGCTGAGGTTGAACGTATGCTGGTAAATCTCAGGCACGGGGTCGGGGTCATAGGAGCTGCGGATCAGCGTCAGCGCCATCGCGCCGCCCGCGCAGCGAAAACCGTATTTGCTGTCACTGGAAAGCAGCAGGCCATCACGCGCACGGGGCGCGAAGGCAAAGCTCTGGCCGGGCACGTCGCCATCGCGGGCCGCGCGTTCGATGACACCGAAGGCGTTGTCATAGGTGAAGCGCTCGCAGGCATAGGCCAGCGGGGCGCGGAACGCCAGCTGCGGCACGGTCTTGCCCTCAACGCCAAATTCGCGCCAATCGCAGAGCGCGGCATATTGCAGGTGGCGGTCGTTTTTTCCAAGCGACACCGTCACCTTGAGCGTCGAGTTCCTGACAGTCGCCTCAAAGCTGAAGCGCCGCGTCAGGCTGCCGCGCACGGAATGCAGGCGGGGCTTTTGGGCCGCCGGTTCGTCGCTTGCGTGCCGCCCCACACGCCAGGCCGTCATGCCGTGCATGGGGTCCTCTTCAATGAAGCGGAACATGCCGCCGCCCTGGTCACCGATGTATTCCTGCCCGCTCTCTTTATCGACGAACGAGACCAGCGCGGCGCTCTGCGGGTCGAACGCCGCTTTTACAAATGCATTTTCGAGAACGTAGTTTTCCGGCGTGTCCACCCGGGGGTCACTGCCCTGCCCGGCGGAGGCGAACGCGGCGGCCTCGGCCAGCAGTACGGTGCGGTAGCCGAAGGACGGCAGGGGACAGTCAATCTGCGCCCGGAAATAGCGGTGTCCCCAGAAGTTGATTTGCCGGTCGTCCAGCAATTCATGTTCAATGGTTTCGCCGCCTTCGCCGGTGATCCGCAGCTGGCGCGGGTCGCCATCCCAATCCCAGACGGTCAGGGTAGTGGCGGCTGCCAGTGGGGCCTGCGCCGGGTTGAACAAGACGAACAGGCGCTTGCGCCCGCTCACGGCGCTGGCGGCGGTATAATTGAAGGTGTTGTCTTCCGCGTCCAGGCAGGCGCCCGCCCCCGCGCCTTCGGCCTGCGAATCGTTGGGCGGCGCTTCGGCGGGCAGCAGAGCGGCGGTGTTGATCCGCGCGGCGATGGCGCGTGCGGCGGCGCTGAGGCGCGTACCCGCCCCGGCCATGGTCTGCTGAAACAGCCCCAGGGCGTATTCGCGCGTATCAATGGTGCCGGAACCCGGCAGGATATCATGAAAGTGGTTGAACAGCACGTTCTGCCAAAGTTCGGCGAAATTGACGTCCGCGCCATCCTCTTGCGCGCCGTAAACCCGCGCGGCGGCGTCAAACAGTTCGGCGTCAAAGAGCGTGGCCTCCGCCACGCGGTTGGCCTTTTTGATGCGGCTCTGCGAGGTGTAGCAGCCGTCAAAGATGAAGTTCAGCTCCTGTTCCACCACCGGCAGGTCAAGGGTCTCGATATAGCGGAAGAAATCGTTATAGCGGCCAAAGACGAGGGTCGGCATGCAGGGCCAGGTGTTGTAATCCATTATGCGCTCAATGTCGCGCCGGGTCGCGCCGCCGCCGTGGTCACCCACGCCGTAGACGTGCAGCAGACGGTCGAGGCCATGTTTGGCGCAGAACGCGGGGACATACATGAAGGATTCTTCCGTGATGGTCTCGTTATACCAGGTCGGCTCGCGGTAGACCGTGACCGCCGCCCCGGAGGGCGCGCGCCAGCGATAGAGGTTGTGCTCCCCGTAGCCCCGGCAGTGGTACATATATTTCACGCCGCCGGAGGCGAGGATTTCCGGGACGTTCGCGCCGTGGCCGAAGGTATCCGGCTCAAAGTCGAGCGCGAACTGATCGTCGTCCAGGCCCAACAGCTGTTTGAGATACCGGCGGGTATAGAGCAAATGCCGGGTCAGGCTTTCGCCGTTGGGCATGTTCTTGTCGGTCTCGACCCAGGTTGACGCGGTGACCTCCCAGCGGCCCTCGCGGATGCGTTTGCGGATCTCCGGCAGCATTTCGGGCGCGTAGCGCTCGATGATCTGATAGACCGAGGCCTGCGACTGCGCGAAGGTGAAATCGGGGTATTCCCGCATGAGTTGTAACATGGTGCGCAGGGTATCGACGGTGAGCATCGCGGTTTCGTCGTAGCGCCACATCCAGTTCATGTCGATGTGCGCGTGGGCGACGCAGGCCACCGTCACCGCCTTGCAGAGCGCCGACGCCGGGCGCATCGCCTCTTCAACGGCCTGCGCCGCTTCTTTCGTGATCGCGCCTTCAACGTCATAATAGCTCGCGATGTGCGCGGTCAGATCGTCCAAAAGCTCATCCAATTCCGCGCCGGCGGCATTAAGTTCTTCCAGGTAACGCAGCTGCGTCAAAATCCGGGTACCCCAGTAATTGGTCATATGCGGGCGCAGGCGGTTTTGCGCGGCGTGGCGGGGTTTTTCGGTCATGGCGTTGGCCTCCTGTTCCGTTTTGGGTTGATCGGTGCGAAAGTTTCACGTAGGGACACGGCGTGCCATGTCCAGGCAACACTGCGGGCGGAGTCCATCTCCGCCCGCAGGTGTTTCGCTCTCTTCGGTGACCATTACGCCATGCTTTCCAGCTCAACCGCCAGGCAGTTGACGTACCCCGTCGGCAGTTCCTGCGGCAGCTGTACGCTCAGTGCACCGAAATTCTGCGCAAAGGGCGGCGCCCCCCCGCCCAGCAGCCGCACCGAAAGCACGCGCTCATCGGGCTTGAGGCTGCGCAGCACCGCGACCCGGTTCTCCGGTGCGCGCATCAGGAAGGCGTACAGCGTGTTCCCCTTGCGGGTGAAGCGGAAGTCGGTGCTCTGCCAGGCGGCGGCCTCTTCGGTGAAATCGGCGATCTTCACGCCCGTACTGCCCTCACCGTTCACGCGCCAGGGCCGGGTACCATAGACGCCCTCGCCGCAGGCCGCGAACCATTGCGCCAGTTCCTCAAGGATATAGCGGGCCTCGTCATCAATCGTGCCGTCCGGCCGCTGGAGGATGTTGAGCAGCATCGTGCCGTTTTTCGAGATGATATCCACCAGCATTTCGATGATATGGCCGGGACGCTTGAAGGGCTGCTTGGCGTCATAGAACCAGTTGCCGATGCAAGTGTCTGTATGCCAGGGCCGCTCCTGAATGCCGGGCAGCTGGCTCTTTTCAATGTCCAGCACACCCACGCGGTGGATCTCCGGACGCCGATCCTTCTGCGTATAAACGGCGCGGTTTTCGCCATGTTTTTCAATGGAGGTGTTGTAAAGGTGCGCCGCTGCCTCCAGCCCGTGGCGGTAGGCGGCGTCGTTCGCGTATGTCGTGACCGACGACTCATCGCCGCACCAGTGCGAACCGAAGGGCAGTGCGCCGTCGCTATAGAGCAGATCAGGCTGGTAACTGTCGATCAGCTCTTTCATCGCCGCCAGCCAATAGGCGCGGAATTTTTCATTCTGGGTATACCACAGGTCGATGTTCCCGTCCGGGGTGACATGCTCGAAGTTGTCGTAGTAATAATCCCGATAGGCCGGGTCGTTGCCGTCGTAGGGGACGCCCGCGTGGGGGCCGTATTTATCCGCGCCCTTGTTGACCGCCCACCAGCTGAATGACGCGCCCAGGTGTTCGGTCAGCCCGAAGGGCAGGTTATACCGGGCCGCCGCTTTCTTCCAGAGTCCGCAGATGTCCTGCATCGGCCCCATCTCCGCCGCGTTGAAGCGGTTGAGCTTGGAGGGGTAGTTGAAGAAATGGTCGTGGTGCATGGCCTGGGCCACGAAATAGCGCGCGCCCGCTTTATAGTAAAGATCCATCAGACCTTCGGGGTCAAAGCGCTCGGCCTTCCAGAGCTTGACGATGTCCTTGTAGCCGAATTTCGACGGGTGCCCATAGTGACGCAGGTGATAAAGATACTGGGGCGTGCCTTCGATATACATGTGCCTTGCGTACCAGTCGCCGAACATCGGTACGCTCTGCGGCCCCCAATGGCTCCAGATGCCAAATTTCGCGTCCCGGACCCAATCCGGACCTTCGTATGTTTCAAGCGAAGAAAATGAAGGTTCGAAACGTTGTGACATAGCGCATTCCTCCTAAATATTGATGCAGCAAACGACCCGTTTGACGCTATTGTAGCATAGATCAAGGTGCGATTCTGAAAAACCGGCACGGTTTTTCCCAATGCGGCAAACGACCCGTTTGACGCTATTGTAGCACACGGAGCAGAAATTAGCAACGATATTTTAATGGATCGATATGCGGCGCAAAAATGTTTAAGGGGGTGTGTCGGATAATTATTCTATTTTATGGTAATTTTGCGTCCACCTATTACCATTGACTGGTAATTTTCGATCCGCTACAATAAAAGCAGAACAATGGGGAGGTGGGGCACATACGACCACATGTTACGGCACGCGCCGCTCGGGGCGTGCTGACCGGCATCGCCTGTCTCGCTTTCCTTGTTTCCGCCGCCTGGCTGGCGGTTTACCACGTCGATTGCAGCCGTCAGGCGCGGCGCAGCGCGGCGCTTGCCGCCGTATTTCACCAGGCCGCCCTCCGGGAAGCATTTCTGCCCGCCGGCACGGATGAGCGCTCCGAACAGCCCGTGCAAAACCGCTTTGAACTGCTGCGATCGCAAAACCGTGATGCCCTTGGCTGGCTGACGATTTCCGCTCTGGGGCTGGAGGAGCCGGTCGTCGCCGGGCGTGACAACCGCTATTATCTGCGTCACGATTTTGACGGCGCGGCCAGCCGCCTCGGCACCCTATTTTTAGATCGGCGCAACACCTTCGCCGACAACAACCTCTGCGTTTACGGCCACGCCGCAGGCAACGGATCCATGTTCGGCGGGCTGAAGGCATACCGGGACGAGGCCTTTCTGCGAATGAATCCGCGCATTTTACTGGATACGCCGGACGGCACGGGCGAATGGGTAATTTTCGCCGTTCTGTTGGCCGATCCGGGCGACCCGGACGGCTATTTCGCCTGGCAGCGCGAGGCCCTTGCGGGCAGCATGAGCGCCGAAGACTTTGCAACGCGCGTGCGCAGCCACGCAATAGCCGTTGGTGAGACGGATATCGACTTTGCTGATACGCGTTTCCTCAGCCTTGTTACCTGTGCCTATGACTTTGCGGACGCACGGCTGGTTGCGGTCGCGGCGGAGTGTCCGTGACGCCTTTTCTGTGCTAATGGCTCAGGCAACCGCTAACATGTTTTAATATAGGAGGTTCGCAAGATGCAAACAAAATCGCTTCGGCGTAAGGGAATTTTGGCGGCAATCGGCTTGCTGCTCAGTCTGTTGGCGGGCATCGTCGCTGCGGTGCTCACGCCCTCGCTGGCCGCGCGCGCGGGTTCTTCCGCGCGTTTCTGCCAACGCCACAGCAACGCCTTTGCCAGCGTCGCTCCTCTGACGGTCAAAGATCCCTTCACCGGCAGAACCCTGTTTATGGAGGCGGGCCTCCCTTTCCTCTTCGTGGAGTCAAACGACCGCAACGTGTACGCCTATTGCATTCAAAAAGGGATGCAAATTTTTGACTGCGACGACCGAACCCGCCGGGGTTACGCTCTGGACGACAGCATGTTCGGCGCGCTTTCGGCCCAGGCAAAGGAACAACTCATTCTTGTGATGCTCTATGGCTACCCCAACCGCACGGCGGCGGAACTGAACACAACCGATGCTGCGGCCCATGCCGCCACGCAGATTCTGCTTTGGGAATGCGCCCTTTCCTATCGCGACACTGCCTTTGGCCGTATGGACGACCGCGTCTATAACGCGTATTTCAGCGGCGGCAGGCATGCGGACGTACGCGCCGCGTATGAACACATCGCGCAGGGCGTCACGGAATATCTGAGGACGCCGAGCTTCTTCACGGACGGGCAATGCCTGCGACTGGATCTGGCGCTCGATCCCGTTACCGGCCTTTACATCCAGCGGTTTGCCGACACCAACCAGAGCAATGCCGACCTCGCCGTCAGCGGCAAAAATCCGGCGGGGCTTACGATCTCGCGGGAGGGCAACAGCTATATCTTCCAGGCAGCCGCAAAGCCGGCGGCGGAGGTTGCCGTCTCGATCCGACGAACCGATATCCCGTCCTGCCGGGAGGGCTACGGCCCGCCGCTGATCTGGGTGGATCCCAACGCCGGGGCGGAAAATCAGCTTTTGTTCTCCGGCTGCGAAGCGCGCGCGCAGTGTTTCGTCGTCTGCCTGCCCGGCTGCCCCGAAGCGACATCAACTACCGCACCGGCGACAGAGACAACCACCGCTCCTGCGACACAGACAACATCAACGACGGCAACAACCACCGGAACCATAACAGAAACCACCACGAAAACCGCGACCATTTGCACAACCGAATCCACAACATCTGCGGCCCCGCCAACAACCGAACCGGCGACGCAGCCGACTACGCAACCCACAACACAACCGCAAACGCAAACCACTTGCTCAACTTCGACTACGGAATCATCCACTGCCATCCAGAGTACGCAGGCCCCGCCGCCTTCAACCATCCCCGGCAGCAGCGCGGCCACGGTAACAAGCTCCGCAGCTTCAACGGAATCGGGCACAATCTCCGGCACAGCGGCGCGGACTTCGACGCGGCAGAGCACCACCGGTCGTGCCTCAGGCACCACGGGCCGTACCATGACCATAACCACACGGCTCGACACAACCACAGAAGAAGTGCCCCAAACCTCCACCGTTTCGACGGACGCGGCGGTGGTCACGATGGCGTTTTCCGGCCTGCTGCTTCTGGCGCTGGGTGCGGGCGCGGTGCTGCGGAGACGGCGCGGGGAATAATACTACCCCTTGGTAAAAAATCCTTGCATCGTTCCGGTCATTCGTCTGTACTGCGTTGTTCTCGTCCTTGACAGGCGCCAGCCTGCCTGCGTCCTCTGCCTAGCGGTACAAACGAAATCCTCGGAACGTTTGCTACGGTTTCTATCAAGGAATAGTATATAACACCGCGCGATTCACACAATAAGACGCGGGGGCAGGAGGCGAATAGGCTTCCCGCCCCTTTTTCCGATACGAGACTTTTATGATGTCGCGGGCGACCGGGACGCTCGCCCCTGCCATATTGAACGAAAGGCTTCGCCATGATCCAACCGAACCACCCCGATAACCCCTGGGTGCTGCCGCCCATGCCGCTGGATTACGACAGCCGCCGCCTGCGGAATTTGATCCCGCAGGAAAAGCGGCTGGAAGCGCTGCTGAACCTTTGCCTGGGGTGCAGCGCCGTATTCCTTTTTTTTGTTTTTCCCCTGCTGCTCTATCAAAACCTTGCGGGCAGCGAATCCTTCTTCGGCTGGCGCGCTGTGGTTATCCGTGCGGATTCCATGGAACCCGCCATCCCGAAAGGCGCGCTTGTTTTGGCGGAAGAGACTCCCTACGCCGACCTGCGCGAAGGGGATGTCATCCTTTATCATCTGGAGGACGGCCAGTTGAATACCCACCGGATCATTGCCCGGGAATATGGGGTGCTCAAGACCAAGGGCGACCACAACCTGCTGGCCGATGCCGTGGCCGTGACCGAAAAAATGTATGTCGCAAAGGTGCGTTTCGCCATTCCGGGCGGGAAGATGCAGTGATTTGGCGAGCACCGGTTGAGCGCAGTCTCATCCAGGCAACTACCATCGGTTTTGAACGCGACGGTGGTTTTTTATAGTCTCTTAATTTTTTCCGCACAACCCAAACAGATCATTCCGTCTTCAAAGTCAAGCAAATCATCGCTTGTGCCGCAAAATGCGCAGGCGGTGCTTGTCTTTTTGACCACAAGGCTGTTGTTCATCAACAAGACCTCAACCGGATCATGCTCACTCATCTTCAATTTATCCCGGTATTCTTTTGGGATAACAATCCTTCCCATCGGGTCGATTCTTCGGATGACGCCAACGTATTGCATGGTACTACACCCCATTTTTCTGCTTTTTGCTCACAAAAACACTTACTATTCTATCATAAATCCCACAAATGTCAACTAAAAATTACCACGAGCGACAATGCAATATCTTTTCAGATAGTTTATCATTGAACTACTGAAAGGTGGTGAACTGATGGTAAGCGAGAGAATTAAGAATCTTCGAGGACACAACCAAATGACGCAGAGCGATTTAGCGCGCAAATTAGGCATCACACGTTCGAGCGTGAACGCTTGGGAGATGGGCATCAGCACACCTTCGACGCAATATTTGGTGGAATTGGCACAGCTTTTTAAGGTGAGCACTGATTATCTTCTGGGATTGGAACCGAGCGTAACGGTGCGCATTGATCATTTGGCGGAGGATGAAAAAGCGATTATCTTTGCGTTGGTAAGAAAGTTTGAGGAGTTTCGGTAAGCTGAGGCGAAAGGCTTGCGTCAAAGGAAAGAGGAAATTTGAACATAGTGTAAAGAAAGCGCCCCGGAGTGGTAAGCCACACCGGGGCGCTTCTCTCAACCGTATGCTAATTATTCCGTGACGGCCTCCGCCATTTCGGCGGCAGCAGCCTCTTCGGCCTCTTTGGCATCCCTTTCGGCCCGCATCTCGTCGAGCGTTCTGCCCTCAGCCAGTGCGGCCTTGACCTCTTCGGCCGGGAAGCCGCTGACGTAGCACTGCTTATACACCACGGGAATGCCGCCCCGGACCTTGATCACAATGTTATAAATGAGGATGATCGCGAAGGCGGCAATGACAAGGAATCCGCCGAAAGCGGCCTTGCTCTGGATCGCGCCGGCAAGCGCCACATCCATAGCCGCGCCGAATTTGCTGACGCCCAGCATGCCCATCGTCGCGCCCAGCATCCCCAGGCCGTTGATGATCACACAGCGGAGGAAACCTTTGGGGGACGCCGCCAAAAAGCAGGTGATCAGCCCCGCCAAAATGCACACAATCACAAGCACCAGCCCGACCAACGCCGCCAGAAGCCATTTGAACGCTCCGCCGAAAGCGGCGGCATTCATCAGGTCAAAGACGACATCAAAGCTCAGTCCGTCAAAAATATAGGGGCCGATTTTGAGAATGCTCAGGCTTTCGGATTTATCTACGAACGGAACGTTGATCGTCATCTTCACAAGGGGCAGGAACAACGGCGCAAGCGGCAGGATCAGCAGAACCAGCCGCGCGATGGCCCATTTGTTGCCGACGCAGGCGGCTTTGGCGCGATCCGCCTTCTTTTGAAAGTCCACGTGCTCCAGTTCGACCTTGTCGGCGTCCTTCAGCAGGCGCTCATCCATCTTGTAATAGATGATGTTGACGCCGCAATCAGGGCAATTGACCCTCCAATCCCTCAGCTTCAGTTTTCTGCCGCAGTTCGGATTCGGACAATAAGTTGCCATGGGGCCCCCTCCTTTGGTAATCTTTCAGTCAGAAATGATTATACCACACTCTATGGAAATAAATCAAGTTTTTTCTTTACAAAATGCTGGATTTCTGTTATACTTTCCATATTCTTTCGCTAAAGAGAGGTTCCCGATTTATGGAAAAGTCCGTCATCATCACAGCCGACAGTTCCGCCGATTTGCCGCCCTGCATTCGCGAGGAGTTTGGCATCCACTTTTTTCCGCTTATCATCAACCTGGAGGGAAAGTCTTACCGGGATTGTGTCGACCTTTTCCCCGATGGCATCTACGCCGCTTACCGGGAGCGAGGCGTGATACCCAAGACCGCCGCGCCCTCCATTGGGGATTATAAGGCTTTCTTTGAGCAATGGACAAGTCAGGGCTGCGCGGTCGTTCACCTCACGCTTTCGCATACGCTTTCCTCCTGCTTTCAGGCGGCGCGGCTGGCAGCTGCGGAATGCGAAGACGTCTATGTTGTCGACTCCATGAATTTTTGCACCGGCTCCGGGATGGTGTGCATTCAAGCGGCCAAGCTGCGGGATCAGGGCATGCCCGCCCAGGCGATCGCCGACGAGATCTGCCGCCTGCGCGAAAAGGTGCTCAGCTATTATGTTCCGGATAACCTTGTCTTCATCTCGAAAGGCGGGCGCTGCTCGGCACTGACGGCCTTTGGCGCGAACCTGCTGAAACTCCGGCCCCTGGTGACGGTCAACGGGAACACCGGCGAACTGATGATCGGCAAGAAATACCGCGGCTCCCTAGCGTCTGTGCAGGAAAGCTTTCTGCGTGACGCCATCGCCTCCGCACGCGAGCGCATGGACGATTCGCTGGTCTTTTTGATGCGAACCCCCGATATGACACCGGAGCAATACGAACCTCTCAACGCCCTGGCGAAGCAGCTGCGGCCCAACGTGAAGCGTTGGGTGACGGGTACCGTCGGCTGTGTAATCGTCTCGCATGTGGGAACCGAGTGCCTCGCCTTCGTTGCAATGGAAAAATAAGGACGCGCGTTGAACTTTGTCGGCCCGCCGGGGCTTTTCGTCGATCTGCGCCTGCGGTTCGCTGTGCTCCTAAAGTCCTCTTGCTTTCAGGTCCTGGACCACGGCAACATAGAATTCGCGTATGGTTGTTGCGCCGTGGATCGGTTCAATCGCGATGTCGCGCCTGCGCAAATCAATTTCGTCAATATGGGAAATTCCCTGGTAGCCCGAACCGCGCAGTACGCCCCTGAAGTTGCCCCATTTTGCCGAAGCGACGGAGACCATGCCGTCATTTTCCCCTTCCAGGTTGCGGATGGGGTAGGCGGTGAACATCATGATGATATCGCTCGTAGGGTTTTCCAGCGAACCCGCATAGCTCTGGTAATACACACCGGATTTATTGGGATTTTGTTTATTGAACGCCTCCATGTAAGCCGGAGTCAGACTCAGTACGCCGTTATAAAAATCGGGGTTCTTGTCGCCATAAAACCAGCGCACGACGTTTGCAACCGCACCGATCACCCGGAACAGAATGTCTGGCAGGGAATCGTAAAGGCCGCCCACCAGTGCGGAACCATAGTTCGGCGTGGAAATCATGGTCAGGCTTGCGACTTTGCCGGCCATGCCTAAAGAAGAAATCATGTAACGCGCTTCAACGCCGCCTTTGGAGTGGGCGATGATATTGACTTTCGCAGCGCCCGTGCTGGCAAGCACCTGGTTGATGGTGTCGCGCAGCTTCGCGGCGTTGTCTTGCGTGCTGCCCCAACCGTCGGTGCCGCCGTAACACACTTTTGCCCCTTCCGCTTCCAAGGCTGCGGGAATCCTTCCCCAGTAGTTGATCCCCAGCGTTTTGTCCTTAAACCCTGCGCCGTGCACCAAAACCACGGGGTATTTTGAGGCGCAGTCCGCCCCTGCCGCGCTCACTGACATCATGGGAACAAACACCGAGAGCATCACCGTCATCGCCAGCAACAGGGCCAATATTTTTTTGTCCCGGCGGTTTTCTTTTTTTGCCAAGTCCACCATCTCCTTTGAATGTTGTTGTCGTATTTTAACATATTTCGCGCGGCAATGCAAGCCGTTTTGCGGTGAAAGGTTGTAATGAACCCAAACCAGTGATATAATATATAAATGAATTGCGTTGTGGAAGGGGAAGGGAGGATGATTTTATGAAACAGATGTTTCGATTGTTGAAGGAGGCCAAGAAATATTGGCCGTTGCTGGCCACAGCCATGGGGTGCATTGTGGTGCTGACCGCCGCCCAGCTGACGACGCCTTCGGTGGTTCGGCGGCTGACAGAGCTGGTCGAAAATAAGGATCCGATGCTGGCGCAGAAGGCGGTTCAACTGGCTCTTATGCTGGCGGCCATCTACGCGCTCCAATGGGTTGCGCAGGGGTTTCGGAATTATCTGGCGCATAAGGCGGCGTGGAACTTTGTTTCGGATATCCGGGTGAAGCTGTATAACCACTACCAAAACCTCTCCATTGACTTCTATCACGACAAGCAGATCGGCCAGCTGATGAGCCGCGTCATATCCGACGCAACGAACCTCGAGACGCTGATCGCCCACGCGGTACCCGATTTGATCGTCAACATCATCCTCTTCGGCGGGGTTGCTGCGCTGCTGTTCACCATCAACGTCAAGCTTGCGCTGATGAGCCTGATCGTACTGCCCTTTTTGGCTGTATCCTCGCGCTGGTTTGCCAAAAAGGTGCGTCCCCGGTTCCGCGCGGGCCAGCAGGTCATCGGCGAGCTGAGCGCCGAGTTGCAGGATAACCTTTCGGGCATCCGGGAGATCCAGCTGTTCAATCAGCAAAAGAAGGAATACCGCGACGTGCGCCGGATCTCGCTTAAACACATCAACGCCCTGCTCGCGGCCCTGAAGTTCGGGGCGGTCTATCACCCCGGCATTCAGTTCATGAGCAATATGGGTACGGTCTTTGTTATTGGGTACGGGGGCTATCTGGCGGCCCAGGGGCAGGTGCCCCTGAGCGTCCTGATTGCGTTCATCATGTATCTTGGCATATTTTATCAGCCGGTCTCCGTTCTGGCGCGTACCAACGAGGATATTCAAAACGCCCTGGCCGGCGCGGAGCGTATCTTTGAAATGCTGGACGTCCAGCCCTCCGTGCAGGAAAAGGCAAACGCTGATTCGCTGGCTGCCCCACAAGGTGATTTGGCGTTTGAAGACGTCAGTTTTCAATATACGAAACATACCGAAGTCATCAAAAACCTGAGCTTCAGCGCACAGCGCGGGCAAATCATCGCACTGGTGGGTCAAACGGGCGTCGGCAAGACCACCATCGTCTCCCTGATCGGTCGGCTCTATGATCCGGTATCCGGACGGATTTTGCTGGATGGGCACGACCTGCGCGACCTGACGCTCGAAAGCCTACATAACAGCATGAGCGTCGTGCTGCAGGATGTCTTTTTATTCAACGCGACTGTGCGGGAAAACATCTGTTATGGCGAACCTCACGCCAGCGACGAAGCGATTGAGCAGGCGGCGCGGCTGGCGCATGCCCATGAATTCATTGTCAACCTGGAAGACGGCTACGACACGATGATCGGTGAACGCGGGATCAAGCTTTCAGGCGGGCAGAAGCAGCGCCTGAGCATCGCCCGCGCCATCCTGCGCAACCGCCCCGTCCTGATTCTTGACGAGGCGACCTCGGCGGTGGACGTGGAGACCGAGCAGCTGATCCAGGAAGCTATGGACAAGGTGATGGAAAACCGCACGACGATCATCATTGCTCACCGACTTTCGACCGTGAAAAAGGCGGATAACATCATCGTCTTGCAAAACGGTGGGATCGCGGAATCCGGCACCCACGAGCAACTGGTTGCTCTGGGCGGGATTTACGCACATTACAATCAGGCGCAGATTTTTGTTTGACTCTGGATTTCCACAATACACGACCCCTTGTTGGCTACATTGACGTGGTCTATCCAGGCCAACATGTACGTAATGTTTTTGTCGCAGGCTTGAAACACTGATCGCTGTTGTTGCGGTTTTCGTCGATGCCGCGATTGCCCTCTCGGTTTGGTGATTCTCTTTAACAACGCATTTGACCACTCCTGCATATGTTTTCTGCTTGACTTTTTTATTTATTATTTGTATAATTTACTTTAGTAATCGTTAACAGACAAAGGAGGGTACAATGCATAGTAAAGCAAAAAGAATAATATCAACATTATTGTTAATATGTGTTGTATTGACCTTGGTTTTGTCTGCTTTTTTTGTTTTGTCTCACGCAGAACATGATTGCATAGGTGAGCATTGTCCGGTCTGTGCTCAAATTCATCAAATTGAGAACACTCTTAAAAGCCTATTCACGGTTGCCGTTTTTGCAATCGGTTTATTTTGCTTGTTTTTGTTTTTGCAAACATTATATTTCACTTCTCAGTTGAGAGATACACATGGTGAAACCTTAATCGGAAAGAAAATAAGAATAAATATTTGATAAGCCCCACAGAGCTTTTCGACATTGTCAGGAAAGGCTTGTTTTGTGCTATTCAGATTTATCTGTCTACATGAAACATGATGTCCCTGTATAGCTGTGTCTGAAGGCTCTGTTATTTTATGTGCGTTAAACTTTAACGCTTGAAACTTAAAATATATGGAGGCTTATTTTTAATGAAAAAAATTCTTGCTTTAATCATTGCCGTTTTCCTTATAGGAACTGTTTTTACAGGGTGCAACGGAACGAAAAAGGCAACTGACAATGGTAAACTCAACATCGTTGCCACCATATTCCCTGAATATGACTTTGCAAGAGCTATAGCTGGAGATAAAGCAAATATTTCTATGCTAACGAAACCCGGCGCTTCTGTTCATTCTTTCGACCCGTCTCCGGCGGACATACAAAAGGTGCAAAATGCAGACGTTTTCATTTATATCGGTGGCGAAAGTGACGCTTGGGTTGATGGTATCTTGGATTCTATTGACACCAGTAAAATGAAAGTTATCCGTTTGATGGACCATATTAACACGGTGGAAGAAGAAATCAAAGAAGGCATGGAAGAGGAAGAATCCGGCGAACACGAGGAAGAAGAACAAGAATATGACGAACATATTTGGACTTCGCCCAAAAACGCAAGGAGGAGGAGGCCGCTGTCATTACGTGTTGTAAACATCGCTCGGTTCGCTCGCGCAAAAACCCCCTTGCCGAAATGCACAATCTGTGCTACAATAGCGTCAAACGGGTCGTTTGCCGCATTGGGAAAACCGTACCGGTTTTCAGAATCGAGCCTTGATCTATGCCAGGTTAGCGTCAAACGGGTCGTTGCCGCATTGGGAAAACCGTACCGGTTTTCAGAATCGAGCCTTGATCTATGCCGGTATAGCGTCAAACGGGTCGTTTGCCGCATTGGGAAAACCGTGCCGGTTTTCAGAATCGAGCCTTGATCTATGCTAGTATAGCGTCAAACGGGTCGTTTGCCGCATTGCAGTGAACAGCAGAAAACAAGAGGAGGACGCAGCATGAAAGGTATCATCACCGTACTTGGCCGCGATCGCGTGGGGATCATCGCGGAGGTCTGTGCCTATTTATCCGAGCGGGGCATCAATATTCTGGATATTTCGCAGACCATTGTGCAGGGATATTTCAGCATGCTGATGATTGTTGACATGGGCAGCGAGGCCGGAGAAAGATTTGAGGGATGCGCGGCGGAACTGCGGGCGCTGGGCGAAAAGACCGCGCTGGAAATCAAGCTGCAGCATGAAGCAATCTTCAATTCGATGCATAGGGTATAATACTATTTCCGTTAGAAGAGCAGACAAAAAATCTGCCTAGCGGTACAAACGAAATCCTCGGAATGCTTGCAACGCTTTTTATCAAGGAATAGTATAAACATCAGTCAAGCGAAAGCTTTGCCGCCGCATTTTCCCAAAAGAACCCCTCCAGCGTTTCGGCGGGCACACCGCCTTTCGCCAGCGCCCCCCGCAACGCCTCCACCTTTTCGACTCCAGCAAGATCCGGATGAAGTGTGCAGCCATCAAAATCGCTGCCCAGCGCGATGTGTTTTTCGCCGCCCAGCGCCAACAAATGATCCAGGTGCTGCAGCACATTCGCCGCTGTGCCCTCCCCGCCCAGAAATTCCGGATAAAGGCACAGCCCCACCAACCCATCCGCAGCAAAAAGCGCCCGCAGCTGCGCGTCACTCAGATTGCGCCGGTGCGGATGCATGGCGGCGCAGCAGGCGTGGCTGGCAATATACCGAGCGGTTTTCCCCTGCGTTCGGCGCAGGGCGTCTACCTCCCAAAAACCTGCTTCATTCAGGTGCGAGACATCCGGCAGGATGCCATGCTGCCAGCAGGCCAATACAGCTTTACGCCCGGCGTGGGTCAATCCGGCAGATGGATCGCAGGCCACGCCGCAGCCAAGCTCGTTTTCGCCGTTCCAGGTAAGGGTGAGCATGCGCACACCGTCCGCCGCCAATGCCGCAACCCGCTCCGGCGCACCGCCAAGGACGCTGCCGTTTTCAACTGTCAGAATGGGCGTGAATCCATCGCGGTTCCCCGTAAGCTGCGTTCTGTAAAGCTCTAGCGATTCTTTATAATACAGCCAGGCATCTTCCCCCCTAAGCGAATCCGGTAAAAAAATTGCAAAGGCCTGCGCCCAGCGGTCATAGCGCAGCCCGCGCTCCAAGTCAACGTGGAGCGTGTTAGACGCCAGGCTTTCTCCGGCGCGCAGGCAGGCGGTGAGGGTGTCGCAGTGCAGATCGAACAGACGCATAATGGCTCCTTTGCCTATCTTTTGCAAACAAAGAAATTGACACGCAGGATTCATTATACGACGGATTGAAACATTATAGCATAGATCAAGGCGCGATTCTGAAAAACCGGCACGGTTTTTCCCAATGCGGCAAACGACCCGTTTGACGCTATTGTAGCATAGATCAAGGCACGATTCTGAAAAACCGGCACGGTTTTTCCCAATGCGGCAAACGACCTGTTTGACGCTATTATAGCATAGATCAAGGCACGATTCTGAAAAACCGGCACCCAAATGCGGCAAGCGCAGAAAGACCAGAGGCCTTCTAGCCAAGATTGTCCGCAGCATATACTGCGACAGACCAGACAGAAAGGCCTGATAAATATGTTGTCGCTGTTGGATATGATCACTTCGCGCTTCCTTTTTTTTGCCCTGCACTTGAGCAACGCAAGTTCCTTTCCGCCGCCGCTGAATCCCACGGAAGAGACCCGCTGCCTGGAGGCCTTCGCCGCCGGCGACACCACCGCCCGCGATCGTTTGGTGGAGCACAACCTGCGCCTGGTGGTGCACGTGATCAAGAACAGTTGGTACAAAACTAAACACATTTTTGCGAAACCCTAACGCCACCATATACAGGAAGGATAAGCCTGTTTCATATGAGTATTGCGTATATCTTGTAGCGTAGCTATGTTTTCATGCTGATTCCGTTCAGTGCCGCAAATGTGTTTTTCCATTCTTGAAAGGTAGATCGCCTAATCCGGGGATACTTGCGGAAGCCAACTTTGCAATATTTTCACCCTAACTACATGCCGCTCACGTTCAACGCAACGAGGGCGGTTTTTTCATTGGAAGGAGGTTTCGCCCCATGTTTGATCTGGAATGCGTACTGGCTTTCGCCAAAGAACTCCCCGGCTATCTGGATATGCTTGGCCGCTTGTTCATCGAACTTGCGACACATGCGCTTGGCATTCTCAACGCGATGTAACCCATACCTAAAAAATTTGATGAAGGAGGTTTCACCCATGTTTGCACTGGAATGTATCCTTGCCCTGCTCGAAGAATTCCCCAGCTTTGTGGACATCATTGTCCGCTACGCGATTGAATTCCTCCGCACAATGTAAATCACTTGCAGAAAAAACAGGAAAGGAGTTGAATCACAGAAAATGCTTGATTGCAGAACCATCGCCTGCGTCAACCAAAAGGGCGGCGTAGGAAAATCCGTGACCAGCACGAATTTAGGTGTTGGCCTGGCCCGGCACGGTAAGCGCATACTGGTTGTTGACTGCGACAGCCAAGCCAGCCAAACCGTTTCGCTGGGCTGGCGGGAGGATGAATTGTCTGCCACTCTGGCAACACTACTGGCGAACCAACTGGAGCGCCGCCCCTGCGACCCGCGCGAAGCCATTTTGCACCACACCGAGGGGATTGACCTGCTGCCAGCCAGCATTGCGCTTTCCGGGCTGGAGCTGCGTATGGTCAACGCCATGAGCCGTGAAGCCATGCTGCGCAGATTGCTGGAACCGTTGAAAGTCGAGTATGACTTCGTTATTTTGGATTGCCCGCCTACGCTGGGTATGATTACGGTCAACGCACTCGCCGCCGCCGATGGCGTAATTGTGCCTGTCCAGCCGGAGTTTTTGTCGGTGGTCGGCATGACACAGCTGTTTGAAACGGTTGCACAGGTGAAGCAAGAAATCAACCCTGGTTTGCAGGTAGAAGGCGTGTTGATCACGCTTGCTAATATGCGTACCACGCTAGCAAGAAATTCGGTGGAGGCCATCCGCGAAGCTTACGGCAGTCATGTGCGCGTGTACCCCGTGCCCATCCCTTATTCGGTGAAAGTGAAGGAGGCAAGCTCCGTGGGCAAGAGTATTTTTGCCTATGAAGGCGGTGGCAAGGCCGCTGCTGCCTACGAAAGTCTGGTGAGGGAGGTGCTCATAGATGCTCGGCAGAGAGGGGCAGTCGTTTACGCTGCCAGCAAAACCGCACCTGAACGCTGATTTGTTTTCCACGCAGGAATCCCGCGACGACGCCCTGCGTGAAAAAGTGCAGCTAATTCCGCTTGACCAGATTGACCCTTTCCCTGCGCATCCTTTTCAGGTTCGTGATGACGAAGCGATGCAGGCGATCGCAGAGAGCATACGAAAATCCGGTGTTTTGACTCCCGCTGTCGCTCGGCAGAAGGAGGATGGACGTTTTGAGTTGGTCAGCGGCCATCGCCGCAAATTTGCCGCCGCCCTTGCTGGGTTGGAAACTTTGCCCGTTATTGTTCGCGAAATGACCCGCGACGAAGCCGTTATTTTCATGGTGGAATCAAACTTTCAACGGGAAACCATCTTGCCCAGCGAAAAGGCGTTTGCGTATAAAATGCGGCTGGATGCGATGAAACGGCAAGGACAACGTACGGATTTAACTTCCGCGCCAGTGGCGGGGAAGTTAACAGGAAAAGAATCTGCTGAAGTTATTGGAGAAGCTTCTGGCGATGGGAAGGACACTGTTCGCCGCTATATCCGTCTCACCTCCCTGCTCCCGGAAATCCTCCATCTTGTGGACGATAGCAAAATCGCCTTTCGCCCCGCCGTGGAGCTTTCTTACCTGCGGGAAAACGCACAGGCGGCGCTGCTGGAAGCGATGCAGGCGCAGGATGCCACGCCCTCGTTGGCACAGGCACTGAAAATGAAAAAGTTTTCACAGGAGAGCAAGCTTACGCCGGAGGTGATCCAGTCCGTCATGATGGAGGAAAAACCAAATCAAGTGGAGCAATTCAAAATGCCGAAAGCGAAAATATCCAAGTTTTTTGCGCCGGGGACGCCCGTGCAAAAGATGGAAGATGTCATCATTAAGGCACTTGAACTTTACCGACAACGACAGCGGGATGCGCGGTAACTTGATCCACCAAGGGGGCAGTCTGCCCTTTCGACCCCCTTGCAGGACAAGCGATTGCGTCCCCCCTCTCCCCCACACCCCCTCACCCCAAGATACCTGCAAACCAGCAGAAAAAGAGTATTTGCACAATTGTACTTTGATGCGATTCATGGTATACTGGGGTCACAAAGCAAGAAGGTTGAAAAATATGAGGAAAGCAGCGATTATTCTGACACTGACGTTGATTGCGGTCATTGCGCTTATGGCCTGCGGGAAAGATTTTGTTGCCCCGACCAATGTGGATATGCCTGACAGAGAGAGCACCATCGCTACGGCGGCAATAACCGAAGTTTTCACGGAATCGACAATACAAGCTGCGGCGAGCGAATCGGCAGTGCAGGCGAATGCAGCAGCTTCTTTTTCTGCAGGTAAAACAACGCGAACGACTGCTACAAGCGCCACGCAGCCTGCAACTGGCAAACGGCAACCTGTGTCAACCATAACCACGCGCACAACCACGCCGACAACACAGCGAACAACGACTACCGCACGTCGCACAACGACAACGACCGCCGCACCCAGACAAACGCAGCCGACAAAACCAGTTTACTCTGAAGCCGATTACGCTGAAATCATTGCCGCTGTTCAGGCATATACCCAAAGTAAAACTACAGTCAAGTTCATATGGGATACCGCCCTGACCTACGAATACGCCCGGAGCGGCAGGGCTGGCTACCATGACGTGGTGAGCCTGAACCAAAACGGCAAGGACGGCGTAATCAAGACGCTCAAGTACAATGTCGATTTAACAGAAGATGTCGTGTCAAACCCCTTATACGGAGTACCTTCGAGCCAAGTTAACTACAATGTCGTGAAGGTTGAATATCAAGGCGAACCATATTTCGCACTAATCTACGGCTAACGTCAAATTCAATACGCAAAACGCTCACTTTTTCCGTGGGCGTTTTCTTTTTGTCCAAATTTCAAATCACTAAAACAATTGGAGGAATCTAACGCATGAAAACCAAATCCAAGCGCATTCTTGCCATTGTTCTTACGATGGCGCTGGTGCTCGGCACGTTTGCGGGTCTGTTTTCGATGAAAGCAGGCGCGATGGACTTATCCAGAACCTATGAAGTCAGCTGGGATCACATCCTGACGGACGAAAACAACA
>JAVBOZ010000124.1:0-15099 GCA_031549985.1 Oscillospiraceae bacterium | reverse complement strand
ATTTGCAGTGGGTTCTTGAAAGAAAGACGATCCTCCCCTTTCAATGGCGCAACAATGTTTCAAGCTTCCTGATGCTGACCATGCCCTTCGCCTTTTATCTGGCGGTGAAGCGCCCTGGCTGGCTCGTTGCGGGGCTGCTGATGTATCTGAGTATGCTGCTCTCCGGTTCGCGGGGCGGGCTTGTATTCGGCTCCATCGAGTTGTTGATGTGTGTTTCGCTTCTGCTGTTTGCCGATAAGAAGCGGCGTGTGCTTTACATTTCGATTTTGGTGCTGGCGCTGCTGGCCGCACTGCTGTTCTTCCGGAATTGGATCGGCTTTTTGAGCCCATCGTTCGAGCGGCTGCTTAAACTGCTTATCCCCGGCGAACAGGAGGCGCGGGAATACCTGTATGTCCGCGCGTTACAGGATTTTCGCCGCAATCCGCTGTTCGGCGTCGGGCTGGGGTATATGGGGAACCGGGACGTACATGCTTCCAAGGCCTTTGCCCTCTGCTGGTATCATAACGCACCGCTGCAGGTACTCGGGAGCCTTGGCCTGGTGGGCGTTGCGGCGTTTCTCTATCAGACCGTGATGCGCTGCGTCATCTTTCTGCGGCGGCGGTCGCTCTTTCATCTGACGCTGTTCGTCGCGTGGATCGGCATCGAAATGATGTCGCTGGTCAACCCCGGCGTATTCGCGCCGCTGCCATATCTTCTGCTGGTGACCATATTTATTGTTATGGCGGAAAAAACCGGCGCATCCGCCAAACAGGCGGACACGCCGGAGGAACGCAACAGCGCAACCGCTGCCGCTAATTGCAGCAAAAACAGTTAATCCCCGTTCAACTGCTTGCCTAAAGCCCGCCTGACGGGCACGGCGACAGCGCTGCCGACAAGCCCACCGATGGCGGCTTCCGGCAGCCCCTGCACCAAAATAGTTGTGCCAATCGCTGCCAGCAGGGCGCTGTAGGCGATCTTCTGCGCGGCGGCAAATTCCGCGCCGAAGAAGAGCCAGATGCCGCCAAACACCAGCAGCGTGTTGGTCAGGGTACCGAGTGCGCCAGCGAGGCCTGCGGCGAAATAGGCGTTCTTTTTTTCGAACAGGCGAAAGACGAGGCCCGCCACGAGGCCGATTAGGATACGCGGCACGAAGCAGATGACCAGGCTCCAGGCGTTGCCGTGCAACTCGCCGAGGGAATAGAACGGCGTAAAGACAAATGCGATGGGCAATGGCGGCGTGAATGTCCAGACCAGAAAGCTGAAGAGGCCGAACGCGAAGCCCATCAGCGAACCGGCGGCGGGGCCGAGCAGAATCGCCGTCAGGATCACGGGCACGTGGCTCAGTGTCGCGACGACGGGCCCCAGCGTGGGCAGCGAACCCAGCGGCGTGAAGCATACGACGGCCTCAATCGCCAGCAGGATCGCCATTTGCGCCAGAAGCAAGGTGCGTTTGCGGTTGAAGGTTGCCATGATTTTCCTCCTTGCTGCTGCTCCCCAAAGCGAAGGATGCAGCGCGTTTTTTTATTGCAATGCGCCGTCATACGCTGGTGTGCGCTGACGGCGCAGATTGCCGGGTATTGGTAATCAGCTATACATTGCCATATAAGGCCCGTGGGCGGCGATCAACTCATCGCACATGGCGACGATGTCGTCGATGCTCAGCTCGCCCCCGGTGAGGGGGTCAAGCATCGCGGCCTGATAGATGTGCTCGATTTTGCGCGTACGCGCGGCCTCGATGGTCATCAGCTGGGCGGCGATGTTGGTCATGTTCAGCCCGGCCAGCTGCACCGGCAGCCGCCCAACATGCGTTGGGTGAATCCCCTTGCCGTTGGCAACGCAGAGCACCTCGACGCAGGCGTCGGCGGGCAGGTTCTCGATCAGGCCCGTGTTCAATACATTGCCGCCGAAGGTGAAGGGGACGCCTGTCAGTAGAGCCTCCATGATCATGCTGGCGTATTCGCCGCTGCGCTCATGGGTGATCTTTCCGTCGGCCAAAATGCTTTCGCGCTCGCAATCCCAGCTGATGATCTGCCGTACGCAGCGGCGGGGGTATTCGTCCAGCGGAATATTGAACTTCTCAACCAGCTCAGGGTAACGCGACTTAATAAACCAGGGGTTATATTCGGCGTTGTGCTCGCTGCTTTCGGTGCAGTAATAGCCCAGGCGGCGGATGTATTCGAAACGCACCATGTCGCCATGCTTTTCATTGGCGTTTTTCTCTGCGGCGCGCCGCCGGATTTCGGGGTAAAGGTCGTTTCCGTCTTTATCGAGAATTTCAAGCAGCCAGCCCTGATGGTTAATGCCCGCGATCAGTTCGCGGCGGCCTTCGGCCTTGTCTTTCATGCCCAATTTGCTAAGCAAATCCCATGAGCATCCCTGCACGCTGTGGCAGAGGCCGACGGCGTTGATGCCGCCGTAACGCTGCAAATAGCCGGTGAGCATGGCCATGGGGTTGGTGTCATTGAGGAACCAGGCGTTCGGGCAGACTTCGCGCATGTCGGCGGCGAAGTCCTCCAATACGGGAATGGTACGCAGCGCACGCATGATACCGCCGATGCCCATGGTGTCGGCAATGGTCTGATTGAGACCGTACTTTCTGGGGATATCAAAGTCGATGACTGTGCAGGGCTCATAGCCGCCGATCTGAATGGCGTTGACGACAAAATCGGCGCCGCGCAGGGCATCCTTGCGCTGTTCCGGCCCAAGGTAGGAGCGAATCTGCGCGCGTCCTTCATTGATGTTGCGGTTGAGCGCACCCAGAATGATCTCGCTGTCCTCCAATCGCTTGGGGTCGATGTCATAGAGCGCCATTTCCGCGTTCTGCAAAGCAGGGGTGCACATCGCATCCCCCAACACGTTGCGGACGAACACCGTGCTGCCCGCGCCCATAAAGGTAATCTTAGCCATTGCTTGCTTCCTTTCCGTTGAAAAAATGATTTTACCCATTATACAACATACAGGGACGCAACGCAAGGGCAGAACATAGAATGTTCCCGTCTGTTTCGTCGCCTATATTAGGAATTAAACGGAAATTTGTAAAAAACTCAAATTTTTGCTTGACAACCCGCCGCGCCGCGTGTATAATGACAATAATTTGATAGCGCGTGAAACCGATGACGCGGAGATAAAAACATGTCGTGCACTTCCAGAGAGCCGGGGCGCTGAGAATCCGGCAGAACGCAGCTTGTTAAATGGACCGCCGAGGGCGCAGGCCAAAAGAGGGTTGACCCCTGAGTATCCTGCGACGTGAGGGCATACGTCAGTTGCCGGGAATATGATGGTATTCCGCAAGCGCGGGGAATGTTTTGTTCCCCGAATCCAGGGTGGCACCGCGGTTCAATGAATCGTCCCTGGCAGAGGAGTTTTCCTCTGCCAGGGATTTTTTCATATCTTCTTGATAGCTGTAATGCGAAAGTGAGGTAAGAGAAATGAAGACAGGACGCTTCGGCGACTTTGGGGGGCAATTCATCCCTGAAGCGCTGATGAACGAAATCCACGCGCTGGAGCGCGCTTACACCCTCTGCAAAGAAGACCCCGCGTTTAACGCGGAACTGAGCACCCTCCTGCGGGAATACGCGGGGCGGCCTTCGCTGCTCTATCACGCCGCGAAACTGACCGAGATCCTCGGCGGCGCAAAAGTGTATCTCAAACGGGAGGACTTGAACCACACGGGCTCGCACAAGATCAACAACGTGCTGGGGCAGGCCCTGCTGGCGCGGAAAATGGGCAAAACCCGCCTGATCGCCGAGACCGGCGCGGGGCAACACGGCGTGGCGACGGCGACGGCGGCGGCGCTGTTTGGCATGGAGTGCGAAATATTCATGGGCGAAGAGGACACCGTGCGGCAGCGTTTGAATGTCTATCGCATGGAACTGCTGGGAGCCAAGGTGCATCCGGTGACCTCCGGGACGAAGACGCTCAAGGACGCCGTCAACGACGCCATGCGCGAATGGGTCTTACGCACCGAGGACACGCATTATGTAATAGGCTCCGTGGTGGGGCCGCACCCATTTCCGCTGATGGTGCGGGATTTTCAAAGCGTGATCAGCCGCGAGGCGCGGGCACAGATCCTTGAAAAAGAGGGGAAGCTACCGGCTGCGGTGCTGGCCTGCGTAGGCGGCGGAAGCAACGCCATGGGTGTATTCCATCATTTCGTGCCTGACGCGGGCGTTCGCCTCATCGGCTGCGAGGCGGCGGGCAGGGGTGTCGAGACCGATCTGCATGCGGCAACGATCACCAAGGGTGAACCGGGCGTATTCCACGGTATGAAGTCGTATTTCTGTCAGAACGAAGAGGGGCAAATTGCGCCGGTCTATTCCATTTCGGCAGGCCTCGACTACCCCGGCGTCGGGCCGGAACACGCGCAACTTTATGAATCCGGGCGCGCGGAATACGCGGCCGTCACCGACGACGAAGCGGTGGACGCGTTTGAATACCTGGCCAGAACCGAAGGCATCATCTGCGCCATTGAAAGCGCCCATGCGGTGGCCCACCTGCTAAAGCTGGCCCCACAGCTGCCGAAGACGGAAAGCGTGATTCTCTGCCTTTCGGGCCGGGGCGATAAAGACGTGGCGGCAATCGCCAGATATAGGGGGGTAAACGTCCATGAATAATCTAAGCAAAGCGTTTGAAAACGGCAAGGCGCTCATCGGCTTTGTCACAGCGGGCGATCCGAGCCTTTCGCGCAGTGAAGAATACGTCCTACAGATGGCCCGCGCCGGAGCCGACCTGATTGAGATCGGCGTTCCGTTCTCCGACCCTGTCGCCGAAAGCTCGGCGGTGCAATTGGCCTACCTGCGCGCCCTGGAAGCCGGGGTGACGATGGAAGGCATCTTCACGCTGATTGAGCGCGTACGCAAAGAAGCGCAGACGCCGCTGGCACTGCTCAGCTACTTCAATCCCGTTTATCGTTACGGCTGTGAGGCGTTCTTTGCCCGCTGTAAAGCCACAGACGTCGGCGGCGTCCTAGTGCCCGATCTGCCGCTGGAGGAACAGGACGAGTTGCGCGTCATCGCGGATCGCCACGGTGTGGCGCTGATCAACCTGCTTTCGCCCGCCTCCGGGCAGCGGGTGGCCGAAATTGCCCCCCGCGCGAAAGGGTTTCTCTGCGCCGCCGGAAGCCCCGACGCACTGCCTGAAATGCTGCGCCTTGCGCGGCAGGTGACAGCCCTGCCTGTAGTCGTTGATTTTGGCGTACAGAGCGCGGAACAGGCGCTGCAAGGCGCGCAAATCGCGGACGGTGTGGTCGTTGGCGAAGCGATTGCCGTGCTGGCGGCGCAATACGGCGACGCGGCGGGGCCGCGCATATATGAATACGTCGCAAACATCAAATCAGCATTGGAGGCGATAAAATGAAGCTGCTCATCACCGGAGCCGCCGGGTTCATCGGCAGCAATTTCGTCTATGACTGGCTGGAGCAATCACCGGACGACGCCCTAACCTGCCTGGACGCGCTGACATACGCGGGGAATTTGAACACGCTGCTCCCCGCGCTGGAGCGCCCGAATGTCCGCTTTGTGCATGGCGACATCACGGACGCCGTGCTGGTCGACGCTCTCTTCGCGGCGGAAAACTTTGACGCCGTGATTAACTTCGCGGCGGAGAGCTTCGTCGACCGCTCAATCACCCACCCGGACGTCTTTTTGCGCAGCAACGTGCTGGGTACGCAGGTATTGCTGGACGCCTGCCGGGCGCACGGCGGCGTGCGCTTTCACCAGGTTTCGACAGACGAGGTCTACGGCGACCTGCCGCTCGACAGGCCCGACCTGCTCTTCACCGAAGAGACCCCCATCCACTGCTCCAGCCCCTATTCGGCCTCCAAGGCGGGGGCCGACCTGCTGGCGCTGGCCTATCACCGCACGTATGGCCTGCCGGTAACGGTCTCACGCTGCTCGAACAACTATGGCCCCTATCAGTTCCCCGAAAAGCTGATCCCGCTGATGATCACCAAGGCTCTGGCCGATGAGCCTCTCCCGGTCTATGGCAACGGCGCAAACATCCGCGACTGGCTGCATGTGCGGGATCACTGCGCAGCGCTGCGGCTGATTTTGCTGAAAGGGGTGCCGGGCGAGGTCTATAACATCGGCGGGCGCAACGAGCGCGATAACCTGACCGTCGTACGCGCGATCCTGCGGGCACTGGATAAGCCCGAAAGTCTGATCCGCTACGTCACCGACCGGGCGGGGCACGACCTGCGCTACGGCATTGATCCAGCGAAAATGCATCGCGAACTGGGCTGGCTGCCAACGACCGGTTTTGAGGATGGAATTGCCGAAACCATCCGCTGGTATGTAGCGAATCGCGCCTGGTGGTCCGCGATTCTGGACGGCAGTTACCGGGACGCAGGCAAGTAACCACAGTTCTTCCTGCTTTATCCAATACAAAACAGCCCACTGATGCCAAACAACATCAGCGGGCTGTCTTCTTTGCAAATAATACGTCTATCCGATCAGCGCGAACATCTTCTCCGTCACGACCTCAACCGGCTCCGTCAATCCGCATTCAAAGGTAACAAAGCCGTCGTAGTCCAGCGCGGCGATGGCCTTGAACACGTTCGCGTAGTTGATTTCACCGGTACCTGGTTCGTTCCGGCCGGGGACGTCGCCCACATGGAAATGGCCAATATCAGCGGCGTAGGCGCGAATGTTGTTGATCAGGTTGCCTTCGGTGATCTGCTGGTGATAGACATCATAGAGCAATAAAATCTGGGGCGAGCCGACCTCGCGGATGATCTGCGCGCCCTCTTCGGTTGTGGTCAGGTAATAACCCTTGTGGTTGACCAGCACGTTCAGCGGCTCAAGCACCACCTGCACGCCTGTGCCGACCAACAGCGGAGCGGCATCTTTCAGCGCGGCCACGATGTTCGCGTGCTGCTCGGCGCGCGGGACGCCGTGGCGCTCGTTGCCGCTGGTGACGACGATGTTGCGGCAGCCAAGCGTCTGCGCGGCGGCGATGGTCTCACGCAGCGCACGAAGAAAGGCCTGCCGCGCGTCGGCGTGAACAATGCCGTGCTCGTTGCTGATCAGCCGGGCGGTCTCGGCGTCGGCGGATTGAATCAGGATGCAGGAAATCTCACAGCCGGTCTCATCGGTTGCCTTGCGGGCGGCCGCGAGATCCTGGCCCAGCCAGCCCAGGGGTTCGATTGCGCGGTAGCCCAGAGCGGCCGCTGCGCGGATTTTTTCAGCATAGCTGCCGGGTACCCAGCCGCCGCCGCAGGAAAAAGTGAACATGCGATTCCTCCTCAAATGATCTGTTTATTGATTGGCGGGCATCCCAACCCGCCGCAATTCATGCATCCATAACAGGTTCCGGCAGCGTGACCGTCACCGTGTGAGTGCCCGCCGTACCACCAGTCAGAAGCAAATAGTGCCCCGCGCTCTCAGGGATCGCTTCTTCACGCCATTCGAAACCGTCGGCCTGCACCTTTTGGGCGGAGCAAGGAAGATAAATCACCGTTGGCAGGGCGGGGTCAGTCTCTGCCCGCTGCGTAAACTCCAGGGTAAAGCGGCGGGCAGGCGTATGATAATCAAAACGCGAAATCTCGCCGTTGACCGCCATCGGGTAGGGGCGCGAAAGCACCCGGACAATGGGCCTTTCAAAAAAGCCTTTGCCATAGGTGAAATAGGCGTTTGACCAACTGAATGAATCGAACAGGTTCATGAGGTATTCGATGTGGGGAAAGAAACTTTCGCCCTCACCGCCGCCGCCCCATTCGCCCACGACCACGGGCACATTGAGCTGCTGCTGGGCGCGGTGGTTCTCGGCAAAAATAGCGCCTACCCGCTCGTTATTCGCGAAAGCGTAGCCGGGCGTATCCACCATAAAATCGTAACCGTGCGGAGAATAGCAAATGCGCTCGCCTTCCGGCATTGCCACCGAAAACGGCACGGCGATGTTGCTGAAATAACATTGCTCCACAAAAATAACGCCCTTAGAGGTAACCTCGCGGATTGCGTCGGTCATTTTCGCGATGAAAGGGCTATATTGTTCAATGTAAAACTTGCGCAAAATCTTTTCCGCCGCGCCGCCCTTGACAACCTTATAGAGCACCTCCGGCGTAAGCACATCCAGAGCGTAGCCCCGGGTCTTTTTGTTGAGCGCGGTCTTGAAGAACCTGATTCTTTGCACCTTAGGACTGACGAGGCAAACCCGCACGAGTTTGGCGACCAGCTTGCGGAACACCTTGCCGCCCGCCGCACCGGGAAAGGGTTCGTTCAGCAGATCAAAACCGAGAAACGCCGGGCAATCGGCATATCGCCGAGCCAGCATCTGCCATAGCTCGGCAAAATGATCCTGCAAGCCCGTACCATATACCGGCGTATTCGCCCAGAAATGATCGAAGGCCCGATGCACGGCCCTGCTCCAGAAGTAACCTTCCGCCCAGACAAATCGGGGGGTTTCCGCCCGCTTGATCCCATCGGCAACGGTTGCCCAGGCGGGCATGCCATTGCCGTTGCCAACGCCGAAGGAGGCATACAAATCTTGATGCATATCCAGAAATACATATACACCATACTTTTCGGCCAGGGCGAAAATTTCATCAACCCGCCGCAGCAAGGCTTCGTCGTACTCTCCGTGTTCAGGCTCGAACGTCTCCCAGCCAATGCCAAGGCGCAGCAGATTGAAGCCATGCGCGGCCGAGCGCCGGAAAAATTCCTCGTTCATTTCCGCAAGAATACCGTATTCCGGATCATCTTTTCTGTGACCGGCGCATTTCAAATTCAGGCCATGCAAGATGCATTCGCGCCCCAGCGCATCCAAAAAGCGCGTGTTCCCGGTTGTAATTTCGAGCATGCCATCCCCTCCCCCTGCGGTTATTCTGAAAACAATTATACAGTATCCTTTGCAAAAAAGCAACCGGTTATAAAAACGACCGAAAAACTGACATAAAAACAGAGCGGGCTTTGCAAAGGCCCGCTCTGTTGCGTTGTTGTTATTCCGCTCAATCAATGCGTCAGAAATTCCAAATGGCAAACAAGCTCATCAACCACTCCATCAAAAGCTGGAAGAAGTTTTTTGTTGCAGGGGCAGGCGTCGGTGCATCTTCTCCGCCTGTTTCGCCGTCAGTCGGATTTGTCGCCGGATCATCAGCGGGGTCGTCGACAGGGTCATCGCCATTCTCGACCGGGTCGCCGGGGACTGTTGTCGGCTCGTCTGACGGCTCAATGATGCCCTGGCCTTCGCCGCCCTCATTCGGTAACGCAGGTACCGGGATAACAGTCACCGTATCGCCCCAATCGCCGCCGATCTTTGCCGCCATCAACAGTTCGCCTTCCGGGAAATTGCCTTCCAGCGTCCAGATCTTCGCCCCGCCGGTGCCAACAGTCACATTCACCGCGTTGCTCCGCTTATATGTCACCGCCTGCCCCGTCACGGCGGATTTCACCATAAGCGAATCCACCGCACCGAGCGTCAGCACCTTCACCCTAAACATGCTTCCTTCATACTCGGGTTCGGTCAGGGCCAGTATGCCGCTCTGCGGTGTGAACAGGCCTTGTGCCTGCCCGTTGATCTCGACTGAATAATCTCCGATTCCTGCTAAAGGCAGCATCAGCGGCTCCGTCAAGCGGAACCCTTCCGCCTCCAGCTCCGCCTGCGGAAAGCTGATCGAATTGGCAACATCCTCAAATTGCACCACAATCGTGGCCGTACCGCCGCCTGTTGTTTGGCCGCCCGCTGTCTTAATGCCTTTCAGGTTTGCCACGTATTCGTTGCCAACCCGGTCGGTGATCAAAAGCGCCATCCGGTTTTCGAACGTATCCTCCACGTTGACGCCTGTAAAAGTGATCTGATTTCCGGTGAAGTTCCAATCTTGCGCCACCGGCGTGGCCTTCTGCAGCGTACCCGTTCCGCCATAGCGGTCGTACTGATACAACTGCGCCCCCAGGAACCCGGCACCGCCGCGCTCAGTCACCTTTACGGTATTCCCGTTTTGCACCGACGTCGGCTCAAGGTCGTCGAAGTTATTCAGCTGGACGAGCTCATCCTGCACTGTGTTGCCGTAGCGGTCGCTCAGGTGGACAAAGACAGCCTCTTTGTTCACAAAGCCGTTTTCCGCGCTGCTGTTCTTGGCATTGTTGCGGATGCCCACCTGCCACTTTGTCTCAGGCCAATTCTTCCCGGCGCCGGAGCCGCCCTGCGCAGTGGGTTTCGCCTTCGTGCGCAATTGAGCCACCGTCAGGCCTTCATCGCCCGGAGCCAGTTGATAATAATAGCAGTCAAAGTAGTTCAGCTCACTCGTGCTGAGGTTGCTGCCGATATGGCGGCTCAGCAGACCGTATTGCGACCAATTCCTGTCGCCGCCTTTCAGCGCTGAAGCTTCACCCGTGTAACCGGGCGTTACCTTGATCGGGTTTTGATAATAGGAGACGTAGACCGTAAAGCTCAGAACCGTCTCGCTCCCCGTCTTGGGATCCATCGTCGGCGCGTTGGCCGCTTCGTGATTGAGTCCGTTGGCCTTCAGGCTGTTGCCATCAGCAGTATAGCTGCCTTCGAAGTTCCGCACGGTAATGCGATACGCCGCCCAACCGCGCGCGTTCGTACCCGTAAAGACCGGATTCAGCTGCGCATAGGTCATTTTTTTGCTGCCCTCAGTGTAGATTGCGCTGACGGTCAGTGTGCCGCCGACAGTCACCGCGCCGACACTGGCTCCTGCGGTGTTGCCTCCGGCCGTGCTGCCGTCAAAGGCCTCAATGGTGACAATCGGCTTTTTGCCGTTTGGATAGAGATCCTCAATTTGCAGCACAATTGCCGGGGCGCTTTCATTGGTATATACGAAATAGTCCGCCAGATAGCGCGCGCTGGTACCGTATTTGCTCGCCGTGGCGTCCCATGAGCCCGCCGTCCCGTTCATCGCCGCAACGCTCGTCGGAATGTCCATGCTTTCCGGCGCTTTCGTGCGGTTCAGCACCATGTTGGGCAAGCGTACGGCGGTCCAGGCCCCATAGGGCGTCGAGAGCCCCGCAGTGTTCAGCGGAGTCGTGATTTCATTCGCGCTCGTGGTGCCGTTGCGTTCCCAGCGGTTTTTCGCAAGCAGGTTGACCGTCGGCGTCCCGGTATTCAGCAGCTTGCCGTAGATCGTGACCGGCGCCGTTACAGCGGTCGCCAGGTCATAAACAACCGTCAGGTCACTGTCGGTATACCAGCCAACCACGGCGGGAGTGCCGGAAGGCAAGCCGCCGACGAGCACACTCGTGCCGTCAGGGTACATCTTCGACCCCGTCCAGCCTGTGCCGGGAATGATGAAGGTAACCTTAAAATCCCATTGCGCGGTCATCTTCACCGTCTCGCCCGCCGTCGTTGTCAATTTCCAAAGCTTTGCTCCCGGTTGATAGACCGCGCCGTCCGCAGAACAGAGCCAGCCTGTGAACGTGGCGTTGGTTCTGGTCGGCGTATTGCCCGCGAGCTGGAAGTAGGTGTCGTATACGATGTTGCTAACCGTTAGCGGAGAAGGCATGCCCCCCGTTGCGCCGTTGGGCAGGTATTGCAGATTATACTTGATGGGATCATAATAGAACAGCCACTGCAACGCATCGCCCCAGCCGTATTCCCCGCTGCTGGCGGCCGTGATTCTGCGGGAGGCCTCGGCAATATACAGATTATTCGGGTAATCTGCGACTGCGCCTGCCCAGAGCTTGACCTCCCCTGTATAGCTGGAATGCTGCTTATAGACGTAACCCGGAATATCCTCCTTTGCGCCGACAACCTTTTCGGAATAGGAATACTTCAGCGTTTCGGCCAGCAGGGTGGCGGGCGCCTGATTGCCGGCGGTGAAGGGGTCGGTGTCAACAGTGGTCGAGTAATGATCCGCTTTTGCGGTCAGACCGTTCGTCGAGCCCTTGATGGCGTTGACGGCCGTCGTCAGGTTGTTGATAAGCGTGGTTGCGCCAGCCGATGTCAGCGAGTAATCGGGCTGGGTTAACGCGAGGGCAACGGCTTCTATCCGGGTCTTATAGGTGTTCCATTTCGCCGTTGTTGTCTCGTTGCACTGAATTCCTTCCTTGATCGCAGCCGACAACGCCGCGCGAAGGCCGGATTTATCAACGCACAACAGATTTGTTGTAACATACCCGCGCACGCGCGCAAGATGCCCAGTGCTGTTCCAATTCTGGTCTGCGCCGTGGTTACTTGTCAGCGACCAGTTGTATTCGCGGTACTGTACCGTTCCTTTATTGGTTCCGTCCCACCTGGTTCTGGCGGAAAGGTTGTTCCAGGGCAGAGCAGTGCTTTTCCAGTCGCCTGCTCCAGCCGTGTATCCCTGAAGAATGGTATTTGCGCCCAACAGGTGCGGCCCTGCGATAAACTCGGCGCTGATGTCGTTTGTGTATCCTTTACGGACATGGTAATTCGCGTTATCGTACCAAACGGCACCGTTGTTGTAGTTGGGGTCGTAGAACCCCGGAAATTCCCAGACCCACGAGTTGTCGGAATCGTCGTCGCTTGACATAAGTGTGTACCACTGGAAGTTTGGCACCTGATATACGCTGCTATACCGTGAGACGTCAACAAAAAGATTGCCTGCGGGGGAAGAGAATTCATTGCTTTGATCGCAGCCGCTGCCATCACTATACCAATACAAGAAAGCAAAGCTGCCTTTGCCGTCATTGGTTTCGGTAGAATATCTGTTAAGGAAGTCCGTGATCCAATTGTTGTTTCCGGGCTGACCCGCCCCACTCCAGGCCAGCGTGTGGAAATACCTTCCGTCGGGGTTCGCCGAACCGTTGCCATCCGTATCCTTCCCCGGCATGTCATAGTCCCAAATCTGCCGTTTGTTGTCTAAATCATTGTTCCCGTTGCCGCCATTGCCAAGATAATTTAAGGTCTCTCGGTCAACGCTGTGAACCCCCATAAAATAGGTGGCGGTTTCGACGTCGGAAACCGATCCGTCGTCATCCTGCACGTGTTCCGCAACGCCATAAATACCGTTATAAGGCTTATAGATATAACTATAGGTATACGTCTCATACCGTACACCTTCATACATGAACGTGCCGCGCCAAACGATCAGCCCGCTCGAGTTCGGCGAAGATGAGGCGGAGCCGTTGATTCTGCCATAGGTATAATACCCGTCGAAAGAATTGATTGTTTCGCTACTGTAGTCGCCATAGGTTCCCGTCAGCGTCGAAGCATCGCCATACGCCTGGTATGTGTTGACATTCCAGCGCCGCAAATAGCCCAGCCTTACGGTAATATTGGGTGATACACAGTGGATGGATACCTCCGTCGCGCCCGGCACGCAGAGCTGCACCGTTCCGTAATTGGTATAAGCGTTGGCGGGCGAGGCGTCATTGGAAGCGCCTTCCAGCACAGCGTTATCAGCAAATTTTTGCCAAGAGACATTGCCTGTGCTGGTGCTTGGGGTCAAATAGATGACCTCCGGCGCGGTGAAATAGATCATCGGCCCCTTCTTTGTATCGGTCAGGTTTGCCGCAACGGTAGTATTCAGCGTGTCAGCGGTATTCATCGCCGCATTGGCCGGGTTGCCCAGTTGGACGCAGGCGGCTTGCAGCGCTGCCTGCACGGCGCTGTTGTTGCTATACTTCTGAATGGGGTACTGCGTCGCGCTGTGAACAGCGGAACGCAGGCCGGATTTGTCAATTTTATTTGCCGTAACCGTCGCGGTGGCCGAAATGCCAGCGTAGTAACTGTTATCGTAACCGCTGGCCGTGTATCCCCAGGCGGTCAGGCTCGAGGAACCGCTGCCACTTACGTCTAAGTTCGGACTGGCCGACCATTTCAGGCCTTCATTCATGTTGGTAAAGCCATTATATGCTGTTGTGCCGGTCGGCACTTCAATGCGCGGATTATTGCGATTGGTGGTGCCGTTCCCGTCGGCATTTTTGCATTCATTGCTGGTGATCCACCAGCCGAACCAAAGCCCTGGCACCTGGTTCAGGTTGTGAAAGCGGCTGGTGTCAACGTTGACCACGCCCGTGCCGCCCGTGACGTTGACATTCATGATGCCGGAAGTCCACATGCCGCCCGCACCGCCATCGGTAAAATTCATACCCTTTTCGCCGTTCTCGTCGCCGCTGCTCTGCAAGAAGTCAATGACATTTTGGTTGTTGCCGGAGAACGCCTTGTTCCCAAGGCTTGTCTGCAACGTAGTGCTGGGCGAGTAGGCGCCGCCGCTCACGGAATGCACACCTGTGATCGTCATCGCCGCCTGATGAAAAAAAGTGTATCGCGTAGAAAAAATGATAAAGCCTTCGTGGTATTCGCTGGCCTTGCCTGCCGCGCCCGCCGCTTTGAATGAAGGGGCGTAAGCGTAGCTATAGTTAGAGACGGAATAGACGCTGCCACCAACGGTGAAGGTTGCGGTCCAGGTGATCAACGTGCCTGTGTTGTTCGCGAGCCCGGCAGGCAAATAACCTGCGGTGATGTTTGCGTTGCCTGCAGTGCTGGAAAGCGTAGCGTTTGCGCCCGCAACCGTGATGTTCACACCTGTCGCCGTAGCTCCCGTGACGGAAAAATAAATTTTCCCTGTTGCGCTTGTGCCGAGTTCCGCCGTGCCGTCCGCGTTTACATTGGAATAACGCTCGAACTGTGTCATGGAGTTCGTGCCGTTTGGCTTGAGCCAGATGGTCTCCGGCACGGAGAAAATGACGCTGAAATTTTGGGATGTCTCCTTCACCAGACTCGCTCCGGCTTCAATGCCGCCGAGCACCCCCAACCCGGGCAGAAGCATGGCTAGTGCCAGCAACAAACTCAGCCAGCGCCTTGCGTATTGTGCTTTTTTCATACAATAATCCCCTTGCTAACATGAATTTCCTTGATGATGCCGGTTTTTATCTACACCGGCTCATGATGAGTATAGCACTCCCTCCACATGTTGTCAAGATGTTTGCCCTGCTCCCGACATTCCTAAGCAATATTTCAGCGTATTGCACAAGCGTTCTGCCATTATTTGTAAGCTCTCTCCCCAAAAACGCCCAGAGCGGGAAGCCAACCGGCTTCCCGCTCCGTGTGTTTTTATACTTTTTTTCTCAAGGAATAGTATCAGAACAACCCAAACAAGCTCTGGAGCCACTCAATGAGCAACTGGAAGAAATTCTTCTTGGGTGGCGCGGGGGTGGGTGTCACATCCGTGCCCGTTGCGCCATTGTCGTCGCCGTCGCCGT
>JAVBOZ010000169.1:0-4681 GCA_031549985.1 Oscillospiraceae bacterium | reverse complement strand
TCTGTTATCTGTGTTTTGGGGGGGGGGGGCCGCCCGCCCCGCCCCGTGGGGGGGGGGGCTGGGGGGGGGGGGCCGCCCGGGCCCCCCCCCAGCGACTCTAAAATAGCCTATCGAAAAACTAAATAACCAAAAGGAGCCATGCATGTCTGCAATCCGCAATGAACTGGAATACATCAACCGTATGGCGCGGGAGGATCCGCAGGCGCTGATCGCCAAAAGCGAGGCCCGCTATCGGTCCATCGTTGAAAATATCGCTGTGCAGGCTTCGCGCCAGGCTGGGCACAAGCTGATCCTGCTCGCCGGTCCGAGCGCCTCCGGCAAGACCACCACCGCGCAAAAACTGGCCGAAGCGCTTGGGCGTACGGGGTCGCAGACCTTCCGCATTTCTCTGGACGATTTTTACCTCCCCAAAGAGGAAATACCGCCTTTACCGGACGGCAGCCGCGACCTTGAAAGCATTGAGGCGCTTGACCTGCCGTTGCTGCGCAATACACTGCGGGATTTGATGGAGAACGGGCAGGGGACATTGCCCGTGTTCAATTTCGCCACCGGCAGGCGCGAAACGGGCAAAACGCTCCGGTTGGCGCGGGACGATATGCTTGTACTGGAAGGGCTGCACGCCCTGAACCCGCTGCTAAGCGAATCCCTGACGGGCGGAAGCATTCGCTCGGCACAGATGACGAAGGTATATATCAGCGTAGCCTCGCGCATCTATAACGAGAAAGAAGAAATCATCCTTAACAAACGCGGCCTGCGGCTGGCGCGGCGCATCTTGCGCGACGCCCAATTCCGCAAGAGCAGCGCGGAAGAGACGCTCTTGATGTGGCCTTCCGTGACCCGCGGCGAAGAGAAATGGCTGACGCCCTGCAAACCCAACGCCGACGTGCTGATCAACGCAATCCATATCTATGAGCCCTGCGTGTTCCGCGACCGGCTGTGCCCTTTGCTGGCGAAAATCGGCGGCAGCGCCGATACGCCAGCCACGGGGGCAGCGCGGAGGCTGGCGCGGGCATTGGAGTTGTTTGCGCCCCTGCCGGAAAACATGGTGCCTGCGGACTCGCTGCTGCGCGAATTTTTGGGTTAATTACTGTTTTTTCCGGATATATCGCGGAATCACAGGTTTTGCTTGCGCAATCGTCTGTTTTATAGTAAGATACTCAATTGGATAAACAGAAAGGGGGAACCGGCTTGAAAAATAAGCGCACAAGCGTAAGCCAGAGCATGCTCAACGGCGCGATGATCCTGACGGTCTCCATGGCGCTGGTCAAAGTGATCGGCTTCTTTTATAAGATGCCGCTGAACAACATCTTCCTCATTGGAGGCCGGTCGATCTTCACCAGCGCCTTCAATCTCTATTCTCCGATCTACGCCATCGCCATCACGGGCCTGCCCATCGCTGTGGCGCGCATGGTCTCCGAACGCGTGGCCCTGGGGCGTTATAGGGATGTTCGCGCGATCCATAAAGTGGCGACCAGGATGTTCCTTTTTGTGGGCGTCATCGGGCTTGCGGTGATGCTCGCCCTGGCATATCCATACGCGGTGCACTCTACGGTGGGGGGGCTGCAATCCCTACCCGCAGTTCTGGTCATTGCCCCCTCAATCTTCTTTTGCTGCGCGATGTCCATTTACAGAGGCTATTACGAGGGACTGCGCAATATGATCCCCACGGCGATCTCTCAGGTGATTGAGGCGCTCTGCAAACTTATCCTGGGCATTGTGCTTGCCAATTTTGTGATGCGCTTCGATTTGAAGGAGTTCGTGATCGCCGGGGTTACGATTCACAAAGCCTCCATGGCCGCCGCCGCCGCCATTGTCGGCATCACTTTTGGTACGGTGGTGGGCACGGTTTACCTTTGGCTGAGCCACCGCATCCGCGGCGACGGCATCACCCGTGAGCAGCTGATCAACGCCGCTCCGGCGGAGCCGCCAAAGAAGCTCCGGCGGGAGATGGTCACCATCGCCATCCCCATGGTGCTCAGCTCCGTGGTCCTGAACCTGACCAACCTGATTGACACAACCAATGTGCAGCGCATCCTGAACAGGCTCATGGAACAACACCCGGATACCATGGAGCGCATCTACGGCGAGGCTTCCCGTCTCGTGTCTACCGATCCGGCCAACTACTGCTGGGGCGTCTATGGTGTGGTGCTGGATTTCCGCACCTTGATTCCCACCATCGTCACAGCTCTGGGCGTCAGCGCCCTGCCGGCGATTTCCGCCGCCTGGGCTCTCAAAAAACACAAGATTGTGCAGAGTACCATCAACTCCGTCATTCGCATTTCGCTGATGATTTCTCTCCCGGCGGGCTTCGGCATGGCTGTGCTGTGCAGGGAGATACCGGCGCGTCTTTTTGAAAAGGATAAACCGGGCGTGACCCCTCACGCCGCACCTCATTTTCTGATGTTTTGCCATTCAACGGCGCTGATGTCGGTCTCGGCCCCCATCACGAACCTGTTGCAGGGGATCGGCCGCACAGACGTACCTGTTAAATCTCTGCTCGTGGGCGCTGTAATCAAAATTGCTTCCAACTATATCCTTGTCGGCAACCCCGAAATCAATATCAAAGGCGCACCGATCGGTTCCATCCTCTGCTATGTCGCCATCGTCTCAATCAATCTCAGCGTTTTGCTGAAGGTGACCAAGGTGCGGCTGCATTTGACGACCATGCTCTGGAAACCGCTGTTTTGTTCCGGCCTCAGCGGTGCCGCCGCCTGGGCCGCTAAGGGGCTGATGCAGTTGCTTGCCGCCCGGCTTGGCGTTGATCAAACGCTTTCGCTGCTGCTGGCCGTGCTCGGAGCCGTCGCCGCTGCAGTGCTTGTATATGGGATTTCGATGCTTTTGACCCGCGCGGTAACCGAAGAGGACCTTGAAATGCTGCCAAAAGGTAAAAAAATTGGAAAAGTACTTGCAAAATACGGACTTTTAGGTTAGAATAGTACCGTTGCCTTTTGAGATGGTTTTATTTGGCAGGGAGGTGCGTTTTGTTTGGTAAATCCTGGAGCGCACGACGCTTTGCTTCAAAAATCGACCGGGCAGACACCGTTCAGCACGAACGATCTGCGTGAAATCATAGCGGTTCTCCGTGCCCCCGGCGGTTGTCCCTGGGATGCGGCGCAAACGCACCTTTCCATCAAGAAAAACTTCATCGAAGAGACCTACGAAGTCGTGGAAGCGCTGAATCTGGGCGACGACGCCTTGCTTTGCGAAGAATTGGGGGACGTGCTGCTTCAGGTTGCGCTGCATTGTCAAATCGCGACGGAGCGCAGCGCTTTCGGCTGGGATGAAGTGACCGACGGCATCTGCCGCAAGCTTATCGAACGGCATCCCCACGTCTTTGGGCAAGCACAGGCGGGGAACGCGGAACAGGCCCTGCGCAACTGGGACGCCGTCAAGCGCCGCAGCAAGGGGCAGGGAACCGTTACCGCCGCGATGCAACAGGTGCCCCGCGAGCTGCCCGCGCTGATGCGCGCCACAAAGCTGCAGCAAAAAGCCGCGCGCGTGGGTTTTGATTGGCCCGATATTTCCGGTGCGCTGGAACGTCTGGCCGAAGAAGTAGACGAACTGCGCAGCGCAGTGGCGCAAGGCAATGACGCCCACTGCCGCGAAGAGTTGGGCGACGTGCTCTTCAGCGCCGTCAATGTATCACGCTTCCTGCCGGGCGACTGTGACGCCGAGGAAGCCCTGACGGAGGCCTCCAACAAGTTTCTGCGCCGCTTTGCCGCAGTGGAGCGCATGGCGCTGGAACGTGGTCTTGACATGAAGGCCGCCTCGCTAAAAGAGCTGGACGCGCTCTGGGACATTGCCAAGGCCGAAGATAGTTTGGAAGAGTGATCTTTCAATTTATAATAGATCATCGCGAATATTTTTTCATAAAAAAAGGAGGAGAAACAGGAAATGAACAAAAACGAATTTATCAGCAAAGTCGCGCAGCAAGAGGGTATCGAAAAGAAGCAGGCGGAAAAAATCACAGCCGCCGTTTTGGGCGCATTGACCGACGCCCTGATTTCGGGCGAAAAAGTGCAGTTTGTTGGCTTCGGTTCCTTTGAGGTGAAAGAACGCGCCGAAAAGAAAGTGCGCAATCCCCAGACCGGTGAAGCCCTGATTGCCCCCGCCACGAAGATCCCTGTGTTCAAGGCCGGCAAAGCGCTGAAAGATTCCGTCGCCGGAAAGTAATTGGTCTTATAGCCTGGGGCGCAGCGCACGGAGCGGATTTTTCCGGTCCGTGCTTTTTTGATACATTTTGAAAGGATGCTTCCAATGACATATGATCTGCTGATCATCGGCCAGCCTTCGCTGGACGTCAACACTGACCATCTGGGCAATACCGTGCATGAGATCGGCGGCGCGGTCGTCTATTCCGCCTACGCCGCCGCTTCCTTGGGCCACAGTGTGCTCGCGTTGGGCAAATGTAATCCGGCCGAAATTGACCTCTCCGCCGTCTTTGCCCGGGCGCAGGGCGTAAGCCTGGCCCCCTGCGCGGCGAAGCACAGCACCTCCATTTCGAACACCTACCATACGGCGGATAAAGAGCGCCGGACCTGCCGGGTAATTAGCCGGATACCGGCCTATCAACCCGACGATCTGCCCACAGACGCCGCCGCGATTTTTCACATTGCCGGGTTGATGCGCGGCGACATTGACGAGAGCGTCATTGAAGCGGCGGCAGCGCGGGGCGATGTCG
>JAVBOZ010000110.1:0-12997 GCA_031549985.1 Oscillospiraceae bacterium | reverse complement strand
GGCAGCACAAGGGTCCTGGGCCAGATTTGGGAGACACGCTATGAAGCTTATGATCGCCATCATCCACCGGGATGACAGCCCGGCGGTGCTGGACGCGCTTTCCGCGCAGCAAATGCCGTTTACCCGGCTTTCGACCACCGGCGGTTTTTTGCGCACAGGGAACGACACCCTGTTGCTCGGCCTGGAAGAGGAACGCATCGAGACGGCTCTGGATATTCTGGGGCGTTATTGCAGCGTCCGTAAGCAATTGGTTGAATTGGGGCAGGCACCCTTTCTGGAGTCGCTGCTCCGCGCCCCGGTTGAGGTCACTGTGGGTGGTGCCACCGTCTTCGTGGTGGATGTGGAGCAATTCCACAAGATTTAGGAGACTCCTATGCCTTTTACGATTGCAACCCCCGTTCTTGCGCCTTTGGCGGAGATACTCCGCGCGGCGTTGGAACAGGGTACTTTTCCGCACGCCCTGCTCTTGGAGGGCGGTGCCCCGGTGCAGCGGCGTGAAGCCGCCTTGGCCTTGGGGCAAATTTTACTGTGCGGGGCACTGAACCAGGAGGACAAGCCCGAATCTGCGGATGAGCTAACGATGTTCGGCGGATTTTCTCTGTTTGGCGCGGCACAGGCCGAGACACCGCAGGTAGATGACAGTGGTGCAGCCAGCGAACTGCCCTGCGGCGTTTGTTCGCATTGCGTCAAATGCGCTGGGGGAGTACACCCCGACCTGCGCCTGGCCGAGGGCGGCAGCGGCGCCAAGAGCTTTTCGGTTGAAACGGTGCGCGGCCTGCGCACGGATGCGCACGTTCTGCCCAACGAGGCCACGCGCAAGGTGTTTTTGCTTCACAACGCACACACCATGACTCAAGAAGCGCAGAATGCCCTGCTAAAGCTTTTGGAAGAACCCCCCGATTATCTCTGCCTGATTCTGACGGCACCGGCGACGCGGCTTCTGCTGCCGACGGTGATCAGCCGGGTGACGTCGCTGACGCTGGGGGAGGTCCGGGATGAAGCGCCCGACCCCGAACGGGCCGCCAACGCCCGTGCGCTGGCGGCAGTGCTTACCGACGCGCTGCTTTCCGGCGACCCCTACACTGCATTGGCCGCAACGGCCCCGCTGGAGGGCGATCGCGACCTGACGCGTGAGACGCTTCCCGCCTTGCGCCGCGCCCTGCATGAGCGGCTGAAAAGCGCGCGGACGCCGGAGGCAAGGGAACGCATCCTGATATGGATGGACAATACGGAAACCCAGGCGGCCGCACTGGAGCGCAACGCAAACCTAAACCTGCTGTTGACGCGCCTTGTCGCCACGCCGCAATTGGTATAAAAAAGAGTCCGGCCCCTGCGCGACGCAGAGGCTATCGAAAGGAACACCTATGGCAATGATTATCGGCGTCCGCTTCCGCGAGGTGGGGCGGGTTTACCATTTTGACCCCGGCGAATTTGAGGTTCAAAAAGGCGATCGCGTGATCGTCGAAACCGCGCGCGGCGTGGAGTGCGGCGAAGTCGTTCAGGCGAACACCGAGGTTCCGGACGAGCAGATCGTGCGCCCGCTGAAGATGATGATCCGCCCGGCCACCCCGGAGGATCTGTTGGCGGTTGAGGGCAAGGCGGCCAAGGAAGCCGAGGCCTTCAAGGTCTGCGAAGAGAAGATATTGAAGCATGGGCTTGAGATGAAACTTGTCAGCGTCGAATATACCTTTGACGCCAGCAAGATCGTCTTCCATTTTACGGCGGATCAACGCGTGGATTTTCGCGCTCTGGTGCGCGACCTTGCCGCCGTCTTCCGCACCCGGATCGAGATGCGGCAAATCGGCGTGCGCGACGAGGCAAAGATGCTGGGCGGGCTGGGCATCTGCGGCCGCCCCTTCTGCTGCAGCCTTTATATGGGCGATTTCCATCCCGTATCAATTAAAATGGCGAAAGAGCAAAACCTTTCGCTCAACCCCGCCAAAATCAGCGGCACCTGCGGGCGGCTGATGTGCTGCCTGAAATACGAAGAAGCAGCATATGACGACGCACTGAAAAACATGCCTCGTATAGGCAGTTATGTCGAATCGCCGGAGGGGCGCGGCCTGGTCACGGAAATCAACGCCGTCTCCGGCATGGTGCGGGTAAAGCTGGAGCGACGCCCGGAGGCGGTGGCGCAGCCCTTCCATTGCAGCAAACTGGAGGGCTTTCGCCGCGCGTGCCCCCCTATAGCGGCAGAGCAAGCCGAAAACCAGCCCGCCGCAGCCAAAGAGGCCCCTGTATCCGGCGCCACTCCGGCCGCGGAGGATGTTGAAATTGAAATCATTCCCCTCCCCCCTGCGGAAAAGGCGGCAGCCGGTGCGCCGTTCGTGGCAAAAGCCACGCCGCCCGCGCGTGAGGCGGAGCAGGGCCACAAGCATACGAAAAACAACTGGCGAGATCGCCATGTCAACAAAAAACGCGAAACACCACAGCGCACAGAGCCGGATCAGCCGCAGCAACCGCAGCGGCCCCAACAGCGCGCTGCCCATAAAGGGACTTCGCCGCGCGTCCCGCAACGCCCGCCCCAGCGGTCGAACCAACCCCAGGCGCAGCCGCCCCAGCCCCAGCGCGCGGTGACACCGCAAGAGGGCCGCAACACACCCCGCTACGGCGAGGTTCCGCGCCGGGCGAATGCCGCGCCACAGCCAAATCAACAGAACGGACGCCGTGGGTATCAGCGCCAACCCTGGCAAAAGAAGCCGGAGCAGAGCAACGAAGAGTAAAAAGAAATACGCGCCGCATTTCGGCGCAAAAAATGGAGGTTGGAATTGATATCTTTTGAAACCATCTACTGCCGCACGTATCAATTTTTTATTAAAACAGGCGCTTACGCCTACAATTGGAGAGGACCGGAGCTCTATCACGGGCCGGGCAGCGTAAAGGGGCTTCCGTTGCTGATTAAGGCGCAGGGGCTGAAAAAAGTGCTGGTAGTCACCGGACCGACACTGATGAAGCTTGGTGTGCCCAAGCCGTTTCTTGAAGGCCTGGATCGAGCGGAAATTGCCTATGTGGTCTACGACAAGACCCAAGCCAACCCCACGATTGAGAACATTGAACAGGCGCGGGCGCTGTATTTGGAGCACCGCTGCGAAGGGATTGTCGCTTTCGGCGGCGGCTCGCCCATGGACTGCGCCAAGGGCGTGGGTGCGCGGCTGGTGCAACCCAAGAAGAGTGTGCAGCAGCTGCGGGGACTGTTGAAGGTTCGCAAGACACTGCCGCCTTTTTTTGCTGTCCCCACCACGGCGGGCAGCGGGTCGGAGACCACCGGTGCCGCCGTTGTCACCGACCCCACGACGCACGAAAAATACGCGGTCAACGATTTGAAACTGCGTCCGCTGTGTGCGGTGCTGGATCCGGAACTGACCTCCGGCCTGCCCAAGCATGTCACCGCCACCACCGGTATGGACGCGCTGACCCACGCCGTGGAAGCCTACATTGGCCGCAGCAACACTAAAGATACCGAGCAAAAGGCGCTCGAAGCCACCCGGCTGATTTTTGCCAACCTTGAGGCCGCTTATAATGACGGCGCTGATCTCGGGGCGCGCGAAAACATGCTGCTGGCTTCTTCCTATGCTGGCACCGCCTTTACGCGGGCCTATGTCGGCTACGTGCACGCCATCGCTCACAACCTGGGCGGTCTTTATGATACTCCGCACGGCCTGGCCAACGCGGTGATCCTGCCCTATGTACTTGACTTTTACGGCGAGGCGGCGCAGGCCCGGCTGGCCCGGCTGGCTGAAGCGGTCGGCATCCATGGGCAGAGTGACGCCGAAAAGGCGCAGGCATTCATCGCGGAACTCCGCGCCATGAATGCCCGCATGGGGATCCCCGAAAAGTTTGATTTCATTCAGGAGGCGGATATTCCCCTCATCGTCAAACGGGCGCTAAAAGAGGCGCATCCCTTCTACCCCGTACCGAAATTGATGCGCCGGGAGGACTGCGAGGCGGTCGTCCGGTCATTAATGGCGGAGTAATACTGATACAGGAGGCAACGGGAGCACTGTGCTCCCCTACAAAAGCACGCAACGGCCATACCGTAGGGGCGAACAGTGTTCGCCCGCAATTACGCATCAATACCAACATCTAAAACAGCCAATTCTTTTGGGAGGCATCACTATGGCGGGTAAATATGTGCTTGCGCTGGATCAGGGAACCACGAGTTCCCGCGCGATCCTGTTTGACAGGCAGGGGAACATCGTTGCCAAGGCGCAGAAGGAATTCGGGCAGATATACCCCCAGGCGGGTTGGGTTGAGCACAACCCGATGGAGATTCTCTATAGCCAAATGAACGCGCTTGAAATGGTGCTGAGCGAGACCGAAGGGCGCGTTCCGCTGACGGAGATCGCCTGCATCGGCGTCACCAATCAGCGCGAGACCGCGATCCTTTGGGACCGGGAGACCGGGCGACCCGTGCATAACGCCATCGTCTGGCAATGCCGCCGCACGGCGGAGTTTTGCGAGACTCTCAAAGCCAACGGCCATTCGGCCCTGGTCAAGAAAAAGACAGGCCTGTTACTGGACGCCTACTTTTCCGGAACAAAGATCAAGTGGGTGCTTGACAACGTCCCCGCCGCGCGGAACCTTGCCGATCAAGGGCGGCTCCTGTTCGGCACAGTGGAGACCTGGCTGATCTGGAATCTCACCGCAGGCAAGAGTCATGTGACGGATTATTCCAACGCCTCACGTACCATGCTGTTTGACGTCGATAAGCTCTGTTGGGACGACGAGCTTTGCGCCCTGCTGGATATCCCCAAGGCCATTCTGCCCACTCCCGTGCCCTCCGGTGCGTTTCACGGCGAAGTGGCCCCCGGTCTGATCGGCCTGCACGAGTTGGCGGGGCTGCCCATCACCGGCGCGATCGGCGACCAGCCCGCAGCGCTCTTCGGGCAGGCCTGTTTCGCGCCCGGCCAGGCGAAAAACACTTACGGCACCGGCTGCTTCTTGCTGATGAACACCGGCAAAAAACGGGTGCGTTCCGAACATAACCTGCTCACGGGCGTCGCCTGGGGTTTGGGGAACGACGTGGAATACGCCATTGAGGGCAGCGCCTTTAACGCGGGCAGCGTGATCCAATGGCTGCGCGACGAGCTGAAGCTGATTGATTCGGCCCCCCGCTGCGATGAACTGGCCGCCAGTGTGCCGGATACCAACGGTGTCTATCTGGTGCCCGCGTTCACCGGGCTGGGCGCGCCCTATTGGGATATGTATGCCCGCGGGACCATCGTTGGCTTAACGCGCGGCGCCGGGCGAGCGCACATCGCCCGGGCGGTGATTGAATGCATTCCTTATCAGGTATGCGACCTGTTGGAGGCGATGGCCGCCGACGCGGACATCCGTTTTTCGGAGCTGCGCGTAGACGGAGGCGCAAGCGTCAGCAATATCATGATGCAATTCCAGGCCGATATGGTTCAGACCAGCGTCAACCGCCCCAAGGTTGTGGAGACCACCGCGCTTGGCGCGGCCTATATTGCGGGGATCGTTGCCGGTGTCTGGAGCGGCAAGGAGGAAATTCAGGCAAACCGCCAGATTGACTGCGTCTTCACCCCGCAAATGGATGCCGAACGCCGTGACGCGCTTTATGGCGGCTGGAAGCGCGCTGTGGAACGCAGTCTCGGCTGGGCTCCACAGATCTAACCTCTAAATTCTAAAGTCTAACAAGGGGGTTCATTTGCATGTCTTTTTATCATCCGAATCTAAAGGGCCGCGTTGCCGTCGTCACCGGCGGGGGCGGCATTCTCTGCGGCGGATTTTCGAAGGTCTTGGCCGACCAGGGCGTCAAAGTTGCCGTGCTCGACCTAAATCTTGAGGCGGCGCAGACTGTGGCTGACGAAATCTTGGCGGCTGGCGGCGAGGCCATCGCCCTGGCGTGTAATGTGCTTGAAAAGGCCAGCATTGAGGCCGCTCACGCGGAGGTAAACACCCGCTTCGGCCCCTGCAGCCTGTTGATCAACGGCGCAGGTGGCAACCACCCCAGCGGCACGACCTCCAAAGAGGCGCTCGAGCCTTCCGATCTGGAGGCGGATCTTGAGGGAATCACCACCTTTTTCGATTTGGATCCGGCGGGCATCTCGAAGGTATTCAACCTCAATTTTTTGGGGACGCTATTGCCCACACAGGTCTTCGCAAAAGACCTTGCCGGGCAGAAAGACGCCGCCATTGTGATGATCACGTCCATGAACGCCATTCGCCCGCTGACCAAGATCCCCGCCTATTCGGCAGCCAAGGCGGCGGTGAGCAACTTCACGCAGTTCATGGCGGTGCATTTCGCGCCTGTGGGCATCCGCGTCAACGCGATCGCGCCGGGCTTCTTTTCCACGAATCAAAACAAAACCTTGCTCTGGAACCCCGATGGCTCCCCCACGGCGCGCAGCGGCAAAATCCTGGCTGCGACGCCTATGCACCGCTTCGGCCTGCCGGAAGAACTCGCGGGCGCGCTTCTGTTTCTCTGCGACGAGGGCTATTCCTCCTTCGTCACCGGCAGCATGGTCGCCATAGACGGCGGCTTTTCGGCGTATTCGGGCGTATAATGGCCTCAAAATAGCATAACACAAATGAAATCCGGCGGCGCATATGCGCCGCCGGATAGGCTATTTGTCGATTGTGCAAGCTGTCGTTGTGGGGAAAGCGTTGCTTAGTCTTCCTTCTTCTTCAGGCAGACGAATGCGGCACCGGCCATCACGGTCAGGGCAGCGAAAGCCGCCAGCGCAACGGTGTTGGAGGAACCAGTCTCGATGGGCTTCTTTTCGGGCTGGGTCGCAGTGACGGTGGTGGCGACAGCGGTGGTGGTCTCTTCAACGGGGCCGCAGTACAGGCTGGCCAGGAAGGAGACGAAATCGCCGCTCATGGCTTCTTGAATCTGCGTGGCGATGTCGGTGCCTTCGAGGTTCAGGCCCGCAATCAGCTTGTCAGCGAAAGTGTTGACTTCGTCGTCAGAAAGGGTGGTGACCAGATCGTCGTTCTCGAGGTCAAAGTCAACGGGAACGATGCCGTCAGCGGCTTCTTTCACAGCGGCGGAAAGGTCTTCAGGGGAAACGGTGGCAAGAAGTTCCTGCGTGATCTTCTGGAAGTCAGCGGCCACGTTGGAGGTTTCTTCTGCGAAGCTGAAAATCGCCATGGAGAACGCGAGCGCGAGCGCGAGCAGGATAGCAAATGCCTTTTTCATAGTGGAGTCTTCCTTTCTTAAATAAATGCATTTAATATAGCTTGCCCATTCCAGACAACCATTGCCTATAAATCATACCATCTCAGCGCGGGTTTGTCAACAGGAAAAAGCACTTTTTTGTACTCTTTGGAGAAACTTGCCGCTTACCTCGACGGGTAGCCCCGTTGTGCGCGGTGAGCGCTATGCGTCCTGGTCAATATATTGCCAGCTGAACTTGAGGTTGTTGCCGCTAACGGTATACGTTTCGGGGTTATCGCGCCCCGGTGCGCCCCGGCGGAATCCCGCTGCATCGAAGGGTGCGCGGAAGGCTTCCAGCATCTCGGACGAGGGGAACTGAATGTTACAGACCATGATGACTTCAGACTTGTTGTTATACTGGAAGAAGGAGCCGGGTACGAAGCCGGTGAGCCACCAGTGAGATTCCGGACCGCGGGTGAAGAGCTTCTTCTTTGCGCCTGTAAGGAAGTTCTGCTGATAGACGTCCATCGCCATGATCAGCTCTTCCTCTTTAACAGCGGTATAATAGTGCTCAGAGGTCTGCGTCGACGGCTTGGTATAGACGCCGATTTCCGCGCCAAGCATCACCAGGCCATAACGGCCCTTCCACATCTGCACCATCCAATCCTTGGGGATCGGTTTGCCGAATTCGTCGGTCTCATAGGTCGGGTTGCCGCTGTCGTCATAAACGACCTGCCCCTGCTTCTCGTGCCCCTTGGGGTAGAGCTTGTAGACATAGCCATAACGGAATTTTACACGTATGGTGCCGTAAATCAGCTGAATCAGCGGGGAGGCCAGATCATAGATCTGGTTGAACCCAAACTGCTTCTGCCAGGGTTGGTGATCAACGTAAAAGATGCCGTTTTCATCCATCTTATAGTTGAGAAGGTTCAGCGCCAGCTTCTTTTCTGTTGAACTCATGTCGCTCTTGTTAATGGCTTCTTTCTCGTCCAGAATCTTCTGCTGGTCCTCCGAGAGCGTGGTCTTAGGCACCGTGGAAATTGTCTTCGGCTTTTGCACCGTCGTGGGGGTCTTGGTGCGGGGCTTCGTGGTCGATGTCCTTCCACCGCCGACCCTGTTCGTGGTGCCGGGCTTCAAAGTGGCGGGCGCTATGAGGCCACCCGAAGATGTGCTGCTCAGGTCAATAACACTGGGGTCATCCGCTGAGCTGCCCTGCTCACCATAGATCGCTTGCGTGCCGTCCGCCTCCGGGATCATGACGGCCGAAAAGGAATTCCCTTGCGCATCGCTGACGCTGGAGAGCACCCCGCCGCTATAGTTGGCGGTCAGCGCGGTGCTTTGGTCAATCGCGATGGATTCGTCGAGCGAGTTCAGCAGCCAAGTGAGGCCGTCGACGACCACATTCCCGCCGACGTCCAACGTCGCGAAGCGGACAAAGCCCGCCGGGGCAGTGGCGCCCTCGGACGAAGATTCAGGGGAAGATGTGGTGGTGCCCGTGCTGGCGCCGACCGTAAGGTCATCGTCAGGCTTTGAAGCGCAGCCGAAGCAGAGCGTGACAACTATCAGCGTGGCAAGCGCCAGGGCAATGATGCGTTTCATGGTATGCATGCTCCTTTCACTGGTACCATAGAATAGTTACAATTTTACTACAACAACTTGATTATAGCAGATATATTGTTACGGGTCAACCGCAACTTACGGAAAAAATGGAAAAAGGTGCCGAACGCCTATTGTGCCTTCGTGTCATACGCCGTTTCGCAATATACGCAGCGATAGACAGGCGTACTTCCGCCCGCCAGGCGGAAAATCTGGTCGGCGGCCTGTTCGGTGGTGGTGATGCAGCGGGGGTTCTTGCAGCGGATGACGTTGACCAGTTCCGCCGGCGGGCTAACCCGCCGCTTGCCGACCAGCTTGCCCCCCCGAATGATGTTGACCGTGACGTCCTGATCCAAAAACCCGAGCACATCCAAATCCAGGTCGATGGCCTCGTCGATTTTAATGATGTCTTTTTTGCCCATCTTGCGGCTGTCCGCATTTTTGATGATGGCGACGGTGCAGTCAAGCTCTTCCAGCCGCAGCGTGTGGTAAATTTGCATCCCGCGCCCGGCGCGGATGTGGTCCAGCACAAGGCCGTTTTGTATGCTGTCGATGTTCACGAAATCACGCCCCCCTTCAACAGCGCCATGATCAGCGCCATGCGTATGTATTTGCCATAAAGCGCCTGCTCAAAATAACGGGCGTGGGGGTTTTCGTCGACCCGGGTGTCGATTTCGTTGACACGGGGCAGAGGGTGCATGACGATCATGCCGGGTTTTGCGCCCCGCAGCTTGCGGGTGTCAAGAATAAAGCTGTCTTTGAGCCGGATATAGTCGGCCTCGTTGAAGAAGCGTTCCTTCTGCACGCGGGTCATGTAGAGAATATCCAGCGTGGGAACGATTTCCTCCATGCTGCGGCTCTCTTCGTAGGAGCAGTGCGGCGCTTCCCGGATCATGTCGAAGACGTAATCGGGGGGCCGCAGCTCGCGGGGGGAGATCAGCACGAAGCGGGTGCCTGGGTAACGCACCATAGCGCTGACCAGGGAATGCACCGTCCGCCCGAATTTGAGGTCGCCGCAAAGGCCGATGGTCAGGCCTTCCAGGCTCCCCAGTTCGCAATGGATGGTCATCAGATCCGTCAGCGTCTGGGTGGGGTGGTTGTGGCCGCCGTCCCCGGCGTTGATCACCGGGACGCGGGCATGCCGGGCGGCCACGACGGGCGCGCCCTCCTTCGGGTGGCGCAGCACAATGGCGTCGGCATAACCGCTAACGATACGGATGGTATCGGCCACGCTTTCGCCCTTTGCGGCGGAAGACGCGTTTTCAGAGGAAAAGCCGAGGACGCTGCCCCCCAATTCAAGCATCGCGGCCTCAAAGCTCAGGCGGGTACGGGTGCTTGGTTCATAAAAAAGTGTCGCCAGTTTTTTGCGGGCACATGCGTCTTGGTAGCCGATTGGGTTGGCGATGATGTCGTCTGCCGTGCGGAGCAGCGCGTCGATTTCCGCCACCGAAAGATCCCGGCTGTCAATGATGTGCCGCGGCCCTTGCTCCTCTTCCATAAGCCATCCTCCTTCTCTTTGTCGCTAAGATTATAAAAAGTCCTCCAAAGATTTTATTTGTCCAAATTATGGCACCGCGTAGCTTACAGCATGTCCCGCCACGCCGGGTCGCCGGGGTTATCCCTGAACGCCAGCAGAGCCTGTTTCGCGGAAGGCTGGATATAGCCTGTCTCCGCCGCAACCCCAACCAGTGTGCCAAAATCAGTCAGGCTTGTGTTTTCAACGTTCGCGGCAGCCAGGTTGTCAAGGCCCTTTTGCATGTCATAGGTAAAGATGCTGATGATGCCCAGCACCTGCGCCCCGGCCTCGCGCAGCGCCTGCACGACCTCAAGCACGCTGCCGCCGGTGGAGATCAGGTCTTCGACCACCACAACTTTTTGCCCCGGCAAACACTTGCCCTCGATCTGGTTGTTGCGGCCGTGGCTCTTAGCTCCGCCGCGCACATACCCCATCGGTAACCCCAGCAAATGCGCCGTAATCGCCGCGTGGGGGATGCCGGAGGTGCTTGTCCCCATCAGCATCTCGCACTGCGGGTATTTTGTGCGCACAAGCTCAGCAAAGCCCTCCTCCACATGCCCGCGCGCAAGAGGATCGGAAAGGGTGAGGCGGTTGTCGCAATACACCGGCGAAAGAATACCGCTGGCCCAGGTGAAGGGTTCATCTGGCCGCAAAAATACCGCGCCGATGGACAGCAGGTCGGCGGCAACGCGCCGGGCAAGACTTTGACTGAACATGAAAATATCATTCCTTTCTGAATTTCCGGCGGCTGTGCCGCAATAACAATTAATAATACAATAATTGCGGGCGAACACTGTTCGCCCTACGGTTTGGCCGTTGCGTGCTTTTGTAGGGGGGCACAGCTCCCGCTGCCTCCTATATCAATACGGCTGCGTCGGCTCACCTCATCATACGCACTTCGCCTGTGTTAAGAAACGCAACATAGTCCCACGCCTCGAAGCGGCGCTTCACGCCCCAGATGGGACGACGCAGAATCTGTCCGCCCCGGTATTTTTTCTTGCGATAGGCCGCAAGCGCCAGCGTATGGGGAAACTCCGGCGCGGTGTATGCGGTCAGGAACGCCTTGCGTTCATAGGGCAGCGCTTCCAGGGCGGCCAGCTGCTCCCGGCTCAGCTTCACAAACTCGGCAACCAGGTAAAGATTCCCATAATCCACCCGGCCAACGCGGCGCTCCCAAGCAGCCTTTGCCTCACCAAAGCTCTCGTAATGCTGCAAATGCAGCGTGATCTCGCCCGCTTCGCAGCGCAGGCGCGCGGCGGGGTGCGCTTCTTCATCATAGAGCTCCGGCGGCAGCTCTATCCATTCGGCAGAAAGGAACGCCCGCAGGTTCCCCGCGAAACGGATAAAGTCGTCGGGTTCCATCCAAAGATTGACTGTCGGGCTACGAAATTCCAGTCCAAGATCATGCAGCAGCAGACCGCCGATGCAGTTGTTGCAAATGATAGATGGCGTGGTGTTCCGCAGGCGACCGCGTAGCTTGCGGCAGTGCGCCCGAATGCCGAACTCCCGTAAAAATCGCCAGAACCGCCACACATAGTGGTAGGGCAGCGAAACGTAGTAGAGAACTTTTTCCTTGGTTTTTGGGGTCATGTGAGCTCCTTAAGCTTTTAGATAAAAAGGAAACGCGCGATTGAAATTCTTTTGGCTCTTTTCGACAACCGTATTGATACGGGAGGCAACGGGAGCACACTGTGCTCCCCTCCTGTAGGGGCGAACAGTGTTCGCCCGCAATTACTCTTTTCGACAACCGTATTGATTCGGGAGGCAACGGGAGCACACTGTGCTCCCCTACAAAAGCACGCAATGGCCAACCGTAGCGAACACTGTTCGCCCGCAATTACGCAGCAATACCAACGTCTAAAACAGCCATTCTTTTTCATGTTTTTTGTAAGAAAAAGTATCAGCTCAGGAATTCACTCATTGCCCGCCGATAGGCAGCCAAAGGATCGGCCGCAGCATAAATCGGCCTGCCGCAGACGATGTAGTCCGAGCCAAGTTCCCTTGCTTGGGCAGGGGTAGTGACGCGCGCCTGATCGCCGACGCCAACCACCGTGCCGTCCTTGTCGGCAAAGCGTACGCCGGGGGTGACAGTCACGAAATTTTCGCCGCAGGCCGCCTTGACCTTCCCGGCCTCCAGCGGCGAACAGACGACGCCGTCCAGCCCCGCCGCCCTGGCGTTTTGGGCGTAACGCAGCACGGTCTCGTCCATCCCGGCGCAGATCAGCAGTTCCTCGCGCAGCTGCGCCTCGCTGACGGAAGTCAGCTGCGTCACGCCGATCAGCAGCGGACGGCTGCCGTCGGGCCGGGTGAGGCCTTCGAGCGCGGCCTTCATCATCTCCCCTGCCCCGGCGATGTGCAGGTTGCAGATATCGACATCAAGCCGGGCGAGCGCAGCCATTGCCTTCTTGACGGTATTGGGAATATCATGCAGCTTCAGGTCAAGGAAGAGTTTATGCCCCCGCGCTTTCACCTGCCGCACAATTTCCGGGCCTTCGCTGTAAAACAGCTCCATGCCGATTTTGACGAACGGTTTTTCATGCGCCGGGAACAATGCAAGGAAGTCATAAGCCTCACGTGCCGATGAAAAATCCAGCGGAATGATGACGTCGGTTGCCATAAAAAACCTCCCATTGCGGCCTGGCCGCTTCTTCTTATATTTCTGTATTACGCATGCAACATGGTTGGATTCTGAAAAACCGGCAGGTTTTTCCAATGCGGCAAACGACCCGTTTGACGCTATTGTTGCATAGATCAAGGCTGGATTC
>JAVBOZ010000164.1:0-3418 GCA_031549985.1 Oscillospiraceae bacterium | reverse complement strand
TTTTGCCGGAACAGGGCGCTGCCGTCGCGCTGAGCAAGAATCAACAGCGCCACCGCCGCCATCAGCGGCCAGAGCAACAGCAGAACCAGCGCCGAACATAGGATGTCCAGCCCTCGTTTGATCACGCGGTATACCAAATCGTTTCCCCCTTCAATTTACGTCGGCATGCTTCTTGCCGACTCTCTATAATTCTCGACCAAAGCCTTCAAATCGCTTCGGACGCTTTCATGCGTAGAATTGCGCAGGCGTTCCAGCCCGGTCAGCAGGGTCGATTCCTCCAGCTGGCTTGGAAATGTGATGAAAATCTTGTTGTTTCCTGTGGCCTGACGGGCGGCTAGCTCCTCTTCAAGCGCAAGCTCCTCAAAAAGTTTTTCGCCCGGCCGCAGCCCGGTGATATTGATGGGGATATCCACATGAGGCCGCAGGCCGGAAAGACGAATCATCTGCTCAGCCAAGTCAAAAATGCGCACGGGCTCGCCCATATCCAACACAAAAATTTCGCCCCCAACCGAAAGCCCGCCCGCCTGCACCACCAGTTGCGCGGCCTCGGGGATGCTCATAAAGTAGCGGGTGATTTCCGGATCCGTGACGGTCACGGGGCCGCCGGCGCGGATCTGCTCCCGGAACAGGGGAATCACGCTGCCGCTGGAACCGAGAACGTTGCCGAAACGCACGGCGGAAAATCGGCAATTCCCTCGGCAAGCGTAATTTTGAATGATCAGCTCGGTCACGCGCTTGGTCGCGCCCATCACGTTTGTGGGGTTAACGGCTTTATCCGTCGAAAGCAGGACAAAACGGCTGACATTATGCCGCAGCGCGGCCTCGGCAGTGTTGAGCGTACCGAAAATGTTGTTTTTCACCGCCTCGACGGGGCAGTATTCCATCAGGGGGACATGTTTATGCGCCGCCGCGTGGAAGACCACGGTCGGCTTGAATTCAGCGAAGACGCTCTCAAGGGCTTCGGGGTCCTGCACGGAACCGATGCGAATCTCAATTTTGGGGCTGCCTTTATATTCCCTATCCAACGTAGCCTTCAGCTCAAAGGCGTTGTTTTCGTACATATCAAAGAGGATCACCTTGCCTGGGCGGTATTCAACCGCCTGGCGGCAGAGCTCGCTCCCAATGGAACCGCCGCCGCCGGTGACAAGAATCGTCTGCCCGAAAAGATAGGAACAGACCTGGGGGTCGAGTTGCACCTGCGGGCGCATCAGCAGATCCTCCAGCTTCGCCTCGCGCATCTGGCCAAGGTTGGCCACGGAACCGCTTTCACGCATTTCCAATAAGGAGGGGGTCACTTTCACGGCGCAGTCCGTCTTCAGCGCAAGCTCCAGCAGCTGCCGCTGCCTGGTCTGGCTCGCGGAAGGAATGCACAGCAGAATCTCATTGATCTGGTATTCCTTGGCAAGCTCCGGAATCCGTTCGCAGCCGCCCCGGATGGGGACACTGTAGATCTTCCTACCCTGTTTGGCGCGTTCGTCATCCACCACCACGCAAGGGATACCCTTGCGGAAGTCGTTGGCCCGCAGCTCGCTCAAAATGATATTACCCATATCGCCCGCCCCGACGACCATTACCCGGGGCACGCCCTCGCTATTGCCCCAGAGCATCGTCACTTGCCGCCGGAAGCGTCGTATCGCGCGATAACTGATGCGCGCGCCGCCGCAAAACATCAGAATCAAAAAGTAGGTTAACAGGAGTTCCGCCGGGTTAAATTGGTGATGAATGCCCCATAGGCCAAAATGGCCAAAGACAATTCCGTCAGCAAAATAACAGATTGAACCCGCGACAAGGGCGGCAAGGGCGCACTGAACCAATTCATCCGTTCCGGCGTATTTCCAGAGGCTATGATAAAGGCGGAAAAGATAAAACATCAATAAATTGGTCGGAATTACATAGAGCATGCGTGCCAGCGCCATGCGCCAATCGGCTTGCGCTACCTCGCCGTCATTCAGCACCCACATGGCCAGAAAATAACTGAGGTTGACGGCTAAAATATCATAAACCGGCAGTAAAAACCTCACCGCCAGCCCAAAAGCTCTCTCCTTTTGCTTCCGCAAAGCGTTCACCCTCTCAACGCCAGCTTCTCTGCATTCTAACCCTTTCAGAATTCTGCAGTGTGCTTATTCTGATTATAGCACATTATTAGTGAAAAGTCAATCCTTCGCAGGTTCTTTTGCTATGTTATTTGGCACTTTTTACAGAATTATCCATCTTGTCCGCTGCGTCGAAGGCCTTGCGCAGGGTTACCAACATAGTATCATCTGGCAATAATTTCAGCTCTATGCGCGGCCTGCCCGCCGCGCTGACCTTCACTCTACCGGGCAGCGCCTCGCTCATGGCCTGGATCATCGGCAAATTCAACTCTTCGATGAAAAGGGAAACTTTTCCACCTCCGAAGCCAATTTCGAAGATGCCCCGCTGCGCCGCAGAGGCCCGCAGCAGCGCAATATCTACCAGCCCCAACACCGACGGCGGCGGAGGGCCGAAGCGGTCAATTAATTCATCTACAACGTCATCCGCGTCTTCGCGCCTGCGAATCTCCGCGATGCGTCGATACATATGCAGCCGGTGCGCGACGCTCTCCATATAGCTCGGCGGGATACTGGCGTCAATCGGCAAATCGATCACGCATTCGCGCTTTGCGCTTGGCGGCAGTGCCTCGCCCTTTTCTTCCGCCACAGCCTCGGCGAGCATCTCCATGTAAAGGTCATAGCCTACGGCCTCCAGATGCCCATGCTGCTGCGCGCCCAAGAGGCTGCCCGCGCCGCGCAGTTCAAGATCGCGCATCGCGATGCGAAAACCCGAACCGAACTCCGTATATTCCCGGATGGCGTTGAGCCGCTGCTGGGCGATCTCCGTCAGCTCTTTGCCGCGGTGAAAGGTCAGATAGGCGCTGGCGCGGCGAGTGGAGCGCCCTACCCTGCCCCGAATCTGGTGCAGCTGCGCCAGTCCCATGCGGTCAGCGTCCTCAATGACCAGTGTGTTGACGTTGGGGACGTCGATCCCTGTCTCGATGATCGTTGTACAGACGAGGATATCGATTTCGCCCTCCAACTGCCTGCGCCAGATGTCGCTCAGCTCTTCCTCGCCCATCTGTCCGTGCGCAAACTCCACCCTGGCCTCCGGTAGCAGAGCTTTGATTTCCGCCGCTCTGCGCTCAATGGTCTCCACCCGATTGTGCAGGTAATAGGCCTGACCGCTGCGCCGCAATTCCTGGTGCATCGCCTGGGCGAGAATATCCATGTCGTGCTCCAACACATAGGTCTGCACGGGGTAGCGGTCCTGCGGGGCCTCTTCCAGCACGGACATGTCGCGAATATCCGAAAGCGCCATGTTCAGCGTGCGGGGAATCGGCGTCGCCGTCAGGGTCAGCACATCCACTTCGGGGAAGCGCTCCTTGAGCCGCTCCTTCTGTGCC
>JAVBOZ010000148.1:0-5654 GCA_031549985.1 Oscillospiraceae bacterium | reverse complement strand
ATCATTTCATCACCCTGCTACAGTATAGCATGATTTTGAATTTGTTTCAAGTGATTTTAGAAATTACAAGACACTAGTCCCTGCGGGACGGCTCGGCGGCTGTGCCGCAAGAGTTTTTGCGCAATCAACAATTAAAGAAACCCGTCTGCCAAATTCGGCAGGCGGGTTTTCGCTGTACGTGCTAGCTCTTCTCAAATATAGGGACATAGGCGGCGGAGGCAGCCGCGCAGTCTTGCATATAACCGTGCTGCAGGCCAACGGCAAAAAAATGATCGACGACTGACTGGTATTCAAAGCTTGTCAGGCGCCGGTTCAACTGCGGTATCTCAGCTGCCCGGTGCAGCGGCGTATATTGCGCCATCAGACTGACCCACGCTTCGGGCAGGTATGCCGCGATCCAATCCAAGACCCGCATCGAATCCTTGCGGCAGCCGGGTAGCACCATGTGACGGGTCAACAGCCCACGCCGCAGCAGACCATCCTCGTCGAATTGCGGATACCCAACCTGCCGGTGCATCGCCAAAATGGCGGCGGTGGCGATCGAAAAATATCCCGGCGCGTTGGAAAACCGCAGCGCCAGCGCGTCGTCGGCATATTTCAGGTCGGGTAAATAAATATCAATCAGGCCATCCAAAGACCGGATGGCCTGTACGTTTTCATAGCCGCTGGAATTCCATAGCAGGGGCAAAGGGAAGCCCTCGGCCTTTGCAAGCTCCGCAGCACGGCGCACGGCGGGCAGATAAAGGCTCGGCGTAACCAAGTCGATGTTATGCGCGCCCTGGGCGTGCAGCGCCCAAAACAGTTCGCAGAGCCGCTCCGGCGTGACCGTTTCGCCTTCGGGGGGCCTGCGCTGACTGATGGCTGCATTTTGGCAGAAGAGGCAGCGCAGGGCGCAGCCCGCGAAAAAAATCGCGCCTGTGCCATGGCTCCCGCTGATCGGCGGTTCCTCCCAGTGGTGCAGCATGGTTTTGGCGACAAGGGCAGTGGGTTGTTTCATAAAGAACCTTTCGGCGGCTCAATATACCTCTGCCTCGGTCCGTTTCAACAGCGTCGCCGAGGTCAAAGGCGAGAGATAGACCTTGGCCGCGCCATGCTTTTCAGTCAAGACAAAACTCTTGGGCACTTCATTCCCCAGCGGGCAAATCTCGCCCCGGCCCTGCGCGGCATTGAGAAACGTCCGGCTCACCCCGGAGACCGTCGTGGTATCCAGGTCAAACAGGCCGATGATTTCCGACTGGCGCACTAGCGTTTCGCAACCAATATGCAGATACATGCTTTCACCTTTCACGCATCATTCAAGGCTGCCAATTCGCGCATCAGCCGCGCGACCGGCAGGCCGACAACGTTATAGTAATCTCCGGTGATTCCCTCAACAAAAAGGCCGCCGCGCCCCTGAATCCCATAGGCACCCGCCTTATCCATCGGTTCGCCGCTGCGGATGTATTGGGCGATCTCGCCTTCGGTCAGGGCATAAAAGCGCACGGCGGTCTCTTGCGCGAAACAGCGTACTAGCTCGCCCCGGCGCAGGCAGACCCCGGTGATCACTCGGTGTTCTTGCCCGGAAAGCAGGCGCAGCATCCGCGCCGCGTCCTCTGGGTCGAGTGGCTTGCCCAACGGTGCGCCTTCCGGCGCGACAACGATGGTATCCGCTGCAATCACGCAGGCCGCAGGGTCTTTACGCGCGACAGCCTCCGCCTTATCCGCCGCCAGCCGCAGGGCCGTGGCCCGTGGTTCCTCGCCGGGCAAAGGGGACTCATCTACCTCGGGAGCGCATATAACAAAACGCAGCCCCGCCAGCGCGAGAAGCTCCGCGCGTCTAGGCGAAGCTGAGGCCAAAATATACCGCATAAGTCGTCCCCCCTATTCTGACAAGTATACAACGCCCGGCTGAAAAAAGCAAGCCCCGCGCTGTCGCTGACAAAAATATTTGCTTGACATTTCGCATTTGTATGCTATAATTAATATGTGAATAACCCAGCCTTTGTTTGGCGAAGGGGTTTTTATTCAATACCACATAAGAGAGGGGTTCGCAAATGAACGATTTATTGTCGGCGATCAATCAGATTTTGGACGGGCTCGGATTCAGTGCCAGCGTTGGCCAGTTTATTCTGGATGCCATCTCCTTCTTGATGCAGGATCTTCCTGCTTTCTTCCAGAAGATTTTTGGCTCCTTGGCCTAAGCAACCAGAACAACCAGCCGCCCCTCAAAAGGGGCGGCTATTTTTTGCTTGACAAATAAAATCCATGTGGTATAATAAATGAATAAAAAGGCGACATTAGCCTTAAAAAACAAATATTATGCAAAAGAGAAGTAATTTATGAAGACAATATTCATAGACGGCGCAGCGGGGACGACCGGACTACGCATCGAGGAACGCCTGCGTCGGCGGGAAGATGTTGTTCTGCTGACCCTTCCGGAGGTGCAGCGCAAGGAAGCGCGGGTTCGGGCCGAGGCACTCAACGCGGCGGATGTCGCCATCCTTTGTTTGCCCGATGCCGCCGCCCGCGAAGCCGTCGCTCTGGTGAAAAACCCGGCGACAGTTGTAGTAGATGCCTCAACGGCGCACCGCACCGCGACCGGATGGAGGTATGGTTTCCCTGAATTGAGCGCGCAATTCCGTGCCGGCGTGGCAGGCGGCAAGCGGATCGCGGTGCCGGGTTGCCACGCAAGCGGATTTTTGGCGCTGGTATATCCACTTGTGCGCACGGGCGTGTTGCCGCGCACGGCGCTGTTGCATTGCTTTTCCATCACGGGCTATAGCGGCGGCGGCAAGGCCATGATCGCTGAATATGAGGCCGAAGGCCGCGGAAAAAATGACCGGCTGGTCGCGCCGAGGCAATACGCGCTGGAACAGGCGCATAAGCATCTGCCTGAAATGCGTCAGATTGCCGGGCTGGAAGCGCAGCCGGTGTTTTGCCCGGTGGTCGCGGATTTCGACTGCGGCATGGAGGTGACCGTGCCGCTGCACGGTGCGCAGTTGCGCCTGGGAACCCGATTGCGGGATCTGCTGGCCTGTTATCGGGAAGCCTATGCTGGCGCGGCGCTGATCCGCGTGCGGGAACTCCCCGAAGAGGATGGGTTTCTCGCCGCCAACGCCCTGCGCGGGAAAGATACCATGGAAGTCATCGTCGCGGGCAATGACGCGCGACCGTTGCTGATCGCGCGATTTGATAATTTGGGCAAGGGGGCTTCCGGCGCGGCGGTGCAGTGCCTGAATTTGGCCATCGGAGCCAAGGAAACGGAGGGATTATCTTTATGAGCATAGACTATTTTAAGCAGATACCCGGCGGCGTCTGCGCACCGCTTGGGTTCACCGCAAACGGTGTGCATTGCGGCATCCGCAAGAACCGCAGCAAACCTGATCTTGCGCTGATCGTAAGCGAGACGCCCGCAAGCGCGGCGGCGGTCTATACACAAAACCGGGTCAAGGGCGCACCGCTGCTGGTGACGCAGGCGCATTTGGCCGACGGTCACGCGCGGGCGGTGCTCTGCAACAGCGGCAACGCGAACACCTGCAACGCAGACGGCATCGAAATCGCCGAGGCAATGTGCGCTTTGGTTGAGCGGCATGCAGGCATCCCGGCGGATGAGGTTATCATTGCCTCCACCGGTGTGATTGGCGAGCCGCTGCCCCTTGCGCCCATCGCTGCGGGCATGCCCGCCCTTACGGCGGGGCTTTCGGGTGATAATGGCACAGCAGCGTCGCAGGCAATTCTGACCACCGATACCTATGCAAAGGAGGCCGCCGTCGAGTTTGTATTGAGTGGCAAAACGGTGCGTGTTGGCGGCATCGCCAAGGGCAGCGGTATGATCCACCCCAACATGGCGACGATGCTGGTGTTTTTGACCACCGACGCCACCGTCTCCCCGGCCGTTCTGGCGGCAATGCTCAAGGCCGAGGCGAATGAGACTTTCAACATGCTCAGCGTGGACGGCGATACTTCGACCAACGACATGGTGTCGATCCTTGCCAACGGCAGGGCCGGGAACCCGGAGATCACCGGCCCCGGCGAAGATTATGACGCCTTCCGCGCGGCGCTGCGCGACGTCATGGTGCGGCTCTGCCGGATGTTGGCGCGCGATGGCGAGGGCGCGACCAAGCTGCTCGAATGCAGGGTGTGCGGGGCGAAGGACAAAGCCGCCGCCCGGTTGGCCGCGCGCGGCGTGATCTCCTCCAGCCTTTTTAAGGCCGCCATGTTCGGCGCGGACGCCAACTGGGGCCGGGTGCTTTGCGCCGTTGGCTATTCGGGCGCGGACGTTGACGTCGCCGCCATCGGCGTGCGTTTTCGTTCAGCTGCCGGGGAGGTCTGCGTCTGCCAGGGCGGCGCGGGCGTGCCTTTTTCAGAGGAACAGGCAAAAAAAATCCTGGGCGAGAGCGAAATTTTCATCGACATTACCGCAGGCTGCGGCCCCGGCGAAGCGACCGCCTGGGGCTGCGACCTGACTTATGACTACGTCAAAATCAACGGCGACTACAGAACGTAAAGGAGCGATGCAAATGCCCGCGCAGGAATTACGGATTACCCACGCGCAGCGCGCGACCATCCTGATGGAAGCCCTGCCCTACATCCAAAAATATCACAACAAAGTGGTCGTCATCAAGTATGGCGGCAGCGCGATGCTCTGCGAAGAGCTGAAGCGGCAGGTGATGGGCGACATCGCCCTGTTGCATCTGGTGGGCATCCGCGTGGTGCTGGTGCACGGCGGCGGGCCGGAAATTTCCGAACTGCTGGGCCGTATGGGCAAGCAGAGCGAGTTCATCGACGGCCTGCGCGTGACGGATAAAGAGACCGCCGAAGTTGTGCAGATGGTGCTGGCCGGGAAGATCAACAAGGGGCTGGTAGCGCTGATGGAGAGTTTCGGCCGCCACGCAATCGGTCTGAGCGGCCTCGACGGGCGCATGATTCAGGCGCGGCAGCTGGATGAGCGCCTGGGCTACGTCGGCGAAATCACAGGCATCGACCCCGCCCCCGTGCTGGGTGTGCTGGAAAACGGCTATATCCCCATTGTCTCCACCATCGGCTGTGACGGGGCGGGCAATGTCTATAACATTAACGCCGACACCGCCGCAGCCCGCCTGGCTGCCGCGTTGGGCGCCGAAAGCCTGCTTTCCATGTCGGATATCCCTGGCCTGCTGCGGGATGTGCAGGACGAAAGCTCGCTGATATCCCGCGTTGATCCAAGCGAAATCCCCGCGCTGGTGGAACAGGGCATCATTTCGGGCGGCATGCTCCCCAAGGTGGAATGCTGCGTGGAGGCGCTACGTGGCGGCGCGCGCCGGGTCGTCATTTTGGATGGCCGCGTTCCCCATTCGATCCTCATTGAGGTACTGACGGACGCAGGCATCGGGACGATGTTCGCCTGCGGCGGGCTCCTCGACTGTGCAGCCGAAAGCGGAGCCAATGAACAATGATGAAAGGCTGATTTGATGCACATTCGCCTGATGACGATGAAAGACTACGACGCTGTTTACGCGCTCTGGGCGGCAACGCCCGGCATCGGTTTGCATGCCTTTGAAGACTCCCGCGAAGGTATCGCCTATTATTTGCAACGCAACCCTGCGACGTGCTTTGTCGCTGAGGAGGAGGGCGCGATTCTTGGCGTACTCCTTGGGGGTAACGATGGCCGACGGGGTGTTCTCAGTCACATGGCT
>JAVBOZ010000100.1:0-6402 GCA_031549985.1 Oscillospiraceae bacterium | reverse complement strand
GCGTTATTCAAGCAAGTTGCCCCTGAGCTTGCCCAAAATCGCTTTGTCCCTGCGCGAGACCTGCACCTGCGTCATGCCCAACCGGGCGGCCGTCTGGCTTTGGGTCATGGAGCGGTAGTAGCGGTATTCCACCAGCAGCCGGTCACGTTCCTCCAGAGTTTTGAGAACCTCCCCCAGGGCGATATGGTCGCTGATCTGCTGCGCCGGAGATTCCACCACGACGTCCCATTCCCCGCCGTCACTGTCCTCCTGCGTCAGCGAGAGCACCGGCATGCTTGAGCCAAGCAGCATGGCCGCTTCCGAAACGTCCATCCCGGCGAATTCGGCAAGCTCGCGGATTCCCGGTTCCCGCCCCAGCTTTGCGGCGAGAGCCTGCTGCGCCCCGGCCAGCTCGCGGGCGCGTTCCTTGAGGCTGCGCCCGACTTTGACCGCGCCGCCCTCGCGGAACAGGCGTTTCATTTCACCCAGAATCACCGGTACGGCATAGGTCGAAAAAGCCGCACCCCGGTCCTCGTCAAAGGCGTCCGCCGCCTTGATGAGCCCTACGCAGCCGTTCTGTACCAGATCCTCAAACTCAGCGCCGCGCCCCTTGAGGCGGTGGGCGCAGGTATAGACCAGGCCTATGTTCTCTTCGATAAAGCTGTCACGTGCGTGCGCAGCCGGAGCCTCAACGGGCATGCCCGTCGCCCCCCGTCGCGCGCGCGCCGTCGTTTCGGCCGCGAATGGTTTTTTCGAGCGTTACGGTTGTGCCGCTGCCTGGGGCGGAGCGCACGCGGATGTGTTCCATGAAGCTTTCCATTACCGCAAAGCCAAGGCCCGCGCGGTCCTCGCCCAGCGTGGTGAAAAGCGGCTGCCGCGCCTGCGCGATGTCGGCGATGCCGCAGCCTTTATCCCGCACACGGATGCGCACCAGGCCGTCGTCAAAGATCCCCACCCAAAGAAAGATTTTCCCACAAATGGCGGGGTACGCGTGGACGATGCAATTGGTGACCGCCTCGCTGACCGCCGTTTTGATGTCCGTCAGCTCTTCCACCGTGGGGTCGAGCTGCGCGACAAACGCCGCCACGGCGGAGCGGGCAAAGCCCTCGTTAACCGAGCGGCTTTCGAGTTCCAGCTTCATCTGGTTGATCGGTTCTTTCATGATACTTGTCCTTTCTCAGCTTCTTCGGGTTTTCCCCTGAGGCTTGCCAGGCTTTGCAGGCCGGAAAGCTTCATCATCCGCAGCGCCGGGGGTGAGAGGTTGACCACCTCCAGCGCCGCGCCGCACGCGCCTGCGCTGCGGTAGCGCCCCATCACCAGCCCCACGGCGGAGCTATCCATAAAGGTCACGTTGTCAAAATCCAGCTGCAGCAGTTTCGGGCGCGTCTGCACAATCGCTTCGTCCAGCCGATCGCGCAGGTATCCGGCGGAGTGGTGATCGATTTCACCACTCAGCGCGGCGCTGAGTCGGCCGTTTTCGTATTCCATTCGTATAGGCAATTTCATCGTTCCTTTCCGTTTGCGTTTTATAAACTATATACCTTTTTAGTAAAAAAGGCTGTCGAAGGATGAAAGGCGCAGAAAAATGAAGCCAGGCAAGAAATCTCTTGTCTGGCTTTATTATTTTACCCAACGTCATAAGTCGCCGAATAGCATTTGCACTCCGCAGCAGCACAGCAGCGGCCACCCCTCCATCGGCACACCGAGGCGCAGGGGGTATTCGCCCGATTCCAGCTCTCCGCCGCCGGGCAGCGGTATCGTGCGGCGCAACTCCACCACGGCGCAGTCTTCCCGCAGGCTTGAAAGCGCGAGGGCGCTGCTTTCTCCCCAGGCGCAGTCCAGCCATTCAAGGCCCGCCGCCGCTTCTCCGTGCGGCGGAGCTGCCGTCAAAACATAGAGCCGCTCTGGCCTGCCGAGGTTTTGTGGGAAGACGGCGCCGTGCTTGCAGACAATGAGTGCGTCTTCCGCCCCGCAGGCGCGCAGCTGCGATGTCTCGAGCAGCACAAAGCGCAAGCCTGCCGCGCCGGATTCGCCGTAGACAGCGGCGCAGCCATCGCCGTAATACAGCACGCCCCCAAGCGCCGCCAGTGCGCGGCAAATCGGAAGGGTGAGCGTGGTGTCCTGCGGATCGCCGTAAAGGATAACAAGCTGCGGGTGCCCCACGAAAACGCTCCCTTTCAGTTGGACTTTGCCACTATTATTCGCCGGGCAGATCGGTTCAATACTTTTTCAAGGACGATTTTGCCAAATTGCACAAGTTTTTTGTCGCGTTGGCATATACATAGCTGAACATTCTTAGCGAAAGGGGTATGCCCAATGACCTATGTGCTGCTTTCCGCATGCGGCAGCGCCGCCGCCGAATACTGCAACGGAGCGGGGGAGGCCTCCGTGATGGAGGCGATTTTGCGGCAGCTGGCAGACTACTTGAATGCCAGTGGGCTGAAGGCCGCGCTGCGCCCTCCGACGGTGCCGAGCCACGCAGCCACAGCCGTTGCAAGCCGGGAAAACGCGGCCCTACTGCTTTTGTTGCGCTCATCCGCCGCCCCGCTGGAGCGCGTGGGCGAATTGCGCGGCACGGACATCTGCTTTCATCCTGCCGCCAAAAAGGCCCGCGCCCTGGCGGAGCTGTTAAGGGAGCGCGTCGCTGCCGCTGCGCCCGACCCCGCGCAGGTACGCCTGCTGCCCTCACCCCAACTGCCGGAATTTCGCGCGGCGCGCTGCCCCACCGTTCAATTGCGGCTGGGCTACCGCGACTGCCCAGAAGACGCGGTCTGGATGCTGCAATCCACCGGCGTCATTGCCCATGCCCTGGCCAAGGCGGTTATGGCGTGGTTCGAGCTGCCCTGCGTCTCACCCTTCGCCGAGCGGGCCGCCATCGTGCGCACACCAAACGGCCCCCTTGCGCTGCGCCGTGCGCCGCAAAAGGAGGCCGAACAATGCTACACAATCCCCAATGGAGCGGAGCTGACACTGCTGCACCGTGAGGGGGAATGGCAATATGTTGAATATGAGGAGCGATGCGGGTATGTGGCGCGAAAATTCCTGGCAACCACCTGATGCTGTGTCAGCTCTTGCCGGAATCCCGCCGATTTTTATTAGCAGCCTTGCGCTCCGCCGCCGGGGTGCGGGTTGGCCTTGCCCCGGGACGCGCGGGTTTTGCCGCCGTGCGTTCAGATTGTTCCCCCGTGCGGGCTGATTTCGCCGCCGGGCGCGTGGGCTTCTTGCGAACAACCTTGGCCCGCGAAGATGCCTTGATTTTCGCGGCCTGCGCCTTGCGCAGCTCCAGGTTTTCCTTATAAAAGACCATGCTACCGCCGACCACCTGCACCAGTTCGGCCTGGGTCATCGCCGCCAGCGCTTCAGCGGATTCACGAGGTGTCTGGGGCGCGCTTTCCAGCAATACCTTGCCTTTGAGCAGCTCTCGGGTGCGGAAGGCCTCCAGCATCTGGGCGGCCACTGCATCGGTTACGCCCTCTTTGCCAACCTGAAATATCGCGTCCAACCCATTGGCCTGCGAGCGCAGGGCGGCGCGTTCCTTGCTTGTCATGCAGTTACCTCATTTGTATTTTTACTGTTTGTATTAGCCCGGCAAAGGATTCTTGCGATGTCTCGCCGCCTTCAGACGGCGAGACTATGATAGCATAAATTGCCCGCACTGTCAATCATTTCGCGTTTGACAAACAGAGCCCTCTATGGTAGTATATTCTTGAAGGATTTTGTATACTTGCCATGGAGGATGATCTTATGAAGCTATGGAAGGGCGGAAAATGGAAGCGCTTTCTGGTGCTTGCGCTCGTTCTGCTGCTGACGCTGACCGGGCTGGGGCTGCGGCAGACGACTGCCCCGCAAGAATCTTTGCCTATCCGGGCCGCTGAGTCGCCGGGCAAGGCGGATCCGCAGAAAACACCGGTTACCTATGAACCGGACGTGCCACTCCCGCCGGTGGAGATGTACCGGGCGGATCCGAAAGATTTTGCCAAGGACGAGGCCAGTGGGCTGGAGTATGTGAAAAATATTGTTGTCGTTTATTTCGCACCCGGCACCACAGAAGCCCAAAAAGATCGGGTTGCGGCCATGGTAGAGGGCGAAATTGTTGGCCGGGCGGATTCCATCGGAAAATGGGAGCTTGCGGTGCGGGGCGAAAGCCTGCGGGCGCTTGAAGAAATATGCAATACGCTTGAGAAGCAGCCCGGTGTAACGTCGGCGCTTGTTGATCATGTTTTGGAGGTCTATCCCCAGGCGGTGACGAGCAACGATCCCTGGGTCACGGCGGGCTTCCCCAATTATACATCCAACCACTGGTATATTGACGCCATCGAGGCGCCCGCCGCGTGGGAAGCCAACGCGTATTTGGCCGAAGCGCCACGCATTGGTGTGATTGATACCGGGGTGCTGGCAAGCCATGAAGAGTTTGAAGGCGGGATCGTTACAAATTTTTCCAGCATCAACACCCCGCCCGCGTTCGGCGGCCACAGCTATACCATTGCGCAGGAGCCGACCTGGCACGGTACCGGCGTGGTCTCGCTGATTGCCGCCAAGGCCAATAACGGCAAGGGCTTGGCGGGGCTTTGCTGGAACGCCAAGGTCTATACCATGGACTGGTACAACGGCAATAATGTCAACCTTGCCCCCATTCCGGTAGCGGAGCGGACGGATGAGGTGCGCTTTAGGGTACAGGAAAGCGTCTTCTTTGACGGCCTGCTGCTCTGTGTGCAAAATGGCGCGCGCGCCGTGAATTTTTCCGTCGGGGCGATCCCGAACGGTGTTCCAGGCATTGGCTTTTCGCTGACACAGGAGGTCAAAAACGCTCTCGCGCTGAGCGCCTCCCAGTTTATTGCGCAGATGCTGGCTTATAGTGATTCCGTACCGCAGTTTCGAAGGTTTGTCATCGTGCAGTCCGCCGGAAATATTTCAGCGGTTGACGCATCAAACAACGGTTATTTTGCCAGCATCACGCCGAGCAATACCGGACAGAGCGCCGAGGTTGCCGCGAAGATCAATAATTTGGTGCTCGTGGTCGGCGCGGTGCAGCAGGAGACTGATGGCAGCTTCAAACATTGGACAAACGCGACCGAGACCTATACAGGCACGAGCATCGGCAGCCAGATTTCGCTTTATGCCCCCGGCGCGAGCATTTTCTTGGCCATCAACGCGACCGATCAATACGCCCGGGCCAGCGGCACTTCGGTGGCCGCGCCCATGGTTGCCGCGACGGCTGCTCTCATGAGCGCCGCCAAGCCCAGCCTTGCGGGGTGGGAGATTGGCGCACTGCTGAAGAGCGCGGCGGTCTCGCCCCGGGTTGTGAAGGACCGAACGGCCTTTATTTACACCCGTTACCCCATGCTCAACATGCGGCTGGCGATGATGGCTGTGACGGCGGAGCCGACGCTTCAACCCGCCGCCGGAACCGGTTTGGTGATCCAAGAGCCGCAGCGCGTGGTGACGCGGGTGGCGGCGCGCACGCATGCCGCTGATTTTTCGGGCGAACTTTCCGCCTCCGGTGTCAACGCGAAGCTCAGCTATGCCAAGGCCGCAGCCACGCCGGAAGCCTATACCGTGACAGGAGATAATGTCACCACGACGGATGCCTTTGGCCGTACGGTCACCTATGGCGTCGCGGTGGAGGGCGACCTGAACGGCGACGGGCGGGCCAACGCCGCCGACGCGCAGCAGATGGAGCTTTATCTGGCCGGGCTGGTCGACCTCGGTGCCCAAGGCGCGGCGTTTCTTGCCGCCGCCGACGTCAATCGGGACGGCAGCCTGACTGACGCGGATCGGGTGCTGATGGCGGTTGCGGGTCTACGGGAGTAATACTACCCCTTGGTAAAAATCCTTGCATCGTTCCGGTCTTTCGTCCGTACCGCGTCGTTGCGAACATGAATTACAGAAAAGAGGGCTGAATAACCTATGGACGCGATCAAAGGTTTTATTTCGTCAGTGCTGGCGGTGGCGCAGATGCTCCTGTCTATTGTAGGGATCATTGACATCGGTCCGCCTGATATTCAATACGGTGGCACGCCATACGCGGAGCCTGTCGTCAGCCGATGGCTCACTCTGGTTGAGAATGGGGTGAGTGATTATGTCATTATTCGCGGGGCGAACGCCTCTGAGCCGGAGAAGAACGCGGCATTGGAGCTTCAACGGTATCTGAAGCAGATCAGTTCGGCTGAATTGCCCATTTTGGTTGATGCGCAGACCGCCGGGACGCCGCGTGAAATCTGCGTCGGCGCAACCGACCGCGAGGGTGTTAGCTATAGCGTTGACCGCTCAAAGCTGGGCACGGAGGGTTTTGCTCTGCAAGTCACCGGTGATCGGCTCATCTTGGCTGGGGCGGGGAGCCGGGGCACCCTTTATGCGGTCTATACGTTTCTTGAGCAACAGCTTGGGTGCCGGTGGTTCACGCCGGAGCTGGAGGTGATCCCG
>JAVBOZ010000120.1:0-3793 GCA_031549985.1 Oscillospiraceae bacterium | reverse complement strand
GTCTTTTATAACACAGCATGCCTCACCCGTTGGGTCGCTGTTGCTGGCAAGTGACGGCGTCAATCTCACCGGGCTTTGGCTCGAGGGGCAAAAGTACTACGCCGCGACGCTCGGCGGCGACGCGACGGAAAACCACGGCCTGCCGGTGTTTGCCCGGGCAAAGACGTGGCTGGATGAATATTTCGCCGGCGAAAAGCCAGCCATTTCCGAATTGCCCCTGGCACCCGCGGGCAGCGCGTTTCGCAAGGCCGTTTGGGAGATTCTCTGCAAAATCCCCTACGGTAAGACCGTCACCTATGGCGGCATCGCAGGGGAAATCGCGGCGCAATCTGGCAGGGTGGGCTTTTCCGCCCAGGCGGTCGGTGGCGCGGTGGGGCATAACCCCATCTCGATCGTGATCCCCTGCCATCGGGTTGTGGGGGCGAACGGCTCCCTGACCGGTTACGCGGGGGGCATCGAAAATAAGATAAAGCTGCTTCGGCTGGAGGGCATAAAAACGGTGTAACGCCTTTCCCCTTGAAGAAAAGGCATTACACCTGCCCAAAAATGTATTTCTCAAGCTCTTCGCAGTTCGCGGCAAGCATATCCGCGCCCGAGTCGAGGAGTTCTTTTGCATCGCCGAAACCATAGAGAACCCCGGCGGCGCACATACCAAGGCCCTTGGCGGCCTCCATATCAAACCTGCGGTCGCCGATCATCAAACAACGACCGGCTTGCGCGCCGCACCCTTGCGCCGCGCGGAGCAGTAAAGCGGTCTTGTCGCTGTCGTTTTGGCCTTGCTCTGTGCCGCACACCGCCGCGAAATACCGGCGCAGCCCAATGCCCTCCAGGATTTTTTCAAGATATATTGTCAGCTTTGAGCTGGCAACCGCGACGGGAATCCTTTCGGCGGCAAGGCGCTGCAGCAGGGTCTCCAAGCCGTCGTATACGCGCAGGCGAAAGCAGTTGCCCGCCGCATAGGCCGCGCGGAAAATGACGACGCCCCGCTCCGCCTCCTCCGGAGACATCCCGATCAGATCGGTAAAGTTCTGCCGCAGGGGCGGCCCCAAAAAGGGACGGAACGCCGCAGGTTCCATCTGCGGGTACCCCAGCGCGGCAAAGGCTTCGTTTGCGCTGGCCAGCACGCCTTCGCCGGTGTCGGCAACGGTGCCGTCAAAATCAAAGAGCACGGCGTCAAATTTGGGCATAGGTTCCTCCTGGGCGAAATGGGTGGCTTGCGCGGTCATTCCGCGTCGCCGCCGTCCTGCGTTTCAGCGTTCTGTTCCGCGTCCTCGTCCGCCTCCTGAGCGGCGCGGCGCGCGGCCTCTTTTTCCTCCTGGCGGCGGCAATAGATCATATAGCCCAGGCCCGCCGCGCCCAGCGCGAGCACCGCAAGCAGGATGATCGCCATGGTCTGGCGCGAATCGCCGGTAAGGGGAAGTAAATTCATAATCGTGACCTCCTGGTTGAATAAAGACTGATTCAGTTACCTGTGGGCGGCGTCAGGCCGCAGATAACTGCGGAGCAATCTCGATAAAGAGCCTCAGGAGCGGGCTTGGGTACATCCATTTGGTGCTGAACAGCTCTTTATCCACACCCGCCTTAACGCTCTCAATGTTACCTATATAACCGTAAGAGCCTTCTCTGGTGTCGCCTTCTACGCTAATGAGTTTGCCTGCCCAAAAGCGGTAGTAGCCCCAGCCGTCATCGTTGTTGACCGTGACGTTGAGGCAGGGCCTGCCGCTGATATCATACCGTGACGCGGTAATGTCTTCCGGCGAAAGGTTCGCAAGGTGGCTGTAATCAAGAACCGCGACTGGCTCGCGGCTGTAGCCTTCTCCCAAAGAGATGAAAAAATCCTCGCCAAGCTCCGTGTATTTCAGCCGATCCGGAAGCACAAAGCGGAAAGAACCCGGCGTGGTAACGATACGAGCGGCGCTGCCAAGCAGCAGGAACAATGCCGTGGCCAGGGCGTAATTGAGAATGGAATCGCGCAGGCTCGCAATGGGCAGGCTGTTGAAAAGCTTAAAAAAATTGAAACGCGCCTCCATTGCCACCGCTTCATGGTTGACAGCCAGCGTATTGACAAACGCATCGCCAAACCCATCCTCCAAGTTGCGCATTACGATCGTGTATTCATCTGAGCAAAGAATTTCCCGGAGCTTCAGCAGCTCCTCGTAGGCTTGTTGCTCCGGGGTTTGGGGCGCTTCTTCCGCCGAAGCCGCGACGGCTAAAACCGAGAAGAGCATGACCACCGCAAGGAGGATGGAAAGAACGCGTTTGCCAAGCTTTTTCATGTGTTGATCCCCTTTCTGTTCCGTTAGAATATCCATATATTGGTCGCTCGTGCGGGCAAAAACCCTCGCAGGATTTGCGGCTCTGCCTCCCACAACTTCGGCGCAGCCGCTTAAACGCGAATCTGCGCACCCATGCCCAGCCAATCTTTATGCAGCTTCAGCAGGGGGCGCACCTGCTCGGCTAAAAATTCCTTCACCTGTTCGGGTGCGCGGCCGATAAAGCCCGCCGGTTCCAGCATTTTCTCCAGCTCGGGCAGGGCCAGCGAAAAAGCCGGATCCTCCGAAATGCGCCGCAGAAGATCGTTTTCCCCGCCCAGCTCCTTCACCTGCCGCCCGGCGGCCTGCGCGTGCACCCGAATGCGCTCGTGCAGTTCCTGCCGGTCGCCGCCGCGCTTCACGGCGTTCATCAGGATGTTTTCGGTGGCCATGAAGGGCAGCTCAGCCCGCAGGCGCTTTTCGATCATCTTTGGGTAAACGACCATGCCGCCCGCGATGTTGAGGTAAAGCTCCAGAATGGCGTCCGTGGCAAGAAACGCTTCGGCCACGCTGATGCGCCGGTTGGCCGAATCGTCGAGTGTGCGTTCGAACCATTGGGCCGACGCAGTCATCGCGGGGTTGAGGGCGTCGGCAACGACATAGCGCGCAAGGGCGCAGATACGTTCGCCACGCATTGGATTGCGCTTATACGCCATGGCGGAAGAGCCGATCTGATGTTCCTCAAAGGGTTCCTCAATCTCCTTCAGGTGCTGCAGCAGCCGCAGGTCGCCCGCAAATTTTGCGGCGGACTGCGCAATGCCGGAAAGCACGTTCAGCACCTGGCTATCCACCTTGCGCGAATAGGTCTGCCCCGAGACCGGGTAACAGCCCGGGAAGCCCATCTTTTGCGCAATGATCTCGTCCAGCCGCCTGCATTTCGCGTGGTCGCCGCCAAAAAGCTCCAAAAAGCTGGCCTGTGTGCCGGTTGTGCCCTTGGAACCCAGCAGGCGCATCTGTCGCCCCTGGTGCCCCAACGCCTCCTCGTCCAGCAATAGTTCTTGTATCCAGAGCGCGGCGCGCTTGCCGACCGTCGTGGGCTGCGCGGGCTGGAAGTGCGTGAAGGCAAGACAGGGCAGGTCCTTATATTGCCCGGCAAACTTCGCCAGCGCGTCGATGACGTTGATCAATTTTTTATGCAGCAAGAACAGCGCCTCGGTCATGACGATCAGGTCGGTGTTGTCGCCCACATAGCAGCTGGTCGCGCCCAAGTGGATGATGGGCTTTGCCAGCGGGCACTGCTCCCCGAAGGCGAAGACGTGGGCCATCACGTCGTGGCGCACCTTGTTCTCCCGCGCGCGCGCGACGTCATAATTGATATCCAATGCGTGGGCCTTCATCTCGTCAATCTGCTCCCGCCGGATCATCGGCAGCCCCAGTTCCATTTCCGCCTCGGCCAGAGCGATCCAAAGCCTGCGCCAGGTGCGAAATTTGAAGTCAGGCGAAAAGAGGTATTGCATCTCCCGGCTGGCGTAGCGCGAATT
>JAVBOZ010000088.1:0-3580 GCA_031549985.1 Oscillospiraceae bacterium | reverse complement strand
AAAATCTCGCCGAGGGCGAAGTCAGGGATGCCAGCTTTTGTGCGGGGCTTAGCCAGCCCAAGGTCGGCATGCGGCGCTTGTTGTACCAAGCAAGGTGCGCAGCCAGTTTTTCATTGAGTTCTTCCACGCTGCCGAACTTCTTTGTAACACATACATAAGTTGCAAATAATTCTGTAAGTTCTGTTGAATTACCTTTCCAGCGTACACGCCCGCAATTGTTCAATCTCCATCTGACGGTTGCGGGGGAAGAGCGTCACACTATCCTGACAGCGGCAGCGCCAGCCCATCGGCACACCCTCAAGCGTGAGATGATATTTCGCGTTAGTGGGGTAGGCGTAGGCTTCGGCCATTGAGGCAAAGCCGACGAAGGCCTGCAATTTTTCGGCCTGCGCGGGGTCGGTTTGCCAGCATTCGCAAAGCCGGGCGTAGAGCTGCGGGTGAAAGTTTGCCATCACGCCCGAATAACCCGCCGCGCCGATGCGCAGGCTTTCCAGCATCGTCGCCGCGTGGGCGTTGAAAAGCTTCAATCCGGTGCCCTCTACGGCGTCCACCTTGGCGCGCATCAGGTCAACCGAACAGCAGGTATCTTTCAAAAAGGCAAAGTTGCCAATCTCCGTCAGGCGGCGCAGTGTCTGCGCGGGGATTACCCGCTTATAGGGGTAGGGGCATTCATAGACGCCCAAGCGCGTATCGCCCAGCTTACCGGCAACGGCGTCGACCCGACGCAGGAAGGTGTCTTCATCTTCGCAGGCGTCGGCAAAGCGGTTGCTGATGAAGACATAGGCGTCGATGCCCTCGGCAATGAAGTCCTGGGCCTCTTTGATCTGCGTCTTGGGGTCGAAAGCTGTGTGGCCGGAGGCGATGACGACGGTTTCCGGCTTGCGAAGGCGCATGATCTCCCGCAGGATTTGCAGGCGTTCTTCAAAGGAAAGGTAAAAGATTTCGCTGGATTGGCAGATGGCGAAAATACCCGCGACGCCGTGCGTCTCGTACCAGCGCAGCAACGGTTCCAGGGCGGGATAGTCGACCTGAAGGTCGTCGCGGAACGGGGTGATCATGGTGGGGTATACGCCGTTGGGAATGGTTTTCATAGGGACTCCTTTGTTGTTGTATAAAAGCGTGCAATTTTAGGACGCGGCGCCTCGGCGCACAAACGGCGCCCGATCGCCCCCTACATTTTCAGCAGCCAGAATTCACTGAGGTTGACGCCGTGCCTCGGCTCGCCGAATTCCAGCGCAACGCAGCCATTCTCAATCACCGCCGCCGGAATGACAAAACCGGCGCTGTGGTAGTTTGCGGCCAACTGCTCGGCGTCAAAGGCCTCGTCGCGTTCGCCGCAGGGAGTGGCGGCGCGGTAAATTTCGTGCCCGTTGGCCGTGAGCGTGTATTCGGCGGCATCGGGGTGAGCGCCCTTGTGGTAGGTCACCCGCAGTTTATAATCCGCGCCCGGCGTCAGGCCGCCCAAGCGGCACTTAAAGGTATAGTTATCAAAGACTTGGAACAGGCTGCAGGGCAGTGTGCCGTTATTTTCGGGGCGGTCGCCCTGGAAGTTGCAGTAGGGCTCAAAATCCTGCCGCACGTTCAGCGGTTCCCAACCGTGCAGGGCGAAGGAATAGTAGATTTCATCCGGCGCGACGCGGTTGCGGTCAAGGCTGCGGATGATCATGGCTTCGGCCTCCGCTTCGGGGAGCTTGTCGGCCTTCGCCAGCTGGTTCAGCATCCAGGGCAGGTCAGTGATGGGGCGGTCGATGGTGTCAAGGGTGCAGCCGCGCTCCCAGCGCAGGCCGCCGAAGTTCTCAACATCCAGCTGGATGCCGATTTGATCAAAGGCCAGCTGGGCAAGGCCGAAGAGGGAATCCCGCAGGGCCTGCACATCGGCGGGCAGAGCGGTACGCAAAATCGCCTCGCCCTGCGTCAGATCGCCCGCGCGCAGATAGAGCGCGGCCTCGTTCAGCAGCGCCAGCTCATGCCTGCGCTTGCCGCGCACAAACGCGTCGCAGCGGGCGCGGAACAGGTGCAGCACAAAGCGCCAGTTGCCCAGCAGGGCGGGGTATTGGCTGGCCATGCGCTCCCAAATTTGCAGAGTCATCTCGATGCCGGGGTTCTCCGCCGGGTCGCAATTCCAGTTCTGTTCCAGCAGCAGCAGGGCGTCGGCAAACGCGTCGGCCTCGCCGGGCGCTTCAAAATAGAACAGGCGGGCGTAATCAGCCAAGGTCTCGCGCAGGTCAATTTCCTCGCCGAAATAATCCATATCGCCCCAGATCATCTTGTTGCAGTCGTCATTCACGCCCTCGGAATAGGAGACGCCGCCGGAAAGGAAGCCGCGCGTCTGTCGGTGCAGGGCGCGAAATTCCTGCGGCCTTGGATTTACGCTTTCTCGGCTCAGGGTCGAGGCCAGCGCAAAGTGCCAGTCGTCCCGTGTGTAATGCACCGGATATTCGCAGCGGACGTTGTGGGTGATATCCGGATAAAGGCGGTAGTCATAGCGCATGGGCATGGCGCGGCGCAGCTCTTCCACACCAAAGGCGTGGTTCGGGCCGATGATCACACCGTCCAGGCCCTCCGGCTCCTTTTGCAGTGCCGCGCGAAATTCGACGGGCCAGCTGGGGGTATCGTGGGGCATTTGCGCCGAGACCCACATCTGCGCTTCTGGGTGAATTTCACGCAGCAGCTTGGCGTAAGCGGTGGCCCGCCTGAACAGTTCGGCGGGGGGCAGGTCGCCGGGATCGGAACCGGGGATGAAGACATATTGCAGGTGGGGGAGCATGGCGAAGATGCGCGCGCGCTCCGCCGCAGCCACGTCCGCCGGCTGCTTCTTTTCAATGGGATACCACAGGCCCAAATCCATCCCCAGCGCCTGCTGAATCTTGGAGCACTCGACCAGCATATCGTTGGGGGGCATGCACATCAACGGGTCGGTATTATTCAGCTCGTCCGGCACCTGTTCGCAGATGTTGGTACCATAGAACATCATTTCGCGGCAGTAGCGGGCGTAATGCGCGGGCGTCCAGGCGTCATAGGTGTTGTTGTTGCCCCGGTAGCCCAGTTGATGCCCGCGAATGCGCTTATTCGGCGCGAAGGAGCCGGTGATATCGGCGGCAAGCGTGAGCTGCCCGTCTTTGATCACGGTCTTACGTAAAAACCGCCCGATGCCAAAGATCAGGCCCCGGCGATCCTTTGCGGCAATGACGATGCCATCCCCGTCAGTCGCGATGCTGAAGGCGTCACGATCGGCAAAATCAGTGCAGCGCAGCGTGATGGTCACCCCGCCGCCCGCGCCCTGCCCGCGCAACGCCAGTTCTTCGCGCAAAATCGCGGCGGCCACGGCGGATTCGTCGCAGGCGGCGCATACGGTTGCGTTGGTGAAGTTGCGGTTTTGTAGCATGGGGGTACCTCGCTTCTATAATCTTGTATCATACATATTTGGCATGCGGACGGCCAATGACGGCCTCTGCAATTTTCCGTCACACCGTAGGGCACCTCTAAAAACCTAACCACAACTGCGGTTGCCTGTAGGGGGCGGCGTCCTCGACGCCCCGCATCCGCTAAAATCAAAGGCTCTTGCATATTGTTTCCCGGG
>JAVBOZ010000078.1:0-15897 GCA_031549985.1 Oscillospiraceae bacterium | reverse complement strand
TCAATCTGGTGGCTTTTGTATTGTCAATGGCCGCAATTCCTTATTTTCTTTTTAAGACAAAACTGCGCACCTGCCTCTTCCATACACTTTCGCTTTCTGCGCTCATGCTCATCACGGAATTTGCGTCTATCTATTTGCTTTCTTTTGTTTTGAAGGTCAACATGGATGTACAGGGGAATGACTTTACAGTCATTGTCATGCAGGGCTTTCTGAGCAAAATCCTGTATTTCCTTGCGTTGTATAGCTTCGCCAGAATCGCATTCCGGAGTGAAAAGCGCATGGATAAGCTGTGGGGGCTCGCGCTGGGGTTCTTCCCGGTGGCCTCCATTGCGATTCTTGCGCTGCTCTACCAGCTCGCGGTTGATTTTCAAATTCATTCCTCATATACCCAATGGTACATGATAGGAACTGTTTTGCTGCTGTTCTCAAATTTAATTGTTTTTGTTGTATACGAATCATCGCAAAAGGTAAGCATGCAATTTATCGAGTTGCAGTTGGAGACGCAGAAAGAAAAAATCAGCAGCGAATACTATGGGCTGCTGCAGGAGGAATACGAGAGCTCGAGAATTTTGGCGCACGATTTGAAAGGACATTTTCGTGTCTTGAAAGAAATGGCGGAAGAAAACCGCAGCGAGGACATCGGTACTTATATCGACAACCTGAGCGGAGATTTTCGCTTGAACGAACGGATTGCATACAGCGGTAACCGCTTTGCGGATGTGATCATCAACCGCTACGCACAGTTGTGCAGAGAACAAGGCCTCCGTCTGGACTTGGATATTCGCCGGGTTTCACTGGATTTTATGAGCGGCAGCGAAATCACCGCTTTGCTGGATAATCTGCTGAGCAACGCGGTGGAGGCGGCGGTCGATTCAGCAAAAAAACATATAGATCTTATCATTTGCGAACAAAACGTCAACTTTGTTGTAATTAAGCTTTGCAACAGCGCGGATAAAGCACCGACCGTCAAAAACGGCAAGCTCATTTCCCGCAAATCTTCAGACGGCGTGCATGGCTTTGGCCTGAAAAGCATCAAGCGGGTCGCTGCCAAATACGATGGGGAAGTGAAATGGGAATACAAACCGAACGCAGCGGAATTTGAGCTGCGCGTAATTTTGGCAAAAGAATAGGCAGATCAATCAACGCAACTGAAGATAACGAACACCTGAACGCTCGACAAGACATTCAGGTGTTCTGCTTTTTATGTATATATACTTGACCTTCCAACCTTGAAAAGAGTACAATAGTCACGCTAATCCGTTAAAGCAAAATCGAATATGTCTAGTCTGGACGCTGCCGCGCTGAGCGCTGACATTAATTTGTGTCGGCGTTTGGCGCTTTTATTATCGTTAAACTCTAGAATTTTTCGCGTTCTAGTTTTTTTGCTTTTTTGGCTCTGCTACATTGCCGCTTACCCGTAATCCGAAGTTTTCTCAATGAAAATTTCAGATTACGGAGGAAGGGCAATGCGTGATAACACTTACAACGTTCGCGTAGAAAATGTGAATGGTATTGACCGATACTTTGCTTTTTTTGCGGACGGCGAAGGCGTAATGCATGAGACGGAGGTGTCTTTCGAGGTTTATCTGGCATTGGAAAGTTGCCGCAAGCACGAGAAACGCCAAGACAATTTCGATGACCGGCATGTAGAACAGGCAGCGCTATCGGAAGGCCAGCTGCAGGAAAGAATGATACATCTGTCGCCGGCATTGGAACTGTTGGTGGAGAATCAAGAGCAAGCTGAACAACTGCAGTCCGCAATATCGGCACTGCCTGAAATCCAGCGACGGAGGTTCCTGCTTTACCATGAGGACGAGCTAACATACCGGCAAATCGCAGCGCTGGAATTCTGCTCGAAGGTTGCGGTTATCCACTCCATACAGCGCGCAGAAGAAAAAATTAAAAGTTTTTTGAAAAACAGGGTTACCTTTTTGCTCTAAATTGAGGAATTGGGTGAGGGGGAAAATACAGCCCTTCATCCAGTTCCTCGTTGAGGAGCTGTGCAGCTTGAAAACTGAATAGTTCCGTTTAGCAAATACGTTGCCTTTGCCGCTCGGCCACATAGGAAACCGGGCAAGCCAAAGAAGTGGCCGCGCCAAGACTCGGACAAGCTGTCCGATGAGCGATAACGGTCAGAACTTCGACCCCGAACCGGCAATCTGAGGATGGCCATGACAGGCAAAGGTGATAATGATACTTCCGCAGAGTCGAGGTTAAGTCACAGACTGCGGGCCGCGTGAAGGGGCCGGTGAAACTCCGATGAAGGCTGCCAAGCCGTTTGCTAAGTGCCCGGAAATGTGCGCTCGTTTCCATCGTTCGGGAGCCGAGGGCGAATAGAACGAAAAATGCAAAACGACTATGCCGGGCGGTGCAGCCTACGCAGCACTGCCCGGCATATATCTTGAGACGAAAAAAATCCCAGACCATATATCTGGTATTTTTTGCATCCCAAGACCATATCCATTATAAAAAGGAGGGGGATTGCCATGACACTTTCCGAACTCGACGCCATGCGCGGCACAACCGAAATCGACCGGACAAAACTGGTTGATATACATACTATTAAAATAGATAGAGATTTATCGGCTGCTGAGCGAGCGGAGCAATACCTCGAGCAAATCCGTAATCCCTACTGTTTTTTGTGCGGCGAATCGGTGGTGCGTGTACGTTTCGATCCTGACGGCGGCGAACTCAAAAGCAAGCTGAAGAATTACTTCGTCAGCTGTAAAAAGGCTTGATATGTATGACTTTTGGCGCTAGCTTTATCCGAAATCATGTGGTATACTTGCCTTGCGATTCACAATCGCGGTGTGATTTATGGAGGGAAGGAGGAACAATGGCTCGCATCCGAAAAAACAAAGAAAGCGCCCAAACACGCGTGATCCAGTGGTTGGTGGCAATCTACATCCGGCTGTCGCGGGACGATGGTAATGAGGAAAGCTACAGCGTAAAAAACCAGCGACAGATGTTGATGGCCTGGTTCGATGCCCACGCAGCGGAGGAATCCATGCAGCTGGTGGAAACCTATGTCGACGACGGTTACACGGGAACCGACAGCGAGCGAGATGACTTCCAGCGCATGCTGCGCGACCTAGACGCGGGAAAAATTAACTGCATCATCGTCAAGGATCTCTCCCGCCTGAGCCGCAACGATTGGGAATGCAAGCGATATCTGCAACATCTATTCGTTGTGAAGGACGTGCGTTTCATTTCGCTGGATCTCCCGCGTCTGGACAGCTACCGGCGGCCCGACGAAATCTATGACCTGGGCGTCACCATGCAGAGCGCCTACAATGAAAATCACTGCCGCGAGACATCCATCAAAGTGCGTAACACCTTCAACACCAAGCGCAGGGCAGGCGAATTTATTGGCGCTTTCGCACCCTATGGTTATCTGAAGGACCCTGCTGACAAGCACCGCTTTATCATCGATGAAGAAGCCGCCCCCATCGTCCGCGACATCTTTCACTGGTTCGTGCGCGAGGGCATGAGCAAGAACGGCATCGTGAGAAAGATGATCGGAATGGGTGTCCCGTGTCCTACGGCCTACAAACGGCAAAATGGCATGCAGTATAGTAACCCGGCCCTCGTGGGCGAACCGCTGTGGTCGGTGCGGGGATTAAACATAATCCTGACCAACCAGATGTATCTGGGCCACATGGTGCAGGGCAAGCAGAAAGTGAAAAGCTACAAAGTGCATAGTCGCGTGACCATCCCAGAGGATGAATGGTTCATTAAAGAGAACACCCACGAAGCCATCATCGACGCGGATACTTTCGCCAGGGCGCAGGATTTGATGACGCGCGACACCCGCACCCCGCCAAACACCGGCAATCTGTACCCGTTTTCCGGCTATCTGCGCTGCGCTGACTGCGGCAAGGCGATGGGACGAAGGCCAACGGGAGAATTTGTCTACTATGCCTGCAGAACTTATCTCACGACCCACACATGCTCCCGCCACTCCATCCGGCACGACAAGCTGGAGTTCATCATTCTGCAGGCAATACAGCAGCAAGTCGAACTGATCGACAATCTGGCACAGCTGATCGATGGGATCAATGAAGCGCCAATTGTCCGCACGGTCTCCAAACGCCTCGACACTTCGTTAAAATCACGCAGGCAGGAGCTTGAACGAACCACCGCCATCCGCAGGGGCCTCTATGCGGACATGAAAACTGGCCTGATCTCACAAGAAGATTACATCAGCATGAAGCAGGAATACGAAATTAAGGAAGTGCGGCTCAAGCAGGACATCGGCAACTTGGAGGAAGAAAGCCGGGATTTGGCACAGGGCGTGACTTCGAGCAACCCCTATTTTGATTCGTTCCGAAGGCACCGAAACATCACGGAACTCAATCACGGCATTGTGTCAGAGCTGATCCAGACAATCTACATTCATGAGGGCGGGGACGTAGACATAGCGTTCAACTTCGCGGACCAGCATCGACGAATGATGGAGTTCATTGAAAACAACCGAAGGTCTGCGTTAGCCTTAGCAGAGAAGGCAGGGTAAATGAGGGAGCCGCAAGATGCTCCGTTTTAATTAACCCCGTTATTGGCATAAAATGCGCGGTGCCACGGGCCCCGTTGGCGCCGCGGGCGACATCGGCCCGACCGGCGCGCAGGGCACGACCGGCCCAGCCGGGCCGCAGGGCGAACCCGGCGCACAGGGGCCGGCGGGGCTTGCGGCCACGGTCGAAATCCTGCGCACCATTACCGGGGAACCGGGCACACCCGCCGCCGTGCTGAATTCCGGAACCGAGACCCACGCCGCCCTGACATTCGTCGTCCCTGCCGGCGCGCAAGGGCTGCAGGGCCGTCAAGGTGAACCGGGCGTGACCGGCGCGACTGGCGCGGCAGGGGTTGCGGGCCCGCAGGGAATCCAGGGCGTGCAAGGGGTTCCCGGCTCGCGTGGCGCGACCGGCCCGACGGGCGCAACGGGCCTGCAAGGGCCGCAGGGTTTTCGGGGCGAGCGCGGCGAGGGCGGTGCGCAGGGGCCGCAGGGCATCCCCGGCATGCGCGGGGCAACAGGCGCACCCGGCCCGCAGGGCGTTCCCGGTGAACAGGGTCTGCCGGGCGAGCAGGGCCCGCCCGGGCCGCAGGGCATCTCTGGCGAACGGGGTGCGCCTGGTCCCGCCGGGCCGGCCGGACAAATAGGCCCCCAAGGGCCGCAGGGGCTGCCGGGGCAGGCGGCGACGATTGAGATTGGGCAGACGGTCGTCGGAGAACCCGGTACCGGCGCGTTTGTGTTCAACCGAGGCAATGCCTACGCTGCCGAGCTTGATTTTGTGCTCCCGCGCGGTGTAACGGGCGCGACAGGCCTTACGGGCGCAACGGGCGCGACGGGTGAGCCAGGTCTTCAAGGCCCAACCGGCGAACGCGGCGCTCCCGGCGAACGTGGTCCCGCAGGCGCAATAGGTCCCCAAGGCCTCCAAGGCCCACAGGGCGTTCCCGGTGAGGCGGCAACGATCGTAATCGGGCAGACCATTGTCGGCGAGCCCGGCACAGGTGTGTTCGTAAACAACCGCGGCAGCGCCGCCGCCGCCGAGCTTGATTTCGTGATACCGCGCGGCGCGACGGGCATGACCGGCCCAACGGGCCCAACCGGCCCGCAAGGTATACAAGGGATCCCCGGTGAACGCGGCGCGACCGGCCCGGCAGGTCCTTCTACCGGCGTCACGGGCCCAACCGGCCCGCAGGGGGTGCAAGGGGTGCAGGGCATCCCCGGCGAACGCGGCGCAACCGGCCCGGCAGGCTCTGCGGGTACGCCCGGCCCTGTCGGCGCGCAGGGGGTGCAAGGCATCCCCGGTGAGCGCGGCGCAACCGGCCCCAAGGGCGACCCCGGCCTCTCACCGGAGTCAGTGTTTGGCGGCATGTTTAACAGCGAGCCCAATTCTTTTGAGATGCAACAGGATGAGGTCGTCGTGCTGCGGTTCTCCCAGCAGCTGCCGGGCGAAGGCGTCTGGTATGACGACCACCACTCCATTGTAACCGAAAGCGCGGGCGTCTTTGAGATTGGTTATCAGCTGCGCGGCGAGGGCCTGGAGTCTGGTCAATTGCAACTGGCCGTCACAGCCGACGGAACACCCATCCCCGGCAGTTTCGTTACCCAAAAATTTGAGGCGCTGGAGCGTTTCTCCGTCGTCGGCACCACCTTTTTTGCGATGAACACCAGCGCGCACCTGCACTTCATTCTGCACGCCAAGGACGGGGCAAAGATTCAATTGCAGGAAGGCGTAAACACTCTGCTGCGGGTGCGGCGGATTGGTGACCTGCCCGCCGAAAGCAACGAAAAGGTCCCGGTGGATTCGGCGGACTGACAACTGCATGAAAGACACGCGCGCAGATGAGCAATGCTCCTGCGCGCGTTCTATTTGCAATTTAGTTGTGAAAAGCGTCTTTCGTTCCTTTATCGTAGTCGCATAAATTTGCTGTTCCCCCTAATACTAATACTATCCCTCTATCAGACAAAAGACAAATGCAGCGACACACATCATCGTATCGTTGCCTGCGGGCGGGTAGATAGGTAGGGGCGGCGTCAGGCCGCCCGCAGGCAAGCTGGTACGTTTGTTCTTGTTCTGTTTTTTTATCAAGGAAGAGTATAACACAGAGAATACCGCAAACAAGGGGGCCGCCTATGCCGGACACTGCCGAGCTTTTCTCCGCCGACTTTGGTAAAAACCGCGACCGGCTCCATGAGCGGCTGCGGGTGAACCGCAGTTTTGATATGATCAGCCGTACCGTGCGGATGGAAGACCGCCAGGCGCAGCTGTATTTCATCGACGGCATGATGCAGGACGACACGCTGAATAAAATCCTGGAGCTGCTGATGAAAGTGACGGAGCAACAGCTTGCGGGGCTTGATTCCGCGCGGCATTTCGCCGACCGTATGGTGCCCTACGGTGAGGTGGATGTGACTGACAGCGTCGAGGATTTCGTGACCTTCGTGCTTTCCGGCACGGTAGGCATGCTCCTTGAAGGCTGCCGCGAGGCGATTCTCATCGACGTGCGCGCCTGCCCCGTCCGGCCGCTTGTTGAGCCGGAAAATGACCGCGTCCTGCGTGGCGCGCGCGAGGGCTTCGTCGAGGCTCTGGTCAACAACACCGCCCTTCTTCGCCGTCGCCTGCGCGACCCTCAGCTGACGATGGAGTTGATTCAGGTCGGCGGGCGCTCGCATACCGATATCGTACTCTGCTATTTTGCCGACCGCGCCGACCCCAAGCTGCTGGAACGCATGCGCGGCAAGCTGCGGGGCATCAAAATCAACACGCTGACCATGGGGGTCGAGAGCCTGATCGAATGCGCTGCGCCCCGGCAGTGGTGGAACCCCTTCCCCCGGGTGCGCAGCACCGAGCGCCCCGACTGCGCCGCCGCCAGCGTGGCCGAAGGCCAGATTGTGCTGTTGATGGATCACTGCCCCGCCGCGCTGATTTTGCCCACGGGCATCTTCGATTTTTTACAGAACACCAACGATTTCTGTTTCCTACCCATCACGGGCACGTACCTGCGCTGGCTCCGGCTGCTGGTGTCCATTCTTACGACGGTTTTGACGCCGCTCTGGTATTTCCTGGTTAAAAATCCGGAAATCATCCCGGAGTCCCTGCATTATGTCCGCGTGCGCGTGCACGAACCCATCGAAATGCCGATCCTGGCGCAATTCCTGATCATTGAGCTTGTGATCGGCGCGCTAAAACTGGCGTCACTGAATACGCCGTCTTCCCTCAGTAATTCCTTCAGCGTAATTGGCGCGCTGGTGTTGGGTGAATTCGCCATCAAGGCCGAACTGATGGTGCCTGAAACAGTGCTGTTCATGGCCTTTGTCGCCGTGGCAAACTTCGCCCAGCCCAGCTATGAACTGGGCTATGCGCTGACGTTTTCCCGGGTACTGCTGTTGATTCTATGCGCATTATTCAACGGCTGGGGCCTGCTGGCGGGCGGGCTGCTGATCCTCATTGCCATCAGCTGCACCAAGACGCTCTCTGGCAACTGCTATTGGTATCCGCTGATCCCTTTCAACGGCAAGGCGCTGAAGAGCCTGTTTTTGCGGGAGACGATACGGTGGGAGAACTCGTGATATATAGGGATTCTGGACATGGCGTACCGTATGTCTATCATTGCTGCACAAATGGCGCTTATCGCCCGCGAAAAAAAATTTTATGCACAGCGACAAAAATGTGCTATAATAGCATCAAACGGGTCGTTTGATGCATTGGGAAAAACCTTATGGTTTTTCAGAATCCGGCGCTTGATCTGTGCTATTAAGTGGGAGAGGTGATGGCGTGAGCGCATATGAAAAAATACTGCAACTATGGCAAGGCTGGGATGTACGCACAGAAGCGGATATCGATCTGCGCCTGGATCATTTTAGGATTCTGTTTGCCTATAATTCAGGGAAAATTGAAAATGAGGCCATCACCTGGCACGATACCCGCGAGATTTTTGAGAACGGTCAGGTGCAAGGGTTCGCGGGCAACCCCCGCGCTCTGTTCGAGCAGCGCAACCAGAAGCTGTGCTACGAACTGCTGAAAAGAAAAATTGCCGCGCGTGAACCGCTCTCGCTTGATCTGATACTTGAAACGCACCGGGTGCTGACGGAAGGCACCTACGATGAGCGGCGATACATAGAACTGGGTGAACGGCCCGGCGCGTTCAAAAAGCATGATTACGTTACAGGTCAAGCTGAGGTGGGTTCCTTACCGGAGGATGTGGAAGGCGACCTTGCCGATCTTCTGGCAGAGCTTGCCGATTTGCCTCTTGAAGCTGATTTGCTGCAAGCCGGGGCATACCTGCACGCCCGCTTTGAATTCATCCACCCCTTCGCGGACGGTAACGGGCGCGTGGGGCGCACACTGCTCAACTATTTTTTCATGACCCAAGGTCACCCGCCCATCGTCATACACAATGAGGACAAAGCCGCCTACTACACCGCGCTGGGGCGCTACGACGTTGACGAGAAATTGCAGCCGATGGTGGATTTCCTGCGCGAGCAGTTGGAACGCACCTGGGAGAAAGCACTTGCGCGTGAACAGAAGCGCAATGAACTGAATCTATAAAGCCAAAAAGCGAGCACGGAAAAACCCGGCGGTACGCACATACGCGCACCGCCGGGCTGTATTGTATTATGCTTACAGCGCCGTGCTTGCCAGATCCAGCCGCAGAATAATGTCCTCCTGAATCGCGGGCGAAAGATCAAGGAAGTTGACGAACGTACCGTGAATCCGCACGATGTATACGCCGCTGGGCGCGTACTTCTTCGGGTTTTTCAGCACCTTGCGCAGGGTTTCGGGTGTCGTGATGTTGACGTAAAGGTAGAACGGCGGCAGCGCGGCGCCTTCGGGGAAGAACAGCGGTGCGAGCACGTGCGCGTAAAACTGTTCGCCCTTTTCGGGGTATTCCGGCGCTGGAAAGTAACGCGGGTCAACGCCGAGATGTGAAGCATAGCCGCCGCGGAAGCACTCGAAGGGCAGGCGCAGGGTCGAAAGCACCCGCAGCCCCAGCCCCATTTCCGCCTCACCAAACAGCGGGTCGATGCCGTAATTGAGCTCCTGCCGCGCGCGGCGGCCGTCGGGGGTCGCGCCTACCCAATAGCCGTAAAGCAAATGGGTTGAAGGGGTGCTCCAATCGGGTCGGAAGGGATTTCCCAGATAGTTTTTACGCGCGGCCACCATTTCAGAGACGCGTCGGGCGATCGCTGCGGCTTCGGCGTCCGGCTCGTCAATGTGGTTGCCGAATTTCGGGCAGGCGACAAGATATTCCCGCAGCTGCGCATCTTCGGCAAAATCGCCGCGCAGGGCAACCAGCAGCCGTTCGGCATCCTGCGGGCGTTCGGCCAGCAGATGATCGATGGCAACGAAGCTATCGGCCAGCACGGAAAGCCCGTGAATCAGGCAGCCGCTGCCGTTGTATTTTGTCCCCTGTCGCTTGGGGTCGCGCATGTCGAGCCCGCTTTCCGCGCCGCCCATAAAAGCCGAAAGAAAGGGCACCGGCAAATTACTCAGGGCGACGGAGGCACCATCGGCCGCTTCGGTCATCTCATCCAGCGCAATATCAAGGTTTGTGTAAAAGCGCTCGCGCAGCCCGCGCAGCAGCGCCCCGGCGTCCTCTTCCTCCGGCAGGTCAAGCAGCGTTTCGCCGGTCAGCAACGATTTTCCGCCGTTCAGCGTCAGCTCCAGGATTTTGGCGAGGTTGAGCCAGCTGTTGGTCGTGTTACCGTTGTCCTTGCCCATGATCAAGGGTTCCTGGCAGCCCGCCACGGCGATGTCCGGCAGGTCGGCTGCATCCACGTCACGCCCCAAGAGGGCAAACAGCGCGTCGTCCTGAAAGAGCGAGGGCGTCAGCACACCGGGGGTGAAAAAGAAGCGGCCCATCTCGCGGTAAAATTCAGCGGGCGTATTCTTATGCACCTTCACGCTCAAGATAGGCTGGGGCAGGTTCATGTCATAGTAAGCGTCCATCAGCGCGTAAGTACAGCCATTGGTGAGGTCGTTGCCGTCAACATCGCGCCCGCCAAGCAGGATGTTTTGCGAGATCGCCCAACTGCGGTCGGCCACATTGAAGAAGACCAGGAAGTGACGGAACAGCGCGGCGGCCTCTTCGCGACTTTCGCCGCTCATGGCGCGGAAGGGTTCGAAGATACGGTCGGCGTTGCCCACCGAAAATGCAAAGGGATTTGGCGCTTGCTCCAGGCACATCACCTGCCAGAGCAGCATGAAGCTCTGGATGGCTTCAAACAGGCTCTGCGCCCCCCGCGCCGGAACCTTTCGCAGGGTTTGCGCGAGGTGGGTGAAGTGCTGCTTTTGCGCTTCTTCCGGCACCGCCTCAGCTTGAGCCTGCGCAAGCTCCGCGTAGCGCCCGGCCAGGGCGACCGCGCCCTGCAGGCTCAGGCGCATGGCCTCAAAATTGACGCGCTTTTCCACGTCTTGTTCTACAGGTATGCGTTTATCGATCTCGGCGATCAGAGCGTCGACGCCGTTGGCGAGCACCCAGCGAAAATCCGGAATCAGGTGGCCGGTCACCTGCTCAACGAAGAAGGTGACCTCCTGCATCGAACGCCCGTGCTCCGCGTAGACCTTGGCCAGGCTCTGCACATACGCCCCCTGCCGGGTATATTCGCGCAGGTCGTCGATTCGCTCCTGCGTCAGCGTATCTGTGGGTGCGATGTCCCCGAACACCGCCGTGGGGTCGCAGTAACCGGAAAAGGTCTCGACCCGGAATTCCGGGTTGATCAGGGCGTAGCTGCGGGCAAAGGCATCGCGCTGCGTACCCGCGAACACCGCGTTGGGCGAAAGCGAAAGCGGCAGTTCGCGCAGTATGGCGCAAAGCTCCAGCGCGGCGCGGCGCAGAGGCGGTTCCCCGACGGCACCGGCTTCGTCGGCCCGCCTGGCGGCCTCGCGGGCATAAAACCAGCCCTCGAGCCGGTCGATGGCGCGCTCTTCCTGAAAGAGCACCTTTGCGCGCGCGGTAAGTTGCTGAGGGGTAAAGATGGTCTGCATGGTGCGGCCTCCTGTTATCTGTTTCGTTGGTCATTCTATGCGCAAAAATCTACTGTTGACTTTCGGCGCATCCCGCTGTAAAATTAAGTACGATAAATTACGCGCAGTTTATACCCCCCTTGGTAAAAATCCTTGCAACGCTTTTTATCAGGGAATAGTATAAATGTGAAAGAAGAGGGAGCGCTTATGCTAAAGACCATACCCCTGCTGTTTCAACCCGGTGTTCTGCGCTGGCATCTGAAAGGCGGCGCACGCCGCGTGTTTGACGCCCCGCGCTGGCACTACGTGCTTTGGTGGCTGTGCCGCGCGCTGCTGTTCGTCGCACTCGTGCGCCGCCTGGCCAAACCTGAAACGCGAAGCGGCCCGGATACGCTGCAGCTTTATGTTCTGATCATCTGCTCTTTTTTGTGGGAAATTTTTCAGTTCCTGCCGCTGCACAACAGCTTGCGGTGGGTTCCGCCGTATATCCAGGATTTTTCAAGCCTGTTCATTGTCCTGGCCGGCGCGGGCAATATGTGGGAGCTTTATGAACGCATCCGTTGGTGGGATTCGTTCCTGCACATCATCATCGGCATCTTGATCGTGCTGGCGGCCTATGAAGTGGTGGTCGCTTTCGAGCTACGCGACAAAATACGGTTTCCGCGTACGGCAGCGCTGCTCTTTGTCCTCGGCATCTCCTTCATGATCGCCATCTTCTGGGAAATTTATGAGTTTGGTTTTGATCAACTGATGGAAAGCGACACGCAGGACTGGATCTATCACCCGGGCCGCGCCGCGCTCTTTCCGCCGCTCAAGCGCGCGGAGGATTCCGTATATCATATGCGCTTTGGGCTGCTGGATACCATGATCGATATCATCCTGCATACGGCGGGTACAATCGGCACCTGCCTTGTGCTGCGGTTCTTCCCCTATCATCACCTGCGCAAAAAGCAAAAGTAAATCGCGCCCTAACAGTCTACCACAATCCGGGCCGAAATGCAATATCAAAACACACAAGGAGACGCCATCGCGGACGTCTCCTTGTCTTTTGTTTCCTGCGCCTTGCTGCTATTTGCCTCTCTTTAAAAACGCCCATTTGCGCAGCCTGAAGAACGTCTTCATCGCCAGCTTAATCAGCTTTTCGGCACCGGGCTTGAATACCAGTTCCATTTCGCCCACGAACTCCGTCAGCTTGCCGCCAAAGCCCTTCTTGAAGCGATACAGGCCTGAAAGCGGGTTGTTCTCATCCATTTCAGCCGGCACACCGCGCAGGTCATACATATAGCAGCCGCCCTCCACCGCCCAGCGGATCATCTCCCATTGCAGCAGATAGTTGGGCATGACGTTGCGCGCGCTATTGGAACTGGCGCCGTAGAGGTACCATTCCTTGCCGCCAAAACGCATGGCGATGGTGCCCGCGATGATCTCGCCCTCGTACTTGGCGAGGAACAGCCTGACATGGTCGCCGCAGCAGTCAAATATCCGCTCAAAATAGGCGAGGGAACGGGGCGGGAATTCGTCGCGCAGGCCGGTCTCCAGCATAATCTCCTGAAAACGCGGCAGGTCTTCTTTGCCGCCGACAACGATTTCGACGCCCTTACGCGCGGCCAGCTTGATATTGTAGCGCGTCTTTTGATGAAAGCTCGCGAGAATTTCTTCCTCTGTCTTGCCGCCGATATCCAGGCGAAACACGAAGTTCGCCTGAATGCCCTCAAAATTCTTATGCAGGCTGCGCCGGTAGCCCAGGCCTTCCATGATCTCAAGAAAACGTGTCTCGGTGTTCTCGACGTCGGGGTCAAGCCGCAAAACATAGGCACGGTGCTGTTTGGCCAGTTTGCGCGCGGCCTCGGTCAGCTTGCGCAGGGTCTCGGCGTCGTTGATGTCGCAGACAGGCCCCCGAGGCGCGTACATCATCGTATACGGCAGGAGGGGCATGCGGCGAATCAACACCAGCATGGCACCCTTAATGTTGCCCTGGTCATCCTCCACAGTGAGGGTGCGGCTTGTCCACTCTTTTTTAACCTCCGCCCAAAAAGGAGCCTGCAAAAAGTGACCTTTCGGGTGACCCGCGATGAACGCTTCAATATCCTGCAAAGCGATGACCTCCATCCATTCTTTATAGTCTTATTGTCGATGCTGTTGGCTGCCCGGTTTCTAGTATACCCCGTTTGTGCGAGCGAACAAATTGGTGCGCTGGCGGCCAATGGCCGCCCCTACGGTGGGGCCCATCGTGTAGGGACTGCCATTGGCCGTCCGCATGCATTTTAATCAAGGAACAGTATAAGCCCAAGGGATGTCTATCTAGGGAGCAGTCCCCGTCAACTCGCACCATTGGGTGTATTGCTCCTCCAGCTTGGCCTGTGTCTCCTCCAACTGCCGGGTCAGGGCAAGCAGCGCTTGGTAATCCGCTGCAGTTTCTGGGGTGGCCAGAGCCACGTGAAGTTTAGCTGTCTCCCCTTCCAGCCGGTTGATCTCCGCCTCGCAGCGCGTCAGGGCCGTCTGACGGCGACGTTCGGCCGAGGCCTGTTCCTTGCGCAGCTGGTATTCCGATGGCGCGCGCGGCGCTGCCGGAGTATCCGACTCTAACTCCTGCGCCCGCTCTTTTTCGCGTTTTTCGTATTCCTCATATGAAACGCCGCAATAGGCAAGGCCCTCCGGATGCAGCCGGAAGAGCTTGGTCGCCAGTTTGCTGATGAAATACCGATCATGCGAGACGGCGATCATCGTGCCGCCGAAGCTCAGCAGAGCGTCTTCAAGCGCTTCGCGTGAGGCGATGTCCAAGTGGTTGGTAGGCTCGTCCAGCAGCAGCACGTTCGCGCCGCAGAGCAGGAGCTTAAGCAGTGCCACCCGGGCACGCTCGCCGCCGCTGAGGCAGCCCATCGGACGAAAAACATCCTCTCCGGGGAAGAGGAAACCGCCCAGCAGGTTGCGTGCCTGCGCCATGCCCATGCCGCGCCGCGCATCCATAACCTCTTCCAGCACCGTCTTTTCGGCCTGCCCGGGCACAAGGTCAAGGTTTTGGTCATAGCTTCCGGGGCAAACGCTCGCGCCCCAGGCGGCGTAACCCGCATCCGGCTTGAGCTTACGGCGCAAAATGTTCAGCAGCGTGGTCTTGCCACAGCCGTTCGGGCCCAAAATGAACACACGGTCGCCTTTTTCGATCAGGGCCTCCGCCCCGGCAAAGAGCGTCTTGCCACCGAACCCCTTGCCCAGCTCCCGAATGCGCAGCACCTCGTTGCCGCTCTCGGCGACAGGCGGAAACTGAAAACGCAGCTGCCGCAGTCGGCTATCCGGCACCACAAGTTCCGCCTTCAGCCGGTCAATTTGCTTTTGCTTGCTCGCGATGGTGACGTAATTGCGCTCCTGGTTGAAGCGTTTTTGCTGTTCGATGATCCCTTCAATGCGCTTGATCTCCGCCATTTGGTTTTCATAGTGCCGCGCGTCCAGCAGCGCCTGGCACTCCTTTTCGCGCAACGCCTGGCTGTAACCGCCCTTCCAGAGCATCAGCCTGCCGTGGTGCAACTCCGCCGTGCGCGTGGCGACTTTATCCAAAAACCAGCGGTCATGCGACACAAGGATGACCGCGCCCCGATATTCGCCCAAAAACCCCTCAAGCCAGGCAATGGCGCTGATATCCAGATGGTTGGTCGGCTCGTCCAACAGCAACAGGTCCGCGCCGGCAAGCAGCAATCGGCCCAGCCGCAGCTTGGCGCGCTGGCCTCCGCTGAGGACCGAGACCGGCAGGTCGTGTTCCGCCTCTTCAAAGCCCAAGCCCAGCAGCGCCGAGCGTGTACGCGCCCGGTAGGTCAGCCCCCCGCCGCGCTCATACGCCTCCGTCAGTTCCGCCTGGCGGTGCAAAAGCTCCTCCGTCTGCCGGTGCAGCAAAGTGTCGTGAATTTCATGCAGTTCCCGCTCCACCGCCATCAGGGGCGCGAAAACCGAGAGGGCCTCTTCGTATACAGTCGCGCCATGATTTTCCTGCACCTCGCCCGGCATTTTGACAGTCGGTTCGGCGGAACCCGCCTCTTGCCGGGCATAGCCCAGGCGCACACCCTTGCCCAGAACGGCCGCGCCGCCTTCCGGCAGAAGTTCGCCAATAATGAGCTTGAGCAGCGTGGTCTTGCCGCAGCCGTTCGCCCCCACGAGGGCAAGGCGGTCGCCATTCTCCAGCATCAGATGAATGCCGGAAAACAGCGTTCGGTCTTCAAAGCCCATGGTCAGGTTCTGCAAGGTCAAAATGGACATTACCCGATTGTGCCACTCCTATTATTTTTTATGCAATTTGCGTGTTAGCTAAAGCTATTTTTGACAAGTATATTGATTCTTTGTCGCAGCGGGGGGGGGGGGGGGCGGCCCCCCCCCAAAAAACACAACCAGGAGGGGGGGGGGGGGGGCCGCCCCCGCACAGAACGTATTGTGATTAGAA
>JAVBOZ010000013.1:0-16361 GCA_031549985.1 Oscillospiraceae bacterium | reverse complement strand
TGGACGAAATGTCCCGCGAGGTTCGCACCTGGAATGCACGGCGCAATGTCGCCGGTCTCACCGTTGACTGGCGATTTACTACTGCTGATGCACGTATCAAGCTCAAACGGCTCTATCCGAAAATTTAGTGATTACAAGATCCTAGCTTTGTTACGTGATTATTCATACCTATATTATAGCACATTTTGACTGTTTTCGCAAGTTTTATAACGCTTTTTTAAATGCGGTGGCCGTGATGAAACCCCTACCACGAGTAAAGGGTGCGTACCCATTCAGATTATCGTGAATGGTGGCTGACTACCAAATACACACTCGATGCAGGGCGCACCGCGAGACATCGAACACGACCTGCCTGCCAAAAGAGTTGCCCCGACTGCGGCAGCAGATGGGAGGGCAGCTTCGCCAAGCCCCGAAGCCATCGCCCACATCGCCTGCGAACAGGCTGAAGTTTAGGCCGCATCCATACGTGTTTTTCCCCGGTGCGTCAAATGACGCACCGGAGTTGCTTTGCGCCCTGAAAAGCATCACACAGATTTTGCGGAAGTTCATATACTAGACTGGAACCTCATGATTGGAACTCGAAGGGAATGATCTACATTGGTGAATAATTGCCTATGCGCGGACTGTAACCGGGGCTACCAGAGGTGCTGCTCCGGCTGCTCGTTAAATTGCAGAATGACCGGAGCGACGGGCCCGACGGGCGCAACCGGTGCCACTGGCCCAACCGGCCCAATGGGACCCTCCACTGGCATAACAGGCCCGACCGGACCTCAAGGCTCAACGGGTGTAACCGGATCCGCAGGTCCGCAGGGTATTCAGGGGCCGCAGGGTGTGCAGGGTGAACCGGGGCCGCAGGGCATCCAAGGAGAGGCAGGGCCACAGGGTATCCAAGGCATAACGGGGCCCGTCGGCTCCCAGGGGCCGCAGGGGCTGCAGGGCATTCAGGGCACAACCGGCTCCCAGGGGCCGCAGGGACTGCAAGGCGTCCAGGGACTCACGGGCCCAACGGGTGCGACCGGACCGTCGAATTTGCTCAACCTGGTGGACGGAAACAACAGCGGCTCCGTACGGGGCATTCATACGCCGACCAACTATACGATGGGCGTAGATGCCATCGCATTGAATACCAATACAACCGCCAGAGGCAGCGCGTCGCTTGCACAGGGCAACGGCACAACCGCCAACGGCGCGTCATCGCATGCCGAAGGCAGCGGAACGCTAGCCGGTGCGGATTTTACGCACGCGGAGGGCAGCGGCTCGCAGGCAACGAGCCAGGGCGCACACGCCGAAGGACTCAATACGGTGGCCCGAAACAGCTACGCGCACGCCGAGGGGAATACCACGCAGGCAAACGGCGCGCAGTCACACGCCGAAGGGCTGCAGACCATCGCGGGGAACACCTCGGCGCACGCCGAAGGCAACACCACGCAGGCAAACGGCGCTTCATCGCACGCCGAAGGTCAGCAGACTGTCGCAAGCAACGATGCATCCCATGCTGAAGGCATCAATACACTTGCCAGCGCCGCCGCAGCCCACGCGGAAGGCAACGGTTCGCAGGCAACGAGCCAGGGTTCGCACGCCGAGGGCCTCAACACGATCACGAGAAACAGCTATGCGCATGCCGAAGGCAACACCACGCAGGCCAATGGCGCGCAGTCGCACGCCGAGGGCCAACAGACCGTCGCGGGCAACACTGCGGCGCACGCTGAAGGCAATGGCACGCAGGCGAACGGCGCGCAGTCGCATGCCGAGGGCCAACAGACCGTCGCAAGCAACGACGCCTCGCATGCCGAAGGCATCAATACCCTCGCCAGCGCCGCCGCTGCGCACGCTGAAGGAAACGGCGCGCAGGCGACGTCCCAGGCTTCGCATGCCGAAGGCTTGAATACAATTACCCGCAACAGCTACGCGCACGCCGAAGGAAACACCACGCAGGCAAACGGCGCGCAGTCGCACGCCGAAGGGCAACAAACAATCGCGGGCAACGATTCGGCGCACGCCGAAGGCGCAAACACAAACGCCAGCGGCGCAAATTCGCATGCACAGGGGTTTGCGACAACGGCATCGGGCACTTCGTCGCACGCCGAGGGATCTTCGACCACGGCTTCCGGCGGTTCTTCGCATGCACAAGGCAGCGGTTCTTCCGCCATCGGCACGGCTTCGCACGCGGGCGGAAACTCGACCATCGCGCAAAACAATTTCCAGACCGCCATCGGTAAATTCAATGTCGCCAGCAACCCCGCGAACAATAACTCAAATCTAGACGACGCGCTGATCATCGGCAACGGCGCTTCCACCGGGTCGCGATCCAACGCTTTGCGTGTGCTGTTCAATGGCAACGTGCTGAGCGCCTCAGGTGTTTATACGACAGGCGCGGATTACGCCGAAATGTTTGAGTGGCTTGACCAAAACCCGTTGGGTGAAGACCGCAGGGGATTCTTCGTTACGCTTTCCGGTGAATATATTCGCAAAGCCAACGCGAACGACACCTATATCCTGGGCGTCGTCTCAGCTCAACCCTCGCTGGTCGGCGATGCCAACCCCTGCGGCTGGGGCGGAAAAAACCTCACCGATGTATTTGGCGCGATTCAGCCAGGCACCCCCAGCGAAGCATATGACCCTGCGCGGACGTACGTCCCGCGCGCCGAACGGAGCGAGTGGGCGGCGGTTGGGGTTGTCGGCAAGCTGGTTGTGCGCGACGACGGCAGCTGCATCCCCGACGGCTATTGCGGGCCGAACGCCGACGGCGTAGCCACCGCAGTCGAAACCGGCTACCGCGTATTGCGCCGCATTGACGCGAGCCATGTCCGGATCATGCTGAAGGGGTAACCAGGCGCATGCGCTTGATAAAAGCAAAGCGGTGGGGCTCTCAAACGAGCTCCACCGCACTGGGGATTCCGAGAAGCCTACAGGCTTCTTGGGGTAATTATGGTGCCGGTGGTCGGGGTCGAACCGACACGGTGTCGCCACCACTGGATTTTGAGTCCAGCACGTCTGCCAATTCCATCACACCGGCAAGTATTGCAAAGAACGTCACGCCGCTTTCTTCAGCGCTCGTTCCAGCCAGACAGAGGCAATGTCAATAGCGTTAAACAGCCCGCGGCGGTCACAGCGGTTCTGAATGCGATCCATCAAGCTCGCTTCGGGATCGGTGCTCATCAGCGTAACGTAGACCTTATCAGCCACGGCCAGCCCCTTAACGTCCTTGGTGCTGTCAATCTTCAGCATCACGACGTAGGGGTTCGCCAGAGTACCATAATATATGGTATCGCCGCTGCGCACAAGCGGATGCCCTTTGTAAGTCAGGAATCCTTCCTGCGCGGCTTTTTCTTTCGTCTCGGTCATGATTCGGGTTCCTCTTTCTTCAAATACTCCTTCACCAGCGCTTGGAGCAGTTCGTCGCGGTCGAGGCGGCGCACAAGGCTCCTGGCGTTGTTGTGCGTGGTGATATAAGTGGGGTCTTCTGAGAGAAGATAGCCGACGATCTGGCTGATCGGGTTATAGCCTTTTTCGGCCAGCGCGTCGTAGACCACACGCAGGATCTGGCGCATCTCGTCCTCCGGCTCTTCCTTGATCTTGAATTGAATGGTCGTGTCGTTCAAGGCCTTCTCCTCCATTGATCCTGTATCATCTCCTCTTATTATAAACCATTCCGGCACAAAAAGCAATCCTTTTTTGTCACAATTTTGTCATTTTCTCAAATATACCGCACGGCAAGCGCAAACATGGCCTGCGCGCTGTAGTATGTAAGCATAATGACATGGGCGAACACCGGAGCCCCTTTGCGCGTCTTCTCATTCCCGTAACGACCCACAAAAAGCGTTATATCGGAGACGGCGAAAAGAATGCCCGGCAAGATCATTAACCGCGCCAGCGATTCCCCCTGGGGGAGCGCAGCGCCCTGTCGCGCGACGTTGACTGTGGTCATCATCATAGCGCTAAGGAAGGCGCCGTATAACATCAGTGGAACAAGGTCGCGGCCAAAATCCACCAGCTTTACCCGCTGCAGAACAAGGAACACCACCGGAACGACGGGCAAGATTAACAATACGCCCGGGTCAAAATTCCCGACAGGCAGCAGCAGCACAATATATAACACGTGTCCGAAAAAAAACGGGACACCGCCCATCTTAAACAGAAAACGCCGCGCTTCTTCCGGGACGAAGCGGTCCAATCCGAGCAGGATATCGCCGACAAGCCCCAAAATGAGCGCACCCAACAGCAGCGCAACGTATATATTCATCTGTTCCCGCTGCCCGGCGGCGTAAAGCCCGGCGGCGCAAAACAACAGCGACGCTATCAGCTTACTAACAAAACGGCATTTTTCCATCTTCTGCGTTCGAAAAATCGCCGTCATCAGTGCTGCCGCGACGCATGCCGCAGCAAGAGCATATAAGAGGTGCATATCATTCAATCCCTTCAACAGTTGACGAAATAGGAGCAACGCAATCACAGCGCTATACGCTCAGCAGCCCTGCATCCAGCGCATATTGCCCGCCGGTGACATACCGCGCGCGGTCGCTTGCCAAATAAAGCACCAGTTCCGCCACATCCTCCGGCTCAATCCAAGGCACTGGCAACAGGTTGCCCGCCGAACGCTCGGCAATCTCCAAGGGCGTTGCGCCCTCCATCGCCGCCAGCCCATCGTTCATGGGCGTATTGACTCCCGTGGGGTGAATGCTCACCACGCGGATGTTCCAGGGCGCAAGCTCCAGCGCCCATGCCTTGGTCAGCCCCGTCAGCCCCCATTTGGAGGCGGCATAATGGCTCAGCCGCCGACCGCCGCGCAGCCCCATGACTGACGAATTGTTGATGATCACGCCGGAACCCGCCGCCTTCATATGCGGCACAATCCGCCGGGCCAGATTGAACGGCCCCTTCAGGTTGATGTCGATCATTGCGTCCCATTCCGCGTCCGTCATTTCATCCACTGCGGCGTAGGCGCAGATGCCCGCGTTGTTGAAGAGTATGTCGACTTTGCCAAAAGCGGCAACGGCTGCGTCAACCGCAGCTGTAACGGCTGCGTCATCGCGCACATCGCCAACGGCGAGCAGCGCCCTGCGCCCCAACGCCTCAATTTCCCGGCCCAGGGATTCCAGCTCCGTGCCGGCGCTTTCGGCATAGGCGGGGTATTCGATCTTCACGCCCACATCAAAAGCGACAATATCAGCGCCCGCCTTGGCCAGCGCCAGGGCGGTTGCCCTCCCCTGCCCCCGGGCCGCGCCGGTGATGAAAGCAACTTTATTCTCAAAATCAGGCATAGAGACCTCCGTTTTAACCAGTAAGAAATAATAGCGCATAACTTTCAATCAGCCAAAAGAATCCTGGTTTCGCGCAGCGAAATGGCGGGCCCTGCCCGACAAGGGATTCTTAGAATGGCTCGACGCCGCAGGGCGGCGAGACTATTGTAGCATACCCTTGCCTTAGAATCAAGTCCTTTGCGCTGCGTTTTCGCATATTACCGCGCCCACTCCATCCAAAACGGAATTCCTTGACTTTCTAGTTTTCACGGACGCAGGACCACCATCCGCTCCAGTCCGTTCGCGTCCTTGATCACCTCGGCCTTCCCCTGCGTTGCCCGCGTAAGTATCGCCGCCACCTGTGTCGCCTGCCCGTCCCCGCACTCCGCCGCCAGCAAACCGCCCATCCGCAGCCGGGGCAACCAGTACCGCTCGATGGCACGATAGAACTTCAGGCCGTCTTCGCCGCCATCCAGCGCCGTGCGCGGCTCTTGCTGTACTTCTTTGGCAAGGTCCCGCAGTTCTCCGCCGGGGATATACGGCGGGTTGGTCAGGATCACGTCCGGGGTGGGCGCATCTTTTGGCGGCGGAGCCAGCACGTCCCACTGCGCGACGCGGGCATTGGGCAGGGTATGGCGTTGCGCGTTGAGGCGCAGCCATTTCAGAGCCTCCGGCATGATCTCAGCCAAAAAAACAGTTGCCCCGGGGCGACGGGCCGCAACGCTCAGGCCAACGCAGCCGCTCCCGGCGCAAAGGTCATATACCACCGCCGAATCCGGTTTTCCCTCCAGAAAGCGCAGCGCCGCCGCAGTCAGCAGTTCCGTTTCCGGTCGCGGAATCAGCACCCCCGGTCCAACGAAAAAGGGCATGGAATAGAATTCCCATTCGCCCAAAATGTATTGCAGCGGCTCCCCAGCGGCGCGGCGGTGCGCAAGGGCGCGATATTCGGCAAGGGACGCGGATTCGCAGGCTGTTTCGCCATGCAGGCGCAATTGCGTCGCGTCCATTTGAAACGCCTTCTGCGCCAGGCAAAGCGCGTCAAACCGGGCGTCGGCGATCTCCGCCGCGCGGAAATTCCGCTCGGCCTCCCGCAGCGCTTCGCGCAGGGTCATGGATTTGCCTGCGGCGCATCTTCCACGGCTTCGGTGGGTGGTTCCGCCGACTCTTCCGCCCCTTCTTCAACCGGCGCGGGGATGAGCGCCCGGTACGGCATGCCCAGCGCGGCCTTCAGCGCCTCGATGCCCACCTCGATGATGCGGTCGTCCGGCTCCTTGGTGGTGATGCGCTGCATCAACAGGCCGGGGGCCGAAAGCGCACGCACAAGCGGGTTTTTCAGATGCCGCCCGGCCAGACGGATGAACTCGTAGCCCAGGCTCATGATTAGCGGGAACTGTGCAAACTTCACCGCCGTCCAGATCAGGCGCATCTGAAGGCTCTTGTCGCTTTCCAGCACCGGGAATGCCAAAACGACGGCGGAGGAGACCAAAATGCTCAGCAAAATCATCACGAAAAGGAAGCTGGTTCCGCAGCGCGGGTGCAACCGGCTCTGGGCGCGGACATTCTCAATCGTCAGCGGCAATCCACTTTCGTAGCAGAAGATGGATTTGTGCTCCGCGCCGTGGTATTGGAATACCCGGCGAATGTCTTTGAGCAGGGACATGACAAACATATAGCCAATAAAAAGCATCAGGCGCACACCGCCTTGCACCAGCGGCGAAAACCGGGAAAGATCCTTTGGCAGGATCAGTTCGGCCAGGAACTTCGGTGCGTACACGAACAGACCCAGAGCCAGCGCAACGCCCAAGATGGTGCCGAGCACACCGACAAAGGTCATCATCTTTTCGCCCAGGTGTTCTTCAATCCAGCGGTCGAACTTGGAAGCAGTTTCGCCGCCCTCTTCCTCCGATTCAATATCCATAGCCTTTTCCGCCGAATCCATCATGCACTTATAGCCGAACACCATCGAATAGACGAAGCTCACCGGCCCGCGGATAAAGGGCCAACCCAGCGGCTTCCAACGCTCGGAGGGCAACTTCGTCTGTTTCATTGTGGTCTCGACAGAACCGTCCGGCAGGCGCAGCGCAACCGCCGCGCCCTTGGGGCCGCGCATCATAATGCCCTCCATCAGGGCTTCGCCCCCCACCGCGCCGATGAGGATCTTCTCCTCCTCCTGCGCTGCGATCGGGGCATTTTCTTCCGCCGTCTGCGTAGTTTTGATCATGTCCGTACCTTTCTTTAGTGAGGGCTTACGCCGTTATATTTTCTTCCCGGCATCCAGCAGGGGAAATGTCATTTTTACCGAAAGGCCCTGCCCGGAGGGGCTTTCAAAACTGAGCTGGCACCCATGTACGCGCAGAATTTCAGCCACTACGGCCAAGCCTATGCCGGAGCCCTTCGTGGCGGTGGAGGATTTGAAGAACTTCTCGGTGATGTGCGGCAAATCCTCTGGCCTAACACCGCAGCCCGTGTCTTTGACCGTCACGCAAAGCTCTTTTGGCATTTGGAGCGAGATTTGCTGGGTCATGGAAGGCGGCTGCTGCGCCAGCGGCGGATTGAACGCGGTGGTGACAGTTACGCGGCCGCCCTGGGGCGTATATTTGAAGGCGTTATCCAGAACGTTGATAAACACCTGCCGGATGCGCGCCGGATCGCCCAGCATCGTCGCGGGGATGTCGGAGGTCGCGCAGACCAGTTCCACGCCCTGCCGCGCGGCGCGTTCGCGGAAGAAAAACACCGCGTCGTCCAGCTCGGCAAGCGCGTCCATGCGCTCCTGACGCATCACCAGCCGGTTGCTCTGCATCCGCGAGAAATCGAGCAATTCTTCCACCAAGGTCGTCAACCGGGCGGCCTCGTCAATGATGATGCTCAGACCGCGCGCATGGAGCGCCGGGTCGCCCTTCTGCCCGTCCAGCAGCGTCTCGCCCCAGCCTTTGATTGCCGTCAGGGGTGTGCGCAGCTCATGCGAAATGGTGCTGATGAAATCCAGCTTCGTCTTCTCGGCCGAGGCGATCTCTTCGGCCATGTTGTTAATGTCTTCGCCCAACCGGGCAATTTCGTCCTTGCGTTTCGAGACGGCTACCCGCTCCTCAAAATGGCCCTTGGCGAGTTCGGAAGCCGTTCGGCTGATGTGTTCCAGCGGCCGCAGGATCGACCAGATAAAATAGAGGCCCGAGACGACCATCACCGCCAGCATCGCCAGCCAAATCGCGCCCACCAGGATGGCGACGCGCCCGGTCTGCGTGTTGACGTATTTCAGCGACGTCATATACCGCAGAGCGTAATGCTGCTCGTAGGTCGCGCTGCCGCTGCCTTGCAGGGTATAGACGACAGTAAATGCCATCACGTCCTGCCCGTTATACTTGCCCTTCCAAAAGGCGGAACCGCCTGAATCCGGCGCAATGGCAGCCTGATAATCTTCCATCTGGTTGCCCCGCAGCCGGGGGAATCCGCTGGAAGAAGCCACCACCAGGCCTTGGTCATTGATCACCCAAAGCTCCAGTTGATCCCGCGCGGCAAAGTTTTCGACATATTCGGTTGCCGCGTGTTCGAAGTTCTCGCCGTTTTCTCCGGCGCGGCGGTTAAAAAACTCGCCCACCGCCGCCTCGCTGGCCTGCCCGCTCAGGGTGCGTTCCACGGTCGCGTGATAATTGCGGGCAACCAGCAGGATGAACGCGCCGGCCGCGATCAGCATGCCCACGGCGAACAGGATCACAACGTTGAATATCCAGCGCCGCACAAGGCCGCGCAGCCTTCCGATGCCTCTTCGCCGGTTTTCGTCTTGATGTTTCATAACTGCCTCATACTGTTCCAATCATGTCTTTCAAGTCAAAGATCACTCCGATTGCTCCACCCATTTGTAGCCCAGCCCCCAGATGGTCGCGATGCGCTTGGGGTTCGAGGGATCATCCTCAATTTTGATGCGCAGCCTGCGGATGTTGACGTCGACGATCTTCAGCTCATTTACGCCTTCGTTGCCCCAGATGGTGCGCAGGATTTCCTTACGGCTGAGCACCACGTCCTTGTGGCTGAGGAAGTATTCCATCAGCTGCAGCTCAATGTTTGTCAGGTCGACACGGCTGTTTCCTTTGCGCAGCGTGCGGCTGCGGGTGTCGAGGCGAAATTCGCCGCTGACCAGGACGCTCGGCTCCTGACCCTTGTTGTGCCGGGCGACGCGGCGCATGACCGATTCCACCCGCGCCATCAGTTCCGAAGGCGAAAAGGGCTTGGTAATATAATCATCCGCGCCGCTGAGCAGGCCCTTGACCTTATCCATCTCCTGCGTCAGCGCGGTAAGAAAGATGATGCCGGTATGGTTGTTCTTTTCGCGGATCCGCCTGCACAGCTCGAGACCGTCTATTTCGGGCATCATGATGTCCAGCAGCGCCAGATCAAATTCTTCTTCGCTCGCCTGATAGGCTTCCCAGGCCTCCAGGCCGTCGGCCGCCTGCACAACCTCATAATTGCTATGCTCCAGGTTGATCACCACAAACTCACGGATGCTCGCTTCGTCGTCCGCCACCAATATACGCCGTTTCATCATCAACGCCCCCTTTTTTGGTATGTTAGGCAACCGAGGTAGCCGTTACTTGTAAGTACTCCCTATGTCACGACCGTCTCGCCCTGCGGCGGCAGCGGCGGCACGGGGAACGTGCTGATTCCCTCATCCATGCGCATCTCCTGCAAGAATTCAAGCTGTATTCCCTCCGCCCGGCCCCGCTCAGTCAAAACCGAGTCGCGCAGCTCCCCGGTCAGCAGCACCACACGCAGGCTAAACAGTTCATCCCCCGCGCTGCCGTCCTCCCGCTGGCGAAAGAATCGCAGCGAACGTATGCCGCCGTCATCCGAACCACGGATCGTCACCGTCTCCGCCAGCGCCGGGGGCAGCTGCACCCAACGGTTTGCGGTCAGGTAAAGGTTCCCCGCCGCCACCGGTTCCAAACGCCAACCGTCCGCCTCCCGTACCGGTCTGTTCCAACTGATCAGCGTTATCGGCCGCACGGTACCATTTTCAGTATCCGCCAGCGAAGAACCGGGCAACGTATACTCCGACGGTATCTCCAATTTGCCGTCCCCGTCAAAATCGCGCGCGCGCAGGGGCAAGCTGCGGCTGCTTGCGGCGTCAGTCAATGCGATGCGCAGGCTGCCCGCGCCGGTCTTCCCCACGGCAGGCTCCTGTTCAATCAGCCGCGTTACCATCGCCGGTTCCGACGTGCTGCCGGCAAGACGGCAGGCGTCGAGCAGGATCGCATGACCCCCGCCTTCCAGCTTCTGCGGTTCCAATCCGGCAAAGGCATAAAGCGACGCGTCAAGCGCCTGGCTTTCCAAAAGATATACCTGGGCTTTTTTCGTATCATAGTTTAGCAAAATGGCTTTGGAGGGCGTTCCTTTTGCCGCGTCCGCGGCCCGAATGAAGACAACCTCATCCGTCCCATCGTCCGTCATATCGCACGCAGTCAATACGGCGTAATTCTGTACCAACAATTTTTCGAGCTTCCATTGCGCATCCAGGGTATACAGCGTAAAGCACTGATCGGCGTTCTCTTTCTGCCAGCAGACGAGAATCCCACGCCCGCGCCCGCCCAGCCGGAGAAATGACAACGAGGCCACCGTCACCCCGTCGCCCTGCGCAATGCGTGGCTCCCAAACACCGCCGCGCTTGACGAAGACCGCCAAATGTACGCCGGGGTTTTCCGGCCGTGCGCCTTCGTAACTGGAATAAAACACCACTGCCTCTTCTTGGCCGTCACCGTCAATATCCTGCATCGTCACGGCATTGCGATACTGACCGCCAAGCGGATGGCGAAAGATCATTTTGCCGCCCTTTGTTTTTTCCGCGCTTTGCAGCTCGGCCAGTTTTTGCTCCAGTTGTTCCTGTTCTTCGTTTTCATAAGGCGGACGCATCAGCTCGTCGATCGGCTGAATCAGGTTCACTGCCGCGCAGCCGCCCAGCTCCGCCAGCAGGCAGAGCAGGAGGAAGGCTGACAGAACACGCCTGCGCAAAACACTCTTCTTCAAACTAATTCACCACACAAGCAACAACATATTCTTTGGGCGCGTAAACCCAGCAATCCTCATGCTCCACGGCGATGCTGACTGGCAGGGTAGCGCTGCCCTTGGGCGTCTCTTCGGTAAGGATCACTTCACCGCTCAGCGACTGCGGCGTCAGGGCCTCCACCACATCCTTTGGCCCAACTACCGCAACCGACTGCACATCGCCGACGGCGGCGTTCCCGCCCGCTACTGTGATCTTCTCCTTCGGCAGCGTCAATCGGGTTTCGGCCATGCCGGTCATATCGACCTCCACGCGGAACGCCTCCAACGCATCAAACAGATATATCTCCTTTAGCTCGGAGGTTAAGAAGGTAAAAACATTGTTGCCTGGCGAAAGCTGCCGGAAGGAAATTTGCCCGACGCTGTAAGTTCCGTCCTCACGAATACTTTTCTCCGGCAGTGCGGCGCGAACGTTCGCGGGTGTAAAGGTAACCGGCAGAGGCTTGGCGATGTATGCTCTGGGCTGGTCGATAAAGTCAGCTGAGACCTTTCGCTGCGCCCGTTTCCAGACAGGCACGGTGACGCTGATGGGGCTGCCGCCGGCGTCAATGGTCAGGTATTGGCTCACCGCGCCAAAATCAATGATGGGGTTGATTTGCACATCGTTGAAGGTCTGCGTCTCTTCCAGCGGCCCTTCGACCAGGAACTGCGCCTTGACCTGCCGGATGCTGTTGACATCCTTGGCCGGGCCGGTTATTGAAACCGTCTTGCGCGAAAGCAGCGGCGTTGCGGCGAAGTATTCCTCCGAAGCGGCGGTCACCTCGCCGATGGGGGCAAGTTCCAGCGGAAACGTCGTCGTCTTGGTATGATCAAAATATACTGATATCGTCGCGGGGCTGGTACTGATAATTTTGTAATTCGCCTTACCCAGCCCAAGAATCTGGGTCACCCTCACCTGCAACTGATAGTCCCCTGCGGCGTTGATGTCGTTATTATTGATGTCCTTGGGCAAAAGCTCCACTTTCAAGTCCTCCGCCGAAACGACGGCGGGGCTGATGTCGTATTTTTTACCCCGTATCGTGACGTCGACCGTCAGATGCTCGGGGTCTACGTTTTGCGGCCAAAAAGCATGCAGGCCAAGGCTCTCGGATACCGTTCCGCTAAAATCCACTTTGATGGGAATCCGTTCAATCACCCTGTCTTCCGATTCACTGCTGCCCACCACAAGAATCAGCCACACCCATACCGCCAAAAAAAGAGAAAATGGGATCAGCACTTTATTGCTGCGGAAGAGACGGCTCAACGGCTGCGACTGTTTACGCTTCGATTGGGCATCTGCAGCGTTTTTCTTTTCCATTTATGGCTCCTCCCGTGTTCCGGCGCTGCTCTTTCGGTCATCTGTAACCTTTCGGAAACCGAACCGCCGAAAGAAACTGATCGCCCGCTTCACCGGCTCCTGCCCGAGCAGGGCCTCACGCAGCGCCGCCTCCAACTCCGTCGGGGTGAGGTCGCGGCGCAAAACGCCTTTATACGCCAGAGAAATCCCACCCGTCTCCTCAGAAACCACCGCGACCAGGGCGTCGCTCTGTTCACTCATGCCAATGGCTGCGCGATGCCGCGTGCCCAGCAGAGGGTCGATATCCGTATTCTGAGTCAGCGGCAAAATACAACCCGCCGCCACCAGCACACCCTGACGCACCACAGCCGCGCCGTCGTGCATCGGCGCGTTGGGGAAAAACACATTGCCGATCAATTGCCGACTTACCTTCGCTTCAATACCGATGCCGTTCTTAATAATTTCGCCCAGCATGGTCTCGTGCTCAAATACCACCAGCGCGCCCACACGTTCGTCGCTGAACTGGCCAAAAACCTCGCAGACCGCCTTTATCGCGGTCGCCTGGCTTTCCATATCCCGTTTCTGCGGCAGGAACTTGAAGCCCCCGACGCCAACGCTTTCAAACATATTGCGAATCTCCGGCTGGAATAGCACCAGCAGGAGCAGCGCGAAATTATCGATCAGGTTTTTGAAAATCGTCTCACTGGCGTTCATGCGCAGCGCCTTGATGACACCCCAGGCCAGCAACAGCCAAAACAGCCCCTTGAGCAGCTGCGCCGAGCGCGTCTCGCGCATCAGCCGGATCAGGCCATAAATAACAGCGGCCACAAAGAGGATATCCAGAGCATCCTTAAATTGAAAAGAAAGGATGATCGCCCACACCCGTTCAAAGAACTGGGCGATATCCTGCCATAAGCTCGTCACAGGCACCCTCCTTCTATCAGCGCAACCGCGTGCGCAGCCATGCCTTCACCGCTGCCGGTGAACCCCAGGCCTTCCTCCGTCGTCGCCTTCACGCTGACCGCCGCAATCGCCAGCCCGCAGGCCTTGGCAATATTCGCCCGCATCCCCGGAATGTGGGGCATCAGTTTCGGCGCCTGCGCCAGAACGGTGGCGTCGATGTTTTGCACCAGCCACCCCTCTTTGCGCAGCAGGGCAACGGCTTCCTCTAACAACAATAGACTGTTCGCTCCGTGATAGCGCTCGTCATTATCGGGGAAATGTTGGCCGATATCGCCCAGGGCCGCCGCACCCAAAAGCGCGTCCGTCACGGCGTGGCAGAGCACATCGGCATCCGAATGGCCCAGCAACCCCCGCTCAAAGGGTACAGTGACGCCACCCAGGATCAGTTCCCGCCCGGGTACCAGGCGATGCACGTCGTAACCGTGGCCGATGCGTATGCTCATGGCGCTTCACCCATCCCTTCCGATTGCAAGCTCGCCGCCGCAGCGCGGTATTCCTCCGCACTGACGCAGGCGGAAAGCAGTTCAGCCAACCCGTTGGCACTCAGGCGTTCGGGAAGCCCCAGCGCCCGCAGGAGCGCCCGCAGGCGAACCCGGCTGCCCGGCCTGCCGGAAAACCCATCCCGGTACAATTCAAGCTTCGTAATTTTCTCCTCTGCGGCGTGCGCGTCCGGGTCGTCGAGCACCCCCGCCCGTTCAAAGGCCGCGCGTAAAGTCTCGGTATCCATGCCCTCAACACCCAGTTTGCCCTCTTTGGAAGGCACATCTTTGCGCCGTTCTTTGCCATAAATATCGGGGATATAGACCTGCGTCACCTGTTCTTTCGGCAGCATACCCCGCAGGTACGCGCGAATCTTGAACCCCGCCGCGTCGCTATCTGTCAGAATGATCAGACCGCGCCGCGCCGCCAGACGGCGCAAGAGCTCTTTTTTTTCGCCGTCATTGAAGATGCGGAACCCGTCCGTTCGCAAAATCACGGCATCAAGCAGGGAGGCAAGGCGAATCGCGTCATATTTACCCTCCACCAGCACCGCCTGCCGCAGGTGTATCTTTTCCAAACCAACCTCCCTTGGGCTTATGCGGCCAGCAACCCGATCAGGCATTCCTCCAGCACCAGGCGCGGATCCAGCCCCGAACCCTTGAGCTTGCGGTCCGCCGCGTCTAGCAGCGTAAGGCATCGCAGCACCCGACCCATGGGCATCTTCGCAGCCACACGGCCCGCGTTTTGCAGCCGAAAGGCCTTGCCGCCGTACTCAAACACCTTTGCCAAATCCTCCGGACGCTTTCGGGCTTTCAGCGCAGCTGCGGCGCGGTAAATATCAACGTAATTGGCGATCAACGAACCCAGCAGCATGGGCGGCGCGGTTTTCTGCCGCAGCAGGTCATCCAGCAAGCGCAGCGCCCGGCCGCCGTCCCCCATCGCCACCGCCTTGACCATGTCGAAGCTCCGGGCGTCCAGGGATTTGACACAGACCGCGTCAATATGGGCCTGCGTGATGCTCTGGCCCTCGCCCGCGTAGGCGCAGAGCTTTTCAAGCTCATTGAGTAATACGTTGAGGTCCCCGCCGACGGTCTCGATCAGGTAATTCGCCGCCTGCGCCCCGATGACGCAGCCTCGCCGTTTTGCGCCCGCCGCCAGCAGCCTTGTCAGCTGCGCAGCGTCGGGCCTGTTGAACTGCGCGACGTGCCCGGCGGCGTTGAAAGCTTCCAGCAGCGCCTTACTCTTCTTGGGGTGAAAGGCCGCTGTATCCATCCAGAAAATCAGTACCCCATGGGGCGGCAGCTCTTGCAGCATGGCCAGAAAGGCCTTGTCGCTCCCCATGCCCTCCAGCGGAAAATCGCGCACCATCACACAGCTGCGTCCGCCTCCCAAGGGGTAGGCCTCCAGCGCCTGGGCAATCTCCTCCACGGTCGTATCTTTCCCCTCAAAGCGGTGAAAATTGAAATCCCGATATGGCGCTTCCACCGCCCGTTCGCAAATCTGCGCGGCGTAATACTGTTTGAGGTATTCCTCGTCCCCGCAGACGACATAGAGCCGTGCGAAGTCGAGCTCTCTGATCTGTCGCTTTACTTCAACTTCTTCCAACAGAGCCAAGGAAAACACCTCCTATTCAATATATCTCGCCCCGCGGGGTGACGTGCAGTTCCCCGGGCGAGCTTTGCAATGTGACAACCCGGTCGGCGCTTCGCCAGTTCCAGGGGATTTCAGGCAGCAGCCGCGGTGCGCCGAACAGCACAAGGATGCGTACGCCTTCAATCTCGAGCAAACAAGCCGTAACATTTTCGCCTGTTTCGCTCCTGAAAAAAATCCCGCTGACGCCCTCCCAAAGGGGCAGCGCACTATATTGTGCGCTCGCTATAGCGTATTGTTCCGCGTAACGGGCCGCTTCGGCGTTCGGCTGCGCAACCAGCGCCCGGTGAACAGGAAGATCGCGCAGGATTTGCCCCGCGCCTGCCTCCATCATTTCGCCCTTCTTCGGCAGCAGCAACAGCTCCAATTCGCGAATGCCCTGCGCGGAAAGCGCCTGCGCGACAGCGGCGGCGGGAAGCTCGTCGCCCCCACAGGCCAGCAGGGCCGCGTGTTCGCCCTTGCTCAGCAACACCGACATGCCCGCGCCGGTCTTTAAAAGCTGTAGCGCGTTGTCGCCGCGCCGCAGGAACCCCGGCAGCCAGCAGGCGATGAAAGTCAAAGCACCCAATACTCCCGCCGTGACGCGCAGCCGCACGGGTTTGCCCAGATATCGCAGAACCAGCGCCAATGCACCCAACAGCAACGCACAACCAAACGCAATCGCGATGATCCGCCGCCCGCCCTCAAAACCGGGTACCGGC
>JAVBOZ010000145.1:0-39353 GCA_031549985.1 Oscillospiraceae bacterium | reverse complement strand
GGCCGAGGATATTATGACCGACCCCCTGCGCCGCCTGCCGGAGATTCTACCGAATCTCGCCTGGCAGATGGAACAGGGGGCATTGGATTCTCTTTTTCGTTTAAAGCTGCGCCTTTTGAAGTTGGAAATCAAGGTCTTTCCCTGCAAGGATGTGGAGGAGTTGCTGGCCCTGCTTGAGACTGCGGCGGGTGTTCATTTGCCCGAAATAGATTGGGCGAAGCTGGCGCAGGCTGGGACACTCTCCCGGCGCAAAACACTGCGAACCGGAATGGAAGACGCGCCCTACCTCAAGGCCGACCGATTGAGAGCCTCCGCGCTGCTGGCCGGCTGGGCCTGGCGTTTCTGCCGCGCGGAGCAGAACCGCGGGTCGTTGCGCGGATGGTTGGAACCTATTGCGAAATACCTTTATTTACCAGATCGACCGTGATTTGATCATGATCAGGTTTGTTCTTTGCGAGATACATTTTCCCGAATTTATCGTGCTGGAAATAATAGTAGTCGTGCGATTTCGGGTTGAGCGCGGCCTCAATGGCGTCGGTACCGGGGCTGCAAATCGGCCCCACCGGCAACCCTGTGCATTGGTAGGTGTTATACGCCTGGTAGTAATACTCCGCCGTGTTGCGGTCCATGCCGTTGATATCAATGTTGTTGCGCACGTAGTCGCGGGTCGAGTCGCATTCCAGCATAGGATAGACGTTCATCTTGTTCAGCCGGTTGTGCAGCACACCGGAGATATCCTTCATCTGCTCCGCGTTGGCGGCTTCCATTTGGATGATGGAGGCCAGGGTGACCACCTGATCGACGGTCATACCCAGTTCCTTCGCTCGCGTGGCGCAATCTTCAGTCCATTTGCTCTTGAAGTTATCAAAGAACCGGCGCAGAACGCTGCTGGGGGTCTCATCAACATAGAATTCATACGTGTCGGGGAACAGGTAGCCTTCATAGCGGTTAAAGCGCCTGTCCGTATTCAACGCCTTCAGGAAAGGATATTCAAACGCGGTAAAACGCAGCGTCTTATCCAGCAGTTCGGCGCTGGTGACACCGTATTTTTCTACTTTGCCCACGACCTGGCGAATGGTATAGCCCTCGGGGAACACCAGACTGACGGTCTCTGAAGCCTTTGGCTGCGATTTGAAAGTGTTGAGCAGTTCTTCCAGGCTTTGGTTGGTCTCAATCTCATAGTTGCCGCCCAGATAGACCGGCTGCTTTGCCTTTGATGGATCAGCCAGGTTGCGCGTGCGCATCCAGAAAGAAAAATTGCTGTAGAGTTTGCAGAGCCATTTTTGGGTAATCAGATCCCGGTCGCCGAGCAGGTCGATCACCTGGTCAGTCGTCAGGTCATTGCCCAGCGTGACGTGTACTTCCTCCTCAGATATCTTGCCGATGGCGAAGATGTCCTGCAAAGCTGTGATGCCAATCCATGAAAAAAGGGTGGTGAATGCGAGAATCAGCGTCATTACGCCAGCGACTATTGCACCGGAATGCTTGCGCTTCGCTCTGCGTTTTTTCGCTGCGGGCGCCGTAGCGTTGCGCACCGGTGCGGGCGGGTTCGAAAAGTAAATCTCACCCTTTGAGACCGGCGCTTCCGGTTCCAAAACAGAACCAAGCTTTGAGGAAAGCTCCATCGAATCAAAGCTGATGTCAAGTTGAAACGGAGCCTTTGCCGGCTGGGGATTGTTCCGAGGAAGCTGTGTCGGCGAGGTATAGGGCGGTTGGGGCGTCGGCCCGGAGACAAGGCTATCCCAGGGGTTGACATTTGGGCCGGGCTGCGCAGGGCGGCCGCCGGGCGGGGGTGGAGGGGGAGGCGGCAGATTGCGGTCATCCATTGTTGTTGCTTCGCTCCTTCACATATAGTATCGCGTGCTGAGTCAACACTGCGTCAACAGACCGATCATAGTATCCGCAGGGCAGCTGTTTCAGCAGGAATTGTTCGTAGCAGATGCCAAGGGATTGGCCTGCCAAGCGCGCTAGAAAACGGTCATAGTATCCCTTGCCATAGCCAAGGCGATATCCGTCGCCGTCAAAGGCCAGCCCGGGCACTAGGCAGAGCCCTCTTTCGGGTTGGGTGAGGCGTTGATGCAGTGCCGGTTCCGGCTCCGGAACGCCGAAGCTTCCGGGGCGCAGGCCGTCAAAAGATTCGATAAGGAAGAATTCCATCTCCCGCTTGCGGGTCTCACCGTCCTGCGGGACGCAGCGGGGCAGTGCGACGCGTTTGCCCTGCGCGAGGGCTTGCAGGAGTGCGGGGCGGATATCCGGCTCAAAGCCCCGCGCCGCGGAACCGATGGGATAATAGCCGAGAACGGTATCTGCCGCGCGGAACAGCGGCAGTGCGCAAAGCTGCCGGTTGAGTTCTTCATCAAGCATCTTTCTCGTTTCCGGCGAGCAACCAGCGCGCTGGCGCAAAAGCTCGCGGCGCAGCGCCGCCTTTACCTCGGGCAGGGGAGGGTTCATGGGCATTGGATCACCTTTTCAATCCGTTCGGCCTCCGTGGGCGAACGCATATAGCCCACCAGCGCGAGCCCGAACATCACGGCGGCACCCGCACCCCGCGCGGTAATGACGTTGTCGTCCCATACGACGGGGTCAAAACAGATTTCCGCGCCCAGCAGTGATCCCTCGTAACCGGGAAAACAGGCGGCTCTGCGACCGCGCAGGCAACCAAGCGTCCCAAGAATCGAGGGCGCGGCACAGATCGCCGCCAACAGCTTGCCTTCGGAATCAGCCCGGCGGATAGCGGCCAGAACGGCGGGCGATTCGGCCAATTTTGCGTGCCCTGGCCCGCCGGGGAGAATCACGCCCTGAAATGCGTTGCCCGGCGTCCAATCATCATTCGCCACTGCGTCGCAGGTTATAGCGATTCCATGGGAACCGGTGACGACGCGCCCGCCGAGGCCAACGGTCTCAACGTTGATGTTCGCGCGGCGGAGCAGATCCAGCGGCGCGATCGCCTCCAGTTCTTCAAAACCTTCGGCCAAAAAAAGATACAGCATTTTCAACCTCGCTATAAACTCTTACAATCATGCTTATACCAAGCATGGATCAGTCCAGTGTCAACCCGAGGTACGCCTTTCCGGCGGTGGCGGCGAGCCATTGTTCCGCGCGGTCATCCAGGGGATACAGCATCCCGCCGGGCAGGGACTCTTTCTCCGCCGCCAGAAGCGCTTCGCCGTGTGCGCAGCCGCTGATGCTCAACGCCTTTTGCAACAGCCATTCCTCCGCGCCCGGCTGTGCGCAGCATTCCTTTACCTTGAGCAGCGCGTCCGCCGTGCCGTAAAAGATGTAGCCTTCTTCCGCACAGCGCACACGTCCGCCGTTGAAAAGCGTCTCCTGCCGTATGTAGTCCAGCATGGGAGCGTCCCAGGCAAAGAAGCCCTGCCGCCCCCAGCGTGCGGAGCGCCGGGCACACGCCTGTTCGGCGTCCCAGGCCAAATTGGTCTTGAGATAGGGCAGTTCGCCCGTTTCACGGGTGAATGCGTGCGCCTGACGCGCGAACGCGGTACGGAACCCGAGTTTTTCATAATATCTATAAAGTCTCTCGGTTGCGGGAAACAGACACAGGGCGGCCTGCCCTTCCTCGCGCGTAATCGCCGCGCTGTGGCGGATCAATTCCGCCGCAAGGCCGCGTCCCCGAAAATCTTCCGCAGTGGCAACGGCGTAAACATAGGAGGCGGGTAATCGCTGCCCGTCCAGTTCCAGCGCACCGGGGAGCAGAAAGAGCATGGACACCGCGCGGCCATCCTCTTCGGCAAGCAGGCCACGATTCGTTGAGGGGGCGTGCTGCAAAAAATAGCGGATATAGTTTTCGTCATCGCCAAAACACGCCTGCCAAAGCGGTACGATGCGCGCGGCATCGCTCGGCGTCATAAACCGAATCATACGGCACCCATTCCTTAATACGTCAAAGTTCCGTCGCGATATGCTTCTCAAGCAAAATGGCGGGGTAATAAGAGAGCTTTGCCCTGCGCAGACCCTCGCTGCCGATGTCTTCTTCCCGGTTAATGAATTCGAACGCTTCCAGCGTATTGGCTGCGAATTCCCGGTTGATCATCTGATACGCCCCCGGCATGGCGGCGTAGGCTTTTTCAAAGTGGGTGCAGAAGACGCGGGGATTGATGGCCTCACCGGCGGTGAAGGCAATGACTTCACCCTCCGCGCGGAGCAGCGCACCCTTACATTCAAACAATTCATAGTTCTCAAAACAGAGGCGCAGTGCCTCCAATTCCCGCTCGAGGCCCTGCGGGTCGCGCTCGGCGTTGCCCTCTTCCCAGCGCATGACCATCTTCAGGCAGTCCTGCAAATCTTCCGGGCGAATCTCTCGGTATTCCCAACGGTATTCCCGTGCGAAACGCGCGATGTGGTTGCGTTTTTGATGATAGCGTTTTCCGGGCAACAGGGCCAAGTCCTCCCGGCGATAGATATAATCGGCTTCGTCGCGCATATTCTCATAGCTAAAAAACCCGGGCAGCGCGGCGTCGAGGCTTTCCCTGTCCTCCGCTGTGACGCCACGAATCCGCAGCGGGAGCCCCCGCCGGTTCGCATCCTCACGCAAAAGCGCGATGGCCTCGCGCAGGTCGCCTTCCCCCACCGGGAAGCCGTAGGACGGCGTTCCGCTCGAATCAATATAGCGGGAAAGGAAAAACGGGCCGCAATGGGCGATTTCCGAGTGATAGAGCGATGCCCAGGCATAGATGTTGCCAAAACAAAGCTCGCAACCCATCCGGTTGGCGGCAAAAAGCAGGGGTTTGGCCCAGTGAATGTCGTTCGGCTCCGGCGCGTGAAAGCCAAGGGGGTTCCTTTGCTGCGGCGCGGTTTTAACCTTTGGGAACGTGAGGGCAGATGGTGTCATGCGTGACCTCCAAAGAATGGTTGGCTTGTCCACCAAATAGTATACCACGGAACTAAGGTAAAATCAAGCAAATCCGCATAATGGATGCGTATCCTTTTTAGCAGGCCTCCACGCTGACATATATTCCTTATTCGTACGTTTCAAACACAAGCTGGCCGCCCCGCATCAGTTCGCTGGCGGGCAGACGAAATTTCGGCAGCGCCCTGCCGTTGAAGGTTGCGCTGCGGACATAAATTGCATTCGCGGAAGGGCGTTTCACCGCGATTTCCAATTCATTCCCGGAGGAAAGGTATAGCCGCGCGCCGCGTACGCCCGGCGTGCCGATCAGAAAAAGGTCGCTGCCCGCGACGGGGAACAGGCCCAGCGTATTCCAGATCTGGCAGGACGACAGCCCGCCGGAATCGTTGTTGCCGGGCAGGCCGCCGCGGCCTTCGGCAAACATAGCCTTTCGCCCGGCCGCAATCACTTCGCAGGCGCGCTCGTGCCGCCCGGCAAAGATGTAACTGTATGGCGTCTCCATATCCGGTTCGTTGTTGAAGCCCTCAAAGCGGCCCAGAGCCATGCCAGCTTTGATATATGCGCTGTCACGCGGGTCGGTTGGCTGCTTGACCGGCTGAGCGCCAAAGCCAAAGAATTGATCAAGCAGGCGAACGAAGGCTTCGTTGCCGCCGCAAAGGGCGATGCGTTCCTGCATGTAAGCGCAGGGACGGAATGAGTAATTATGCAGCGTGCCCTCATAGTATTGAGAATCGGCGCGCAGCATACCGGTGGCGGGGTCATAGGCGGAACGCCAGCGCTCACCCAACGGGGCCAGCCGCGCCGCGATGGCGGTTTCGCCCAGCGCCTGCGCGAACCGGGCGGCGTAAGCGCAGATGTCAGCCATATCCAGCGCCCAGCTGTGCGATGCACAGCGGCCATACATGGTGAAATCCCGCTTTCCTTCGGAGAATACATCCCGCTCGATCACGCGTAACATGCGGCGGGGGTCGTCCACCAATCCCATATGGGAGGCCGAAAGCAGCGCATAGGCCCCCAACATGCGCGCCTGCTGGCTTTCGTGCGCAAAATCGGAAGAAAGGCCGAGGCTGTTGGGCAGAAACCCCAGCGTTTCCCCCGTCCTCATCAGCGTCTCCGCAATTTTACGCCCGGCCTCTTGATAAAGCGCGAACACCAGCGGCAGCTGGGTCTTATACATATCCCAAAGGGTGATAAAATCGGTCATAAATGGCCCGCCGTCATAGATAAAGCCGTCGTCGCCCCAGTCGCAGGGCTTGATCAAACTATGATAAAGGTTTGAATAGAAGATGCGCTTTTCACGCTCCCCCGCGTCGATCGTAACGCGCGAAAGGGCAGCGTTCCAGGCGCGGTACGCCGCCCCGCGCACCGCGTCAAAATCCGCGCTTTCGCCGAGAGACTTCACGGCTCTTTCCATGCTGTGCGCCGAGATGAATACCGCCAGCACAGCCTCCTCCACGGGCACGGCGAAATCCACGCCAAGCGATCCTTCCTGTTGCCAGGGCGTTAGGCTGCAGGGGGAAAAGCAGCGCGTGGCAAAATAGAGCCGCACACCCTGAAAGATGCCAGAAAGCCCGGCGGTACGCCGGTCGATGATCTGTAATTCCGGCTGCGCGGGGGCGGATTTTCCGTGATCCTCGGTCAGCCCGTCGTTTGTGAAGTCAATGGAAAGTACGCCGCCGCTTGCCGGGAAGCTGTATCTATGCAGCGCGCGCAGGGGTTCGACGGTCATTTCGCAGCGCACGCCCTCCAAGTTGGCCGCATAGTAGCCAGGTGCGCCAAGCTCGCCGGTGAAAGCGAAGCGCCGCCCGCGCCGGGGTGTGCCCTGCCCGGCGTGGGGTGAGACGACGGCGTAATTGTAATAATAGCCTACCGCGCCGGTGCCGCTATGGCAAAGGTGCGCAAAGCCCAGCAGTTTCTTGCCCTCAGCAAAGTGTTCGGGCCGCCCGGCACAGTTGATCAGGTGGTCGCCGTAGCCGGTGGGGTAGCCCCCCGAAAACGGCCCGGCGGTCATTTTGCCAAAGGGCAGCGCTGCGGCGGGGGAGGTGTTGCCGCTCTGTGCCTTGATGAAAAACCACGCGGCAGCGATCCCTGCCGGTGTCGGCAGCGTCGTCTCGCCACAGCCCATAAAGACATCGGCATATGCGCAAAGGTCCATGGAAAGGCCCCTTTCATTTTGCCCTTGGCAGTTTTGAGGTCAAACCGATTATAACATATTTGGCACCGTTTGCAAATTATTTTGCGGCACTGTGTCCAGGCATAAAAAAGAGTTGAAAAGTCGGCAGGGGTGTGCTATACTCTTTAAGCTGGAAGGTTATCATTATGGGGAGCGGGAGTGGGTATGGACGAGTTTCACGATATGTTTGCTTTGATTAGGGACAAGTTACGACAGGAACTTTCCGAGACGATATTCGACGTTTGGCTCAGCGAGATGCGCCTGATCAGTTTTGAAGACGGCTGCGCCGTGCTGGCGCTGCCCGAATTCAAGCGTAAAATCACCGAGCAGAAATTCATTGAACCGCTGCATAGGGCGTTTGAGGCCGCGCTGGGCTTTGATATGGAAATTCGCCTTGTGAACTCGGACGGCGCGCAGCCTAGTAAGGAAGAAAAACCGCCCGCTCCGCAGGCGAGCAATCGCCTGCCGCAGGGGCACGAGGGCAATACCTTTGAGACCTTCGTCATCGGCGGCTCGAATAAATTTGCCCACGCGGCTGCGCTGGCCGTCGCCGCCAACCCCGGCAAGCTCTATAACCCACTGTTCATCCACGGGAACTCCGGCCTGGGTAAGACCCACTTGCTCAGCGCGATCTTCCACGAAATCAAACACAACCGTCCTGGGGTGAACATCATTTTCACCTCGGGCGAGGAATTTACCAACGAGATGATACGCTACATCTCCATAAAGGGCACAGAGGAATTTCACCGGAAATACCGCAGCGCGGACGTGCTGCTGGTGGACGACGTGCAGTTCATCGCAGGGAAGGAATCAACGCAGGAAGAGTTCTTCCACACTTTCAACGCCCTGAGCCAGAACGGCAAGCAGGTGGTGCTGACCTCCGATAAACCGCCCAAGGATATGGTTACGTTGGAAGACCGGCTGCGCAGCCGCTTTGACGCTGGCCTGATCGCGGATATTCAGCCGCCCGACCTTGAGACGCGCATGGCCATTGTGAAACGCAAGGCGCAGGATACAAGCTTCGATATTTCGGACGACCTTGTGGATTTCATTGCCCGGCAGCTGAAAAACAATATCCGGCAGTTGGAGGGCGCGGTCAACCGCCTGGAGGCGCTGGTGACTCTGCGCGGCATGCAGATGAACATGGTGACCGCTCAGCATGCCATTAGCGACATTGTCAGTGAAGACCGGCCGCTGCCGGTGACCATTGAGCGCATCATTGAAGAGACGGCGCGCGCCTTTCAATTGCAGGGCACTGATTTGCGCTCCAAGCGCCGAAGCTCCGACATCTCCCACGCGCGTCAGGTCGCGATGTATATCATCAGCCAGGTGACGGGGCTTTCGACCAAGGCGATTGGCAACGAATTTCAACGTGACCACTCCACGGTCGTTTACGCACTGCGGGAGATTCGGGGGGAATTGCAGCGCGACCCGGGGCTGCGCAAGGTGGTAAATGAGATCAACAAGGCCGTGCAGGAGAATTAGGAAAAGGAGTAGTTTGAAAAATTACGCCCAGCTATTTTTCAAACTATAAGTTTTATGCGCGCAAAAACTTGAAAAGGATGGATCATAAGTATGGCAAAGGTAACATTTCAAGAAGAGCTCTGCAAGGGCTGCGGGCTCTGCATAGAGGTCTGCCCGAAGAAAATTGTAGAAATGGCCAACGGGCGGCTGAACGCCAAGGGCTATCACCCCGCGCAGGTGGAACGTATGACTGAATGCATCGGCTGCGCCTTTTGCGCTATGATGTGCCCCGACTGCGTTATAACGGTAGAGAAGTAAAGGAGATGGTTGCTATGGCTGAGAAAGTTTTGATGAAGGGGAACGAAGCGATTGCCGAGGCCGCCATCCGCTGCGGCTGCCGCCATTACTTTGGTTACCCCATAACCCCCCAGACGGAGATCGCCGCCTATATGTCCAAGCGCATGCCGAAAATCGACGGCTCTTTTTTGCAGGCGGAAAGCGAAATCGCCGCCATCAACATGGTGATCGGCGCGGCTGCGGCGGGGCGGCGGGCCATGACCTCAAGCTCCAGCCCCGGCATCGCTCTCAAGAGCGAAGGGTTATCTTACCTCGCGGGCTGTGATTTGCCTGCGGTGGTGGTCAACATCCAGCGGGGAGGGCCAGGCCTCGGCGGCATTCTGCCTTCGCAGGCGGATTACTTCCAGGCCACCAAGGGCGGCGGACACGGGGATTACCGCATGGCGGTGCTCGCCCCCAGTGGCGTGCAGGAGATGTTCGACTTCACCGCGCTGGCCTTTGATATTGCCGATCAATACCGTGTAACCTCCATGATCCTCAGCGATGGCATTCTGGGGCAGATGATGGAGCCGGTCGATATAAGTACGCTTCAGAGCGAAGGTGCGCAGCAGCAAAAGCCTTGGGCGCTGACGGGCACCAAGGGCGAACGCGCCCCCAATATCATCAATTCGCTGTACATTGAACCCGAGGTGCTTGAGCGCATCGTCGAAGAGCGTTTCGAGCGCTACGCCGCTATGGAACGCGATGAAGTCCGCTGGGAGGAATACCTGCTTGAAGACGCGCAGATCGTTGCGGTAGCCTACGGCGCTGCGGCGCGCGTGGCGCGTAACGCCGTGCAGGCCGCGCGGGCGCAGGGAATGAAGGTTGGGCTGTTGCGCCCCATCACCCTCTGGCCCTTCCCGAAGGCGCCCCTTGCGGCGCTGGCCGAGCGCGTAAAAGCCTTTGTTTGCGTCGAGCTGAGCATGGGGCAAATGATTGAGGATGTCGAACTGGCTACCCGCTGCAAGCGGCCCGTGCTGTTCTGCGGCCGCACCGGCGGTATGGTACCGACGCCGGAAGGAATCCTTGCGAAATTCGCGGAAGCAGAAAGGGGGAACGCGTAATGGCCATCGTATTTGAAAAGCCGAAAGGCCTGACCGACGCGCCGCTGCACTATTGCCCCGGCTGCACCCACGGCATCACGCACAGGCTGGTTGCGCAGGCCCTGGATGAACTGAACCTGACCGGCGATGCCGTCGGCGTAGCCCCGGTCGGCTGCGCGGTGTTCGCATATAACTACTTCAACTGCGATATGATCCAGGCGGCGCATGGGCGCGCGCCCGCCGTCGCCACGGGCCTCAAACGAGCGAATCCCGCGAGCATCGTCTTCACCTATCAGGGGGACGGCGACCTTGCGGCCATCGGCACGGCGGAGACCGTGCAGTCTGCGGCGCGGGGCGAAAACATCACGATCATCTTCATCAACAACGCCATTTACGGCATGACCGGCGGCCAGATGGCCCCGACGACCCTGCCCGGCCAGGTGACGCAAACCAGCCCCTATGGCCGTGACGTGACGAAGACCGGGATGCCCATCAAGGTCTGCGAAATGCTGGCGACACTTGAAAGCCCGGCCTACCTTGCCCGCGTCAGCGTCGATAGTGTCAAGAACATCCGCGCGGCGCAAAAGGCGATCACCAAGGCGTTCCAATACCAAAGCGAGGGCAGGGGATTCTCGCTGGTCGAGGTGGTTTCAACCTGCCCGACCAACTGGGGCATGTCTCCGGTGCAGGCGCTCGAATGGCTGCGCGAGAACATGCTGGCGTATTATCCGCTGGGGGTCTATAAAGACCGCTTCGCCGAAGAGAAGGGGGCCTAACCATGACGACGCAAATTTTGCTTGCCGGGTTCGGCGGTCAGGGGATCCTTTTTGCCGGAAAGTTTCTCGCCACGGCGGGGCTGCTGGAGGACCGCCAGGTCAGCTGGCTGCCGTCTTACGGTCCTGAGATGCGGGGGGGCACCGCCAGCTGCAGCGTGATCCTTTCGGATGAACCCATCGGTTCACCCATCGTGTTGGCGCCGGACGTGCTGGTTGTGATGAACTTGCCGAGCTTTGCCCGTTTTGAACCCGCAGTGAAACCGGGCGGCTTGATCTTTGCCGATAGCTCCCTGATTGAAACGCAGAGCCAGCGCGGCGACGTAACGTCTTACGCTTTGCCCGCTACGCAACTGGCGACCGATGAGCACCTCGACGGGCTGGCGAATATGATCCTGCTGGGCAAGCTGGTGGCGATGACGAAGCTCTGCCGGGCGGAAACGGCGGAACTGGTCGTTCAAAAGACCGTTCCCGCGAAGAAGCAGCATCTGCTGGAAGCCAATTTGCGCGCACTCCGGCTGGGCGGGGAATACGAATGAACAATTGACAATGAACAATGCACAATGAACAATGGCGCGCCCAACATATGCAAAGGAGCCAACGATATGTCACAACTCAACCGTGAAATCGGCCAGCGGCTGCAGGGTATCCGTGAGCTGAATGAACTGAGCCTGGAGGATCTGGCGGTGCGCCTGGCTCTGACGCCCGATGAATTGGCCGCCTATGAGGCGGGCGAACGGGATATCTCCGTCAGCGTTTTGCACAACGCTTCGGCGGTGCTGGGCATCAGCACCACCGAGCTGATGACGGGTGAGGCGGCCAAGCTGCGCCAATACTGCGTGGTGAGGCGCGAAAAAGGCATTGCCGTTGACCGCCGGGCCAGCTATGATTACCGCTCCTTGGGCTACAACTTCGAGGGGCGGGCGATGGATCCATATATGATCACAATCCCCCCGGCGGGGGAGGAGGGAATTCATCTCAACACCCACAGCGGGCAGGAGTTCCATTACTGCCTGGAGGGCAGCTTTATGATACGCATCGGAAGCCACTCGATTACCCTGGGGGAGGGGGACTCGATCTATTTCGATTCCGCCTGCCCCCATGGCATGGTCGCGCAGGGCGGCAAGCCCGCCCGCTCCCTGGTCATCATCACCATGTAAAAATAATCGAGAAAATAGGAGAATCGCTATGGCAGGCAACGAATTGCTTTCCCGTTTTTGCAAGACTTCGTTTGATTCATATGAAGACTATTACGCGAATTTTGAAGTGACCTATCCCGATAACTTCAACTTCGGGTACGATGTGCTGGACGAACTGGCCGCGCTGCATCCGGATAAGACCGCCCTGGTCTGGTGCAACGACCAAGGGGAGGAGAAGATCATCTCCTTCGGCGAAGTCAAGCGCATGAGCGACAAATATTGCAATGCCCTGCGCGGGTTGGGCGTCACGGCGGGCGATGTTGTGATGGCCATGCTGCGCCGCCGCTATGAATATTGGTTTTTTTCCGTCGCGGCGCATAAGATCGGCGCGGTGCTGATTCCCGGGACGCACATGCTAAAGGCCAAGGATCTGCTATATCGGCTGAAGGCCTCGAACACGAAGCTGGTTCTTTCGATCAACGACGAGGGCCTTTGCGCCGAAATTGCCTCCGCAAATGAGCAATTGGGCGGCGCGGTTAAGCTGGCGACGCTGGGGCAGCGCGAAGGCTTTGCGGATTGGTATACCCTCACCGAAGCCGCCGACGAAGCGTGGGAACGGGTGGCGCTCGATAGTACCAAGCCTATGCTGGCCTATTTCACCTCCGGCACAACCGGCATGCCCAAGCTTGTGACCCACGACTATTATTATCCGTTGGGGCATATCACGACCGCACGGTTCTGGCACGGCCTGAGCGCGGACGACCTGCACCTCACCGTGGCCGATACGGGCTGGGCAAAAACCGCCTGGGGCAAGCTTTACGGCCAATGGCTGTGTGAGGCCGCCATCTTTGTCTATGACTACGACAAGCGCTTTCACCCCACTGATTTTCTCCGTCTCATCGATCAATACAGCATCACTTCTTTTTGCGCGCCGCCGACGATCTACCGGTTCTTTATTAAGGAAGACCTCAGCCAATACAGCCTGAAGAGCCTGCGCAGCTGCACCATCGCGGGCGAACCGCTGAACCCGGAGGTCTATGAGCGCTGGCTGGAGGCCACGGGGCTGAAGCTGCGCGAGGGCTATGGCCAGACCGAAGGCGTTGTCATGGTCGCCACCGGTGTCTGGACGGAACCCCGGCTTGGTTCGATGGGGAAATCCGTCGCGGGTGTCGCCTGCGATGTCTATGACGCCAGCGGAAAGCTCTGCGAGCCTGGCGAAGAGGGCGAACTCTGCATCCCCATCCCGCAGGGCAGACGCTCCCTCGGGCTTTTTATAACATACCTCAACGAACCGGAACGCTACGCCGCCGTTGTTTATAACGGCCTCTATCATACCGGAGACACAGCCTGGCGCGATGAGGACGGCTACATCTGGTTCAAGGGGCGCAACGACGACATCATCAAAAGCTCCGGCTACCGCATCGGTCCGTTTGAGGTGGAATCCGCCCTGCTGGAGCACCCCGCCGTCAAAGAGAGCGCCATCACCGGCGTGCCGGACCCGGTGCGCGGCCTGAGCGTGAAGGCGACAGTCGTGCTGACCAAGGGCTGGGAGCCCTCAGACGCGCTGGTGAAGGAATTGCAGGAGCACGTCAAGCGCACCACGGCACCTTATAAATACCCGCGCATCATTGAATTTGTGGAAGACTTGCCCAAGACGATCAGCGGCAAAATACGCCGGGTGGAAATCCGGCAGCAAGACGCGGAAAAAGCCTGAAAGCCGGTGCGCAATGGTATATATCGTTATGGATCTTGAGTGGAACGCCGCTTACGGCCCGAAGATACGCGGTTACCTCAACGAGATTATTGAGATCGGTGCGGTGATGCTCGATGAAGAGTTCCGGGAGGTCAGCAGCTTTTCTGTTCTGGTACGTTCGCGGTTGGGCGTACGGCTGCAGGCGCACGTTCGCCAGATGACCAACATCACCCGCAAGGAGCTGGAGAATGGCCTGCCCTTTGACCAGGCCATCGCCCAGTTTCGTCGCTGGCTGGGGCGCGAGGAGCATGTGGTTTGCACCTGGGGCGACGGCGATATCCGGGTGCTGCTCTCGAACACCCGCTATTTCAACGGCGGGCGCAGCCTGACTTATCTGCAAAACTATGTGGATTTACAGGCCTATTTTCAGCATCGCTTGCAGACATCTCGGGCGCAGCAGGTGGGGCTTTCCGCGGCGGGCGAGATGTTGGGGCTGGACATCAACGACTATACGTTTCACCGCGCGCTGGGCGACAGCCGCTTTACCGCCGATATTTTTCGCCTCCTGCACAACCCGGAGGATTTTTCCGATTATGTCAAGGTATGCACGCCGGATTTTTATGCCGAACTGGAATATAAACCCCGTCTGATCAGCGACATTCACCACCCACTGGTCGATCCGGCCAAGCTTTATTACATCTGCCGCCGCTGCGGGCGCCCGGGCAAGCAGCTGACGGAATGGCGATTTGCCAGTCGTGGGTTTCAGGCGATGTTCCGCTGCGAGCATTGCGGTCAGGTGGTCAAGGCAAACGTGGCGTTTAAGAAACTCTATAGCGCCATTGAGATCAGGCGCAGCGCCAAGGTGATGGAAGAGACAGACGGAGACGAGCAGGCCCGTACGCTTTTGTAAAGTGTCGGGCTTTTTTGTAAAGCATAAGAAAAATGTTGAAAAAATGTTGACATTTTGCAAGGGAAAAGTTTATAATTGGTATATAAACTGTGAGGGAGTTGAGCAAATGAAAAAAGCACTGTCCGTCCTGCTGGCAATCTTAATTGGCTTTAGCTGCATTGTCTGTGCCTCCGCAAAGGCTGAGCCGCCAAAGGCAATTCCGGGCGAATCCGTCACAAACAGGTTTAGGAACTACGTGGACATGCCGGGGGCAAGCCTGGGGGGCGCGGCCACCGCGCAGGGCGTTCTCTTCGAGCTGCCGGTTGTTACGGGCATCGAGGCCGTCTGGAACGGTCCGCCTCTTCTTTCGGAGGACTTGACCCCTGCTTTTTCACCCAAAAACGTTTCAATTACGCTCAGCTATGCCGAAGGTGAGCCGGAGACCCTGCCGAAATGGTATAACGAGTCAATGGAGTGGTTTTGGGAAGTCTTTTATGAGTTTAACCCGGTTACGGGCGATGTGACCTTCTATTACATCGACTCAAATCTTTTTGAAGCCTATCTCGCGACCCTGGGGGGTTCGGTTGAGAACTATTCCTGGCCTGATCTTGCGCTGACGTTGCAGAAGACGACCATCACCGTACCGACGGACCTGGTGATGCAGTACATAAACAGCAAAAAGCCGATTGCGGCGCTGGCGCTGGATCAAAGTGTAACAGTAACGTCGCCATACACTGATCTTGAAATTTTCGCCTTTACGCCGGCCGAAGATGGCTGCTATTTCTTTAGCTCCTTCACCGAATATGGCGACCCTTTTGCGGGCCTCACCGATGACGAAGGTGTTCTGCTATATTGGGACGACGACCTGAGAATGCCGGATTTTGGCATCGCTTACAACTTGGAAGCTGGCGAGACCTACTATCTTTTTACCTCAAGCTGGTATGGCAATGCCAATGCCGGGGGTTTTGACGTCACCGTCTCGAAGCTGGCGCCGATCAGCCCATTCATGCAGTGGATTTACCGCAACCTGCTGTTTGGCTGGCTCTGGATGGACAGCTTAACCCATAACCAGCAATACATGGACCCCGGAGTTACCGTGGGGGATATTATCTCCATTGCGCTCTTAAGCCTGTTGCTGCGCTTTATCATGCCCAGATAGCTGTTGATCTGAGCAAATCGAACGCAAAGTGAATAGTAAACAACCCCTTTCGCATAGCAATGGCATATGCGAAGGGGGTTGTGTTTATGCGCAGGATCGGACGTCCCTGGTACATCTTTCCCCGTTATACCGGTTTCAGGCTTCGCCTGCCGCATCCGCGCCTGCCCCGCGTCGCGCGTGGCCGATTATCGGGGCGCGGGTTCGGCCTGGGACGTCTGCGCCTGCGCAAGGGTACCATCGTCAAGATGGCTGTGGCTGCCGTGGCGCTGGCGTTGATTTGCGTTGGCCTGGAAGCGCGCGCCAAACCGCAGATTCACGCGCTGGCCGACACCGCCGCCAGGCAGCAGGCAGCAACCGCAATTACCGAGGCGGTGCAGCGCGTGTTGGAAGAGGAAAAAGTCACCTACGAAAGCCTAGTCGCCTATAGCGGAGGCGGAGGCGGCATTCGCTCTATCGAGACCAAGGCGCTGGAGGTAAATTTGCTGCGCGGGAAGATCAATGCGGCAGCGGAAGAGGCCGTAGCCCTGCGCAACGCGAAACTGCGCCTGCCCATGGGCGCGTTGTTGGGCAGCGAACTGTTCGCCGGGGCGGGGCCGAAGCTTTCCGTACCGCTGACGATGACCGGTCACGCCCTTTCGGATATACGCAGCGACCTTACATCCGCCGGTGTCAATCAGAGCATGCACCGCATTTTGATGGAGCTGCATGTCACCCTGTCGGTCATTTTACCGGGCGAGATCGTCACAACGGATGTTAGCGTCACGGTGTGCCTGGCCGAGACGGTGGTCGTCGGCGCAGTACCTGACGGCATTATGAGCTACGGGACTAATACTACCCCTTGATATAAATCTTTGCATCGTTCCGGTCTTTCGTCTAAATAGTATAAGTGTTCGCGGACGCGCTCAGGGCATATAAAAGACTTGATCCATGCGGGGCTGTGCGCCCGTTTCGGGATCCATTTCCATCACCATGACGTCTTTCATGTACGCGTTCCAACGCTGCGTCACAGGGCTTTCGCCCTGCACTTGCGCGGCGTATGCGGCACCAAATTCGCATTCATAGTAGCCGAACAGTTCGTCGCCCGCTCGCCAAATCGAGTAATTGCGTATCCCTGCTTCGCGCAATAGGGCCAGCATCTGGGGCCAGATTTCATCGTGCCGCTTGACATATTCGGCATGCATCCCGGGCAGAATTCGGGCTTTCCATGCGTATCGTTCCATTGGTAAAGACCTCGCTTTCATGTATTTTCTTGCGTTTCACGATCCAGCAGCCCCAGCGGGAAGGGTGGCATGGCCAGGGGCTTGACCGCGATGGAAATCAGCAGTGTGGGGTTGTCGTCTGCGGCGACGCGGTTGGAGTGCAGCGCCCCGCAGCGGCGGCAGCGGTGGATGATTGCCCATTCGCCGTTCTTGCGAACCCAGACGCCGATGGGTTCCATCACGCCCTCGCAGAAGGCGGCGCGGTCGCCGGGTTCGTCATCTAAATGTACGCTGCAAAGGCAGTGAGGGCAGTGGTTGCGGTGCCGTGTGCCCGCGCCCTCCGGCGTGACCTGCCTCCCGCAGGCCTTGCAGATAAAACCGTTATCGCTCAAGTCGTGGTAGCCGTCTATCAAGTTCGTGCGTTTCACTAAATCCCTCCGAAAGATATTTCAAAACATGAAAAATCCCGCAGGCGCAGCCTCCATCCGGCTGCATGCCTGCGGGAAGGTTACGTCTCTGGGCAAAGCAAAGCTGGGGCCCAAGCGCCCGGCGTTGCCGTACCCTATTCAGTTCAGGCCGCCACAGCCTCATTTGTGCTTTTCATGTAAAATCTCCTTTGGGAAAACATTACACCCAATCGGGCCTCTCGCATTATAACATGAAGAAGCAAAGTGTTGCAAGTGTTTTTTGGGTTCAAGCATTGAAATTTTATCTTGGGTGGATTCCATAGGGATAAAGAAAACGCCGACAATCGCAACGATTGCCGACATTCGCTTCCAAATTTGGTGACCCGGACGGGACTCGAACCCGTGTTACCGCCGTGAAAGGGCGGTGTCTTAACCGCTTGACCACCGGGCCGTTGTGTTGGGGAAGACATAGCTATGGTGCGGTTCGCGGGCGAGCCGCACCATGAGCGGTGCAATGGTAGCGGCAACTGGATTTGAACCAGTGACACTCCGGGTATGAACCGAATGCTCTAGCCAGCTGAGCTATGCCGCCGTGCTGTTCTATTGAACTTAGTTATTATACTACGGCTTTTCTAAAATGTCAAGCCGATTTTTTTTGAAATCCCGTTTGTTGTATTTTGCCTTGTGTTATTTTTGTTCCTGTGCTACAATAGCGTCAAACGGGTCGTTTGCCGCATTGGGAAAAACCGTGCCGGTTTTCAGAATTACGACTTGATCTATGTTACAATAATGGCCTCAGACCAGCGATTTGAGCTATTTTTGCTGCTCCGCACACGGCGCGGCATTCAAAGGGGATATACCATGTTCCACTTGCTCCGCCAAGAAGGTGCTGCCCGTCGGTGTGAACTTGTTACGCCGCACGGCGCGGTGCAGACGCCCGCGTTCATGAATGTCGCCACCTGCGGCGCGATCAAGGGCGCGGTCTCGGCCTATGACCTGCGGGAAATTGGCTGCCAAGTGCAGCTCTGCAATACCTACCACCTGCACCTGCGCCCCGGGGAGGAGGTCGTGCGCGAACTGGGCGGCCTGCGAGCGTTTACCGGTTGGGATGGCCCCATTTTAACCGACAGCGGCGGCTTTCAGGTCTTCAGTTTGGCCAAACTGCGCAACATTCGTGAAGAGGGCGTTACCTTTGCCTCACACATCAGCGGAGCGCGCATCTTCATGGGCCCGGAAGAGAGCATTCGAATCCAATCGGCGCTGGGGTCAACCATCGCCATGGCTTTTGATGAATGCGTCGAAAACCCCGCGCCTCTGGATTATGCACAGGCCTCCTGCGAACGCACCTATCGCTGGTTGCTGCGCTGCCAGGAAGAAATGGAGCGTTGCAACGCCCGCGATGGCACGGTCAACCCCCGGCAGATGCTCTTCGGCATCAACCAGGGCTGTACCTATGACGCGCTGCGCCTGCGCCATATGGAACAGATTGCCGCGCTCGATTTGGACGGCTACGCCATCGGTGGGTTGGCGGTGGGGGAGCCGAAGGAGGATATGTACAGGATCATCTCCTTAGTGGAACCCGCCATGCCTGCGCATAAACCCCGTTATCTGATGGGCGTGGGGACGCCGGAAAATATTCTGGAGGCGGTGCGCCTTGGCATCGATCTGTTTGACTGCGTTATGCCCAGCCGAAACGCCCGGCACGGGCACATGTTTACCTGGGATGGGGTGATCAACCTCAACAACGCGAAATATGCGCGTGACGACGGTGCCATCGACCCCCTTTGCCAATGCCCCACCTGCCGCAGACATACGCGCGCCTACCTGCATCACCTGCGCAAGGCGGGCGAAATGTTGGCCATGCGTCTTTGTGTACTGCACAATCTTTGGTTTTATAACCATCTTTTGGAGCGGATCAGGGAGGCGCTGGACGCCGGAACTTTTGCGGCTTTTTATGCGGAATGCGCCGGACGGCTGGATCGCCGGATATAATTTATCTCGCTGAAAAAGGGCTGGACAAATAGCGCCGGCCATGCTATAATTCAAAATAGCAGACAATTGGTTTGCATAAAAGAGAGGGGAATACTTATGCGTAAAAGAGTACTGGCTGTTTTGATGAGCCTGGCGCTGTTGGTTTCGGCGTTTGGCCTGATGCAGGGTTCCGCGGCGGATGAGGCGGGATTGCGCTTCCGCAGCGACGGAACCTTTAAGGTTTTGCAAATTGCCGATATGCAGGACGGCCCAAACCTTGACATCCGTGTGCGCCGCTTTGTGCAAGCCCTGGCGAATCCGAAAGACAAGGTTCAGAAGCCCGACCTGATCGTCCTCACCGGCGACAACATTCAGGGCGCGATCACCGGCCTGTTCTCCTTCTCGCAGGAGAAGCGGGACGCTTCGGTTAAAACTGCCATCGCCGAGTTTATGCCTTTGCTTGAGGAAGCGGGCGTGCCCATTGCGGTGGTGTTCGGGAATCACGACGTCGAAGGCGCGCTTTACATCGGCTCTGAGACGGACAAAGACAAGCAGCTGGCAATGTATCAGGAATACGCCAATTGCGTCGCGGTCAAGCAGGATATGACTTATGAAAATAAGAACCTGAGCGGCGTTGGCAACTATAATCTGCCCATCCTTTCCAAAGACGGCAGCGCCAAGGTTGCCTATAACATCTGGCTGTTTGACGCCTTTGAATCTACCTCCAGCAGCCCCTATGACGGCGTACATGACGACGTTCTGGATTGGTATACCTGGAAATCGGAGCAGTACAAGACGGCCAACGGCGGCCAGTGGGTACCCGCAGTCTCATTCCAGCACGTGATCGTGCCGGAAATCTACGACGCGATGGAAGCGGCAGGACGCACCGTCGATACCTCTACGCCCGTCGAGAGCGCGGACTACATTTGGGAAGACCCCTGCCCGAACGACCAAAATACCAATCAGTTTAGCCGGATGAAGGATCGCGACGTGAAGGCCATGTTCTTCGGGCATGACCACAACAACAATTTCCGCATCCCTTACCAGGGCATTGACCTGATCTGCACCGGCGGCGCCTGCTTCGGCGACCGGGGGCTGAATATCTTTTTGGCCTATAATCGCGCGCACGACGCAATGGCCCGCATGATCACCCTGCACGAAGACGACCCGAACAACGTCGAGACCGAAACGCTGTTCTATTCCGACTATAAAGAGGCGGGCTTTCTTGCCGGTTTTGCCGGGCGCGGCGAACTGGATGATTGGGGCGCTGTGCAGGCGTTTTTCGATGATATGAGAGCGCTCATGCTGGGCCTGGCCGACAAGATTCTGCTTTGGTTGAACTGGATCTAATGCTCATTAACTAAAACAAACGAACCGCCGGAGGTTGTAATGACCTCCGGCGGCTTTTCTTTGTGTCTTTAACGCCCCAGCACCTTTTCTACGTCCGCGCAGAGCTCCATCGCAGTCTCCATATCCGCCGCCTCAGCCAACACATGCACCTGCCTGCCGCTCTTGCCCGGGGTAATGAGCAGGCGGCCGTTGTGTTTGCGCAGTATCACGCCTTCGCGGGCGGCGTCCAGCGCGATGTCGCTTTCGCCGAAGATTCTGGTCAGCATGGAGGGCGGACAGGGGAGCGCAAAGCTCTTTTTCTCCACATAAAAAGGCGGCAGGCGATCATTGAGCTGCTTCAGCGTTTCGCTGCGCTGGCGCATCACCGCCAACAGCTTTACCGCACGGAAGAGGCCGTCGCGCACCCACAGCTGTCGGGCCGAAAGCCGCCGCGCCGCCGAATCCGATTGGTCGGCCGGGCTGGTCAGATAGCGGAAGGCGCTGTGCCCGGCGGCGGCGGCCAGGGCATCGAGCATTTCCGGCGCGTCATAGGGCAGAGCAAGGTCGTTGCCCTGTTCGAGGTCGTGTTGGCAACAGAACGCCAGCAGGCGCTCGGCTGAATAGCGCTGACCGGCTTCTTCTGCCGAAAGCTCCGTGCCGGTTGCGTTCAGCTCCAGCAACGGCCCCTGTCCCAAGCCGCAGCCCAGGCGTTCCAGGCAATCCTCCAGCACGCTCTGCACCTGTGGGTTCGCGCTCTGCACCCGGGCATGCGTTCCCCGCAATTCCTCCGGGGCCTGCTTCATCATTTCGCGGCTGTACATCATGCGGATGCTGCTCATATCGGCGATGTCTTTGCAGGCGCTGCCGGAGCAGCGGTGAAATTCACCACGGCGTAGTCGGCTCTCAATCTCACGTTCCAGGTAGCGCGGTACGCTGAGCCCGCCTTCGCCGCAGACGCGGATGCAGGGCTGCCGTCCGCCGTGGATGAAGATGCCGATACCCAGCCCGCAAAAGGCCGTGAAGAACGAGAGCTGCGCCTCGAAGCAGTCGCTGAAGCTCCAGACGTGGCTGCCCGCGCTCATCAGTCCGCTCATCAGCGCCAGCGTGAGCGCCTTCGCTCCGCTGGAGCCGTCACAGGCCACGCCGGCCTTCTTACAACTCTTCACGCTCCCGATGGCCGCGCCGAGGGCAGCGCAGGTCTCCGGCGTCAGGGGCATGCCGTCTTCGCCACCTATGCCGCCGTCGTCAAAAACAGTGGGCGCGCAGCTGCCATATTTCAGATGATCCTGCAAGACTGCGTGGCTCTCCACCTGTTTATGCGGCCAGACGCAGACATCGGGCCGAACGCTCGCGCCCGCGCCGACGATCGCACCGCTGCCCACCGCGCTGCCTTCAAAGAGCGCTGCGCCCCGGCGTACCGCCGCACCTGAACAAAGCAGAGCCCCAGTCAGCGCTGCCTGGGCCGAGACGCTGGCGTTTTGCAAAAGTATACTGCCACGCACTTTTGCGCCTTCGCCGAGCACACAGCCATCATCAACTACTGTATGCGGGCCGATCACTGCACCGTCAGAAATTTCAACCTCATCGCCCAAATAAACCGGAGGGATCAGATGATAATCACCGCGTGGCATCGTACCGCGCAGGAAAATGCCCGGCTGTTCCTGTGAGATGGCGGGCAGGGAGCACTGCACCTTGCGTTCCAGAATATCCCGTTGGCAGCGAATATACGCGCCCAGGTCGCCAATGTCGCACCAATAGCCCTCCAGGGTGCAGCAATAGATCGCTTCGCCGCGTTCCATCAGGAGGGGGAAGAGATCTTTGGCAAAGTCAAAGGGCTTCCCCTCCGGCACAAGCGCAAGACAGTCCGGACGTACCAGATAGATGCCGGTGTTTGCTAGGTTGGTGGTCACTTGACCCCAGGCGGGCTTTTCGACAAAGCCCAGAACGCGCCCGTTCTCCGCACACTGCATCAGCCCGTATTCCCGTGGATCCTCCACCTCGCAGCCGACGATCGTGACCGCCGCGCCCGTCTCGGCATGAAAGGCCTTGGCCTGCGAAAGGTCGAGGTCGCACATCGCGTCGCCGCTGATCACAAGGAAGGAGTCCGTCCATTCCCGCGCGGCCAGCGCAACGCCGCCCGCTGTGCCGAGAGGTCGCTCCTCCGTGACGAACGCCAGCTCGAGCTGCCGGTAGGCACCGCCCCGGTATTGCTCCGAGATCATGCTCCCCAGATAGCCAAGGGTCAGCGCGGCCTCTTGAATACCGTGCCGGATTAAAAGATCAAAGATATATTCCAGCACCGGCTTACCGCAAAGCCGCGCCAGAGGCTTGGGCAGGTTGCAGGTCAGTGGCCGCAGGCGGCTGCCCTCGCCGCCCGCCATAATAACAGCTTTCATAAGAAAATTCATCCTTCCGTGTTTATGGTTGTACTCTGACTTAGTATGGAAGAATAAGCGGAAAAATATTCAAGGGCGGATCGTTGCCTGTCAACCAGCGATTATTTGCCGCTGTGTATATTCTTCCCTCAAAACGTCCATGCTAAGCTACGGTATTTCCCATTTCTGACCGAAAGGATGCAAGTATATGAAAAATCGTAAACGCATCGCCGTTGTCTTGCCGGCGCTCGTCCTTTGCGCCTCGTTGCTCTGCGGCCTGCTGACCGCGTGCAATGGCACTAACAAGGGGGGCGGCGACCTTACAACGACAGACCCGAGCACCCTCTCGCCCGGCGCCATTGAAGGCGAATTAACCGTCCGTGTTTTTCAGCCGCACCCGGCGCAGGCTGCCCTATGGCAGGCTTTGGCGGCGGACTACAAGACCCTAACCGGCGTAAATATCGCGTTTTCTACGACGGAGGACGGAACGCTCCAGACGCTGAAGGACGCCTTGCAGGGCGAACAGGCCCCTGGCATCATTCTGTTTACGGACCCCGGCGAATATGCGGCCTGGAAGGACAACGCGGAGAGCCTCAGCGAAGCGGAAGCTTATAAGCGGCTGCTGAATCAGCAGTTGGCTCTGAAAGCCGACGGCAAGCCAGTGGCGGTACCGTTGGGCGTCTACGCATTCGGCGTCATCTATAGCAAACCGGTTCTGAACGCATATTTCGCTCTGCCCGAAAAAGCCACCGACTTCACAAAGGTTGGGGACATCACCGACTTTTCAAAGTTGGAATCCCTGGTGAAGGACATCACCAAGAACAAGGCGGCCCTTGGGATTGAGGGTGCCATCGCCTCGCCTGCGCTCAAGGAAGGCGAATCCGCCGCGATGAGCCATCGGCTGCTAAGCCTGCCGCTGAGTTACGAATTCCGCGCCTCCAACACGGAGCTGACGGGCGGAGCAGTCAACGAGATCAATTTCCGCCAAAACGAAGCCTACAAGTCTTTTGTGGACATGATGCTGGCCAACGGAGCCGCGACGCCCGATACCCTGAACACCCGCACCGAGGCCAACGCGCTCTCTGAATTTGCCAACGGGAAGGCCGCGATGCTCCTGGGCGGCAGCGAACTTTGGGGCAGGCTCAATACGGTTGCGGATCAGACCCTCAAGGAAGAGGATATCGGCATAATGCCCGCTTTCATGCGCTTTGCGGAAGGGGAAAAGTATGGGCTGGCTTTGGAACCCCAGCTTTACGCTGCCGTTAACGCAAAGGCCAGCGATGAAGACAAACAGGCCTCTCTCGCATTTTTGGAGTGGCTGGTTAGTTCCGACAAGGGCCTGGCCTTCCTTGGCAAGGAGCTGAACCTGCTTGCGCCCTATAGCAGCATGACCGACGCGTTGCTGCCTTCAAATCCGCTCAGCGCGGACGCGTTCCAGCAGCTGCGCTCCGGTGATGCCGCCGTCGTGCATCTGGTGAGCATGACAGCGCTTTCGCCCGGGCAAGAGTTCCGCGAGAAGACCGTCGCCGCCGGGCTTGTCTCATATGCGCGTGGCGAATCCGCCTGGGAGGAGTTCAAGACAAGCGTTTCAACCAAGTGGAAGGAATTCCGCGACAAGATGGAATATTGACCACGCTCGCAGTCCCAGAATATATCTTGGCGTCAATAAAAACGGCCTGCGGATATTCTAAAACGAATATCCGCAGGCCTCAGCTTTATTGTGGTGCTGTTGCTATTCAAGCTGATCTGGGTGCAGTTTGAACCATGCGGCTACGACGCTGGCGCGCTGGGCCGCATAGCTTGCATAGGGAAGGCTGCCGCCGTTGGACCATGCGCTTTGGATGGCATTGCGCGTTGCAACGGTTGGCTCCGCCAGATAGCTGGAACTGAGGAAACTAAGGGCGAAGATGGCGGGGGACATGGTTGTGGGGGCGGTGCCAAACATCGATTCGCAGCGCCTTACATCCTCCAGGTCGACCTTGCCGTCGCCATTCCCGTCGCCAAAGACGACGAAGTAATAACTGCGTTCTTTTTGCGGATGGCCAATGGGCAATTTGTTATCAACCAAGCGGATCTGGAATCCTGTTCCTATTAGGGCATTGGTTGTCACCGGGACGATGATACCGCCATTGGTGGCGCGAAGGTAGGGGCTGTTTTCGCCAAGCATCGTGGTTGCGGTTACGCCGGCAGGAATGCCGTAAATATAATGGAGGTTCTCGTCAACGATTACGCTGGCGTCAACGTTTTCCAGCGTGACATCGCTTTGCGTGGCCGGCAGTTTGGGGATCGGGCGTGTTTCAACGTGTTCGTGATTTCGGTTGCAAATGTTTGTTTCAACGCCTTCGGCAGCCGTTGTGGCGGGCGTAGTAACCTGCCAGCCACCCCAATCATGGCCCAAAGAATCAAGATAATCCGCAACCATGGTGATGTTGTCAGCAGCGCAGGTATAGGTTGTGAAACCCCACTGTGTGCAGGTGGGCGGCGTGGCTACACCGATGAAGTCATGTTCGTGATAACGGGTCTTGGCGTGGCTGGCGTTCCGATTACAGACGCAGGTTTCAATGCCGTCGTGCTCCGCTGTTGCGGGTGTCGTGAGCGACCACGCGCCCCAATCGTGACCGAGTGCGTTGACGGGGTTATCGGTATAGGTGTGATCGCCCTTGGTGCAGGTGTGAGTGGTATAACCCTGCGCAGTGCAGGTGGGGAGGGTAACGCTGCTGGTGTAGCTATGAACATGCGTCAGCTTCGGAATGCTTCTGACGTCGGTGTGATTGGCATTCCGTTTACAGACGCAGGTCTGAACGCCTTCGGTTTCTTCGGTAGCAGGGGTAACGGTCACCCATTCATCCCAACTGTGGCCCAGCGCGTCTACATATGTGTCAACATAGGAGGTGTCGCCCTTAACGCAGGTATGTGTTGTGTACCCGCGCACAGTGCAAGTGGGCGGCGTTGTCACGACGATACTGTAGACGTGGGTATGGGGCAGCTTCGCCAGCGCCCTGGTCTCCACATGGCTGGCGTCCTTGTCACAGATGCGGGTCTCAACGCCCTCGGTTTCCTCCGTCGCTGGCGTTGTGACGTTCCAGTTCCCCCAGACGTGCGTATGCGGCAGCTTGGCGATCGATCTGGTCTGGGTGTGGAGCGGATTCCGGCCGCAGGTGCTGGTCTCAACGCCTTCGGCATCTTCCGTGGGTTGTGTGGTCACAATCCAATTGCCCCATTCATGACCGAGGGCCAATGTATAATCAGTAACATAGCTGGCGCCTTCTTTGGCGCAGGTATAGGTTGTGTACCCTTCCGTCGTGCAGGTCGGGGCTGTGACCACAGGGACAAAATTATGCGTATGCGGCAGTTTGGGAATAGCTCGCGTCTCGAAATGGCTGGGGTCGCGGCCGCAGACGCGTCTTTCAACCCCCTCGGCGTCCTCCGTGGCAGGCGTGACTACTTGCCAGTTCCCCCAGTTGTGGCCGAGTGCGGCAGTTGTCGAGCGGGTCTCTTCAAAGTAATCGTTGGCGCACTTGCGGAACTCGAGATTCGCGGCGGTGCAGGAGGCAGGTGTGCGAACCTGCCAGCCCCCAAAGCTGTGCGCGGTTTCGACGGCCGGCATGGTTCCTTGGCTGTTGATGAATTCCGTCGTAAGGTCGATCTGGTTGGGGTTATCCTCATGCAGTGTGATGATGCGGCATCCGCGGTTGGGCGGAGTATAACCGCCGGTGCCGATGCCTGCGGTGCCGACCAGTTGGATGCCCTGCCAGGTGAGGTTGAAGTTGTTTTTATGGTCGTGCCCAAAGAACATGGCCTTTACGTCACCCTGGGCCACAAGGGCTGAAAATTCGCCGTAATTCTTCGAAGAACTTGGCGGGCAGGGCTTTTCGCCGAAAAAGTTATAGGTAGTATTCGGGTACCCTCCCCAACCGCCATATTGAGCAAGGGCGTCAGTGATCTCCGTAACAACGATGTGCTGAAAGACAACCGAAGGAACCAATTGGCCGCCGTTCTGTTGCTTGAGTTGGTTGGATTTCCACTTATACCAGTTCACAACATCGGCTTTGACACCGTCATATGTGGTGGAATTCGATTCACCGGAATCAAAGAACCAAAGATTATACGCGACCTTGTTGGCGTCTTTGCTGCTTTTGATCAGCAAGTTATAATTCCCTACGCTGTTGTTGATTGTGCCGGTGTACGTGGAGTCCTTGTCGACCATCAGGCAATTCGCGTATGTTTGGTAAACCGGTATTTGCTTCGATTTTGCCTGCGAACCCGCAAACATGCCGTCAACTTCGTAGTCATGGTTGCCGAAAACGGCGGCGACCGGAACATCATACAGCTGGAAAATGTTCATAAACTGGCCAATGGCGGTCGTCGCATTCACGCCCGAGCCGCCTCCGCCCAAAAGTCCGGCAACGTTATCCCCGGTCAGCGCGACAAGATCGGGCTGGTGCTTGCGGAGCATCGCCTGAATCATCTGCTTGACGTCGGTATCAAGCGTATTGCCCTTTTGCATGTCGGCTATCTGCAAAATCTTGAAAGTGCCATCCGCGCGGAACTTCAGCTCCCTGGTCGCCGCCGTCGCCGGCGCGCTCAGGCCGACGGCCACGCAGGTCACCATCAGCATGAACGCCAGGGCCAGACTGATCGCCTTTTTTATTCGCATACAAAAACCCTTCTTTCAAAAACTGAATACACCACATACAGTTTAGCACACAAAGCGGCAAATGTCTATAGAGAAACCAAGGATATTTTTGTTTACTATGCCAACTCTTCAGCAGCAGGCAGTGTCTTTTGGCCGGTCGCGCCGCAGACGCGTGGCGCGACCTGGGCCAGCACGATGCCCAATAGCATCAGTCCGCCGCCCAGCCAGCCTTTCCAGCCCATCGCTTCGCGCAAAAACAGCGCGCCGCACAGGGCGGCGAAGAGGGATTCCAGCGAAAAAATGATTGCCGCTCTGGCTGGTTCCACATGCCGCTGGCCCACAATTTGCAGGGTGAAAGCGATGCCGACGGAGACAAACCCGCCGTAGAGCAGGGGCAGTATCCCGGCGCGGATGCCGGAAAGCTGAGGGTCTTCAAACAAAAACGCCGCCGCAGTGCTCAGTGCGGCGCATACGGAAAATTGCATGGCGGAAAAACGGATCGGCTGTACCCGGTTTGCCAGATGGTCGACCAAATGGATGTGCACGGCCCAGCAGCCCGCGCCCACCAGCAAAAGCACATCGCCCAGCCCGACGCTTCCGAAACCATTGGGGGCGCAGAGAAAATAAAGGCCCGCGCATGCGGAAAGCGCACCCAGCCAGGTCAGCCAGGGCGGCGTGTGTTTTAAGAAGATGCCGAAAATCGGAACCAGTATGATATACAGCCCCGTAATAAAGCCCGATTTCCCGGCGGAGTTGGTGAACTGGATGCCGAATTGTTGGAGCGAACTGGCCGCAAAGAGTACTGAGCCGCCCGCAACCCCGTAGAGCAATGTCTGCCTGGTCTGTTTGCGCCCGCCGGAACGGCGCTCCAAAAAGAATATCACAGGCAGCAGCGAGAGCGCGCCCATCGCAAAACGCGCGCCGCCGAAGGTGAAGCTCCCCATGTGGGCCATCACCTTGACCTGCGGTACGAAGGCAAAGCCCCAGAGCAGCGAAGTAAACAGGAGCAGAAGCGTGGAACCCGTCTCTTTTTTGTTACGCAATGGTGATCTCCTTATGTCAGCATAATTGTGCTTGTCCACCCCCTATTCTATCTGCTCAGTCGGTGTTTGTCAATCATAATCGGCTCCGGATGCCGGGTTCATCGCCCCGTCAAATTTTTCAGCGGCGCGAAGCCTTGTTGGCCTCTGGCGAAGGCGCAGGGCGCGGGCGTACGCAGCAGCGGCAGAATATCAGGGTCGTAGTTGGCCAGGATGTTCAGGCTATATACGCCCGAATGCGCCGGGGCATCCATATACGCGTCGCTCTCGTCGCCCGCAGTGAAGCGCCAGCCGCTGTCCCAATCCCCACAGGGGGCCTCGCGGTAGCAGTAGCCCACCCGAGCTCCGTCAACCAATATGCGGTCAGTGGCAAGGCAGCCGCCGGGTTCATCCCAATCCGGCAGCAGGGGGCGCAGCCGGTGTTTTTCGATCCAGAACCGCTTGACGTCCTGCGCTCGGGCAAAGGGGCAGGCGCTCGGCCGCGCCAAATCAAGCGGCAGGGGAACCCCTTGCGTAAAGAGGCCCAGCAACGCGTCCGTGCCGTTGCGGAGCTTGAATTCCAGCTCTTCCTCATAGAGGGGGAAGAGCCGGTAAAAGCGCAAACTGTTCCCGCCCGGCAGGGAATATACCCGAGGCTCCGCCTGCGGGGTGTTTTCCGCGTCCAACAGCAGGATCGCGCTGAAATCCGTGTTTTCGGCAAAAGGTTCACCGTTGGGAATGGTATGCCCCCAGCCCAGCCACGAGCTTTCTTCGGCAGGGAGCCGCGCCAGTAGCTTCAGCCAGCGCAGCGGCCAGTACCAGCATTCGTCACGTCCGGAAAGATCCCAATCAGGCGGCAGCATTATTGCCAGCTCCGCCCGCTCCAGGCGTTGCCCGCTGAGTTCCGGTGGCAGGCGCATCGGGAACGCCCCCATCCCCAACGTGACGACCGTTTGCCATGGGCGGCCCTCACGCGGGGCGACCACGCAGAGGTCGGCGCGCAGTTCCGGCGAGATCACCTCGCGCAACACGTGGCTGATGGGGCCGAATTGCGCGCGGACGGCGTCTTCCGCCGCAGTCTGCTCTTCAGTGGTGTAAGTATATCTGCATAGGGTCTCTTGCATAGGCGCACACACCTTTCGAAAGGCTTTGTCCAAGATTTATGCTTGAAAGCGGAGAAATATGCCGCGCCGATATTGCGCTGTTGCCAAACGCCACGCATAAAACCAACGAAAATCCCATAGGAATGACATCAGCAGAACGCATTACACGAGAGATATGGAGGGAATGCGGGTGAAAGGCATTGTGGAAGAACGGGCCATTGAACTTGGTTCTTACATAGTGGAGAATCAGGCCACCGTTCGCGCGGCGGCGAAGCGGTTTGGGGTGAGCAAATCGACCGTACATATGGATGTCAGCGAGCGGTTGCGGCGGCTGCATCCGCAGCTTTATAGCCAGGTGCGGGCGGTGCTGGATATCAATAAGTCCGAACGGCATATTCGCGGCGGCATGGCAACCAGGGAGAAATACCGGCTGGAAGACGACTCTTCTTTCTGAATTGGAATTAAAAAACCGGTGCGGCGTGGTATGCTATCTTACGTAAACTATGCGTGGGAGGCAGAGCAATGCTGATGGAACTCTTTCCGCCGCACCGGGCGGCAATCTTTGATCTGGATGGAACACTGCTGGACTCCATGTGGGTCTGGCATAAGGTGGACGAGGAGTTCTTTGCCCGGCGCGGCTTGCCCTTGCCTGCGGATTATATTGCCGATATTATCTCCATGACCTTCCGCGAGACGGCGGAATACACCGTCAACCGTTTTGCGCTGCGCGAGACGCCGGAGGCCGTCATGGCCGAATGGAATGCGCTGAGCTATCAACATTATCAGCAGGACGTGCGGCTCAAGCCGGGCGCGCGCGCACTTTTGGAGCGTCTGCGGACGAACGGAGTGCGCCTGGGTGTCGCCACGAGCCTTACGCGGAGTTTTATCCGCGTAGTGCTGGAGAGCAACGGCATCTATGATTGGTTCGGCGCGGTGGCTTCGACGGACGAGGTGGCGCGTGGCAAGTGTTATCCGGATATCTATTTGCTGGCGGCGGAGCGGCTGGGCGTGGAACCTGTGGCCTGCGTCGCCTTTGAAGACATTGCCGATGGGCTGCTGGGCATCCGCGCGGCGGGCATGACGGCCTGCGCGGTCTGGGAAGCCGCTTCTGGGCAGAATTGGGCTGAAATGTGCGCTCTGGCAGATGTTGCGGTGCGTACGTGGGATTAGTATAATAGGTGGAAATAGCTATGAAACGAATCACTGCACTGCTTTTGGCGGTGCTTTTGCTTTTTCTTTGCGCGGCGTGCCAGTCCCGGATTCCTGTGACCCCGTCGCAGCCGGGAAAAAGCGCGCAGCCTTCCCCTCCGCCGCCGGACGAGATCCGCGCGATCTGGTTGAGCTATTACGAGCTTGCTCAGCCGAAGGGCACCACAGAGGCAGAGTTTCGCGCACGCTACGCGGAGGTGTTTTCGCGCATTAAGGACTTCGGGCTGCGCGTGGTATTTGTGCATGTGCGCTCCCACTGTGACGCCTTTTACCCCTCAACACTGTTTCCGTGGTCCGCCGTTTTGGCGGGCGCGCAGGGCAAAGACCCCGGCTACGACCCGCTTGCGGTTTTGTTGGAGCTGGGCCGGGAAGAGGACCTGCAAATTCACGCCTGGATCAACCCTTTCCGCATCGCCAGAACGACGGATCCGGCCGCGCTGGCGGAGCAAAACCCGGCACGAAAGCATATGCTAGCCAAAGACGGCTGGGTACGCGAGGCGGCGGGCGGGCTTTATTGGAACCCCGCTGTGCCGGAGACGCATGCCCTCTGCTACGCCGGTGCGCGTGAGCTGCTGGAAAATTACCCTGATCTGGTGGGGATTCACATTGACGATTATTTTTACCCGACAACCGACGCAGCTTTCGACGCGGACCAATTTGCAAAATACCGCGCGGCAGGCGGCGAGCTGGCGTTGGGCGACTGGCGGCGCGAGTTGGTCAGCCAGTTCGTGGCCGGGCTATATCGCGAGACGAAGCGTGCCAAGCCGGAGGCGGTTTTTAGCGTCAGTCCTTCGGCGAACATCGACAAAGACCGCGACGAGATGTTTGCCGACGTGGAGCGCTGGATGCGCGAACCGGGTTATGCCGATTGGATTTTGCCGCAGGTGTATTTTGGTTTTGAGCATTCCAAATACCCCTTTGACGCGCTGGCCCGGCGCTGGGCCACCCTGGCGGAGGAGTCGGATACGGCGGTGCGGCTGCTGTTTGGTCTGGCTGCCTATAAATGCGGTGAAACCGACGAATACGCCGGAACCGGCAGGGACGAATGGGTAAATTCTGGCGAAATTCTCGCCCGGCAGTTGGAACTCATTCGTGCGCTGCCACGCTATAGCGGTTTCGCAATTTACTCCTACGAAGGGATTCTTGGCGATAACATGGAAAAAGTTTCCAAACAGAACCGCCAACACTTACAAATTTTATTGAATGATTCGAAATAAGCGCTCAAGTTAGCCAAAATGCAGCTTTTGCGCTTCAAAACGCTTGCCTTATTTCGCGCTATTGTGCTATAATTCAGTGTGTAAGAGTACCGGAGAAGTTGAAAATAGAAGCGAGCAGCGAAACGCATAAAGGAGTGTCAAACGATGAAGAAACGCAGGGGCGGGCTGATTTTGGCCCTCAGCCTGGTGGTTGTCGCAACCGGGATAGTCGCTGCCATTTGGGCAATGAAGACGTTTTCCCTGGACTCCCCTCCGCCCATCAGCACCCAAACGAAAACGAACACGCAGATTGAGCAGACGCAGACGATACCTGCGCTTTCCCCCGCAGCCGCCGGCTGGGCACCCCAGCCCCGCGAACTGACGCGCAAGAGCGCCCTGCTCGTCGCCCCGACGCCGGAGCAGGCGGAGGCCGCCGTCGCGATGGGGTTCCGTTCTTTGATTATTGATCCAGGTTTCACCGATTTTGCCGCGGAGGAACTGGAGCAGGCACATGCGGTGCTGGCACCTTTGGGCGATAAAAATATTTACCGTACGTTGGCGATTTCACCCGCCTGCGTAAAGGCATCAAATAGCCTTGGCACCATCGCACCCAATCCGGAAGCGATCGCGGCCTTTGAACGCGGTCTCAACGGACTGATCTCGCTTGCCTCTTTCGACGCCATTGTGGTCAAAGAAGATTTTGCCGCCGACCCGGAAGGGGAGACGCTGCAAAGCTTTGTGACGGCGCTGTCTGCCGCACTGGAACAGGCCGGTCTGGAACTGCCTATCCTTTTTGAGGTGAGTGGCGAGCAGGCGGAGCCGATTGCTTACCGCGAAGCGTTGCTGGCGCTGGTTGGGATCACCCCGAGAGCGGAACTACTGGTTCGCACACGCAACGGCGCGGCGGAACCGCTGACCGCCTGGAAAGAATTACTTCCTTCTGAAAAGGAGACGCCGATCACCGCGCTGGTCGAAATGGGCAGCGCATTGGGTCAGGGTAGCCTGCGGGAGGCGACTTCGCTATTCGCGGCGCTCGACAGACTGAAGGGATATGGCCTTGCCTTCGCCGCAGCGGAACGTACGCTGTCTGACGAGCAGGCGGCGGCCCTTTTGCGGCTTTTCTATAAAGATGAGCTGGATCTCAGCGTATTGACGCGCCCACTGCGCATGCAAAGACCTTTCAAGACACTGCAGGCGCGGCAGAGTCTGCGCACCGGGCAGCCGGAGATCAACTTTACGGGCAGCAGCAGCCCGCTTTACCCCTTGCTCTGCAACGGCAAAGAGATGGCGCGCAACGAGAGCGGCGACTTTTCGGTTGACTACCTGCTGCAAGCCGGGAACAATACCTTCGTGTTTGAGCATCAGGGCGAAAAATTTCAAGTGGATGTTACCTATGAGCGCAAGGTCCTTGAAAAGGTGCGCCCTAATTCGTTGGTCGAGACCACCGGCGGCGTTGAATTTGTTGTCACGGCGGTTGCGCGGCGCGGCGCGAGCGTCAAGGCGACTTTGGCGGGCGACACCATCACCCTGCGCCCCGGCGGTGCCGGGGAAGAGGATGAAGGAGAAGGTTCCGCCCAGGCGGAGGATCTTTTCATCACCTATGAAGGCACGTTCCGCCTGCCGGAATCCGGCACAAAACGCAAAAACTTGGGCTATGTGAGCGTTACCGCCAGCTATCAGGGACTCAAAGACACCGGCACCGGCGCGAAAGTGGTTCTGCTGCCCAAAGAAGAGCCCCCCGAACCGCCCGCGCCGGAGACGACAACCAAGCCAACCACGAGCACCAGGACTTCCACAAGCACGCAGAGCAAGACCAGTACGGGCACCAGCACCGGAACAAAGACCGGGACATTTACGGATACCGGCACGAACACTGGAACCGGTACGAATACGGGTACAAATACGGGCACAAATACTGGTACAAATACGGGTACGAGTACTGGTAGCGGAACAAAGAGCGAAACGAATACAAGTACGCAGACAAAGACGTCGACGCGAGCCAGCACCGGTACCTCTACGCCAACCACTGCGGCTCCCTCAAAGAAGTTGCTGACACCCTATGAATACGCGGGCGTAAGCGGAAAATCCCGCATGGTAGAGATCACGGCGGACTACGCCAATTCGCGTTCCACCTCCGTTTTGGACGAAAAATCCATCCCGCGCTCTTCGCCGCTGCTCAAAGGTAGCTTCGATTATATCACAGGATCAGACACCTATGACGGAACAAAGTTCTATCATCTGAAATCGGGAAAACGGGTGGAAAAAGAAGACCTCAAGATCATCGAAAGCGGGTATAACCTCCCCCTCAACGAGCTGCGGGCAACCTCTTCGATGGACGACGGTACGCTGGAGCTGCGCTTTAACGTGACCTGGAAGGTTCCCTTCAACGTTGACCTGACGGGGCAGTCCTATGTCGCCAGCAACGGCTATAAATACGGCGTGAGCAAGTATACCGCCACAGGGCTTGAAATCGTGTTTTATCACACGAAGAGTTATAATGACGGGTTGACCATCGGTGGCTCCGACCTGATTCGGAGCGCAACCTGGGATCGCAGCAGCACCTACGACACTGTGACGCTCAAGCTGGATTTCGACCGGACGGCAAAGTTCTATGGGTATCAGGCGATCTATGAGGGCAACCAACTGGTGATCCGCATCCGCCCGAAACCGCCGCAGAGCCTTGACGGCGCTGTGATTCTGCTTGACCCCGGCCATGGTGGCAGCGAGGTGGGCTCTGACCTGGCGGCTTCGCATTCGACGCTGAAATACGAGAAGCAAATCAACCTGATTTTGGCCAAGAAGGTCAAGAGCATATTGGAAGAGGAAGGCGCGAGTGTCTATATGACCCGCACCGAGGATAAGGCCGTCACGTTGGCGCAGCGCACGGCGATGCAGCGCGAGGTCAACCCCGACCTTTTCGTCAGCATCCACTGTGATTCCTATAACAAATCCTCCGTCATGGGCAGCGCCGCGTTCTATTACCGCCCCTATTCCTACCCCTTGGCCGACGCCATTCATAAGCGAATCGTGTCGACTTATAAAGAAGAGATATATACTAACAGCAATTACAGTAACGCTTCCAGCCTGCGTGCCGAAGTCGACCGCACAACCAAGTTTTACCCCTTCTTTGTCACCCGGGTGGAGGAATGCCCCTCGGTGCTGATCGAATATGGGTTTGGTTCAAACCTGACCGAATGCAAGGTGCTGCAAAAGGATTCTTACCAAAACCTGCTGGCGCAGGCGACGGTGGACGGAATCGAGGATTACCTGAAGGCTTCGCAATAACAACGGAACAAGAAGAGCGCCGCGCCCCGCGAGAATTTTCGCGCGGCGCGGCGTTTGCAATAATGGAAAAGCATGATTGACCTTCGCGCCGCGTTGTGTTAAAATAGACTGGAAAAATGAATTACAGGAGGCAAGTGAATGTATAGCGATTTGATGGACAGCATCGGATTTGTGGCGCAGCGCGACCCGGAAGTCGGTGCGGCGCTGGAAAAGGAACTGCGGCGGCAGCGGCGCAATATTGAACTGATCGCTTCGGAAAACCTGGTTTCGCCAGCGGTGATTGCCGCCATGGGCACGGTGCTGACCAATAAATATGCCGAAGGATACCCTGGCAAGCGGTATTACGGCGGCTGCGAATGCGTCGACGAGGCCGAGAGAGTCGCCATCGACCGGGCAAAGAAATTGTTCGGTGCGGAGCACGCCAATGTGCAAGCGCACTCCGGCGCGCAGGCCAATATGGCGGTCTATTCCGCCCTGCTCAGCCCAGGCGATACGGTGCTGGGAATGAACCTCGCCCATGGAGGGCACCTCAGCCACGGTTCGCCGGTCAACATGAGCGGCAAGCTGTATAATTTTGTGCCCTATGGCGTGGATGAAAACGGATTTTTGGACTATGACGCGCTGGAAAAGACCGCGCACGAGGCCCAGCCCAAGCTGATCGTCGCCGGAGCCTCCGCCTACCCGCGCGTGATTGATTTCGAGCGCATGGCTGCTGTATCCAGAAGCGTCGGCGCAAAGCTGATGGTTGATATGGCGCACATCGCCGGGCTTGTGGCGGCGGGCGAGCACCCGTCGCCGATCCCTTATGCCGACGTTGTGACCTCCACCACGCATAAAACCCTGCGCGGGCCGCGGGGCGGGCTGATCCTCTGCAGCGCGGAGATGGCGCAGGTCGTCGACAAGGCGATTTTCCCGGGCAACCAGGGTGGCCCGCTGATGCACATCATCGCGGCCAAGGCGGTCTGTTTCGGCGAGGCGCTGCGGCCGGAATTCCGCGCGTATCAGGCGCAGGTGGTCAAGAACGCCCGCGCTCTGGCGGACGGCCTGCTGCGGCGCGGCGTCTCGCTGGTTTCCGGGGGGACGGATAACCACCTGATGCTGCTTGACCTGCGTTCTCTTGGGATCACCGGCAAGGAGTTGGAACATCGTCTGGATGAGGTCTATATCACCGTCAACAAAAACAGCATCCCCAATGACCCGCAGAAGCCCTTCGTCACAAGCGGAATCCGCATCGGCACCCCCGCCGTCACGTCGCGCGGGTTCGGTAAACAGGAGATGGCAGAAATCGCGGAGGCGATCTATCTTACGGCTACACAGTTCGAGGAGAAGGCCGACGAAATCCGCGCACGCGTCAACGCCATGTGTGCGCAATACCCGCTTTATGAGTGAGGCGACGCCTGATGTCAAGCAATATTGGGGTACTGGCGGAGCGTTCGCTCCACGCGGCGGTCAAGCTGTTCTGTGAGCCGGATATGACCCGGCATGAGATTCCACTGGGAAAATATGTTGCCGATATCTGCGCTGAAATGGGTATCATTGAGGTGCAGACGCAGCATTTTCATCTTTTGCGCGGTAAATTGGAGGCATTTTTGCCGGAATGCCCCGTCACGGTCGTTTACCCCATCGCCCGAACCAAGCAATTGCAATGGCTGGACGCCGAAACCGGGGAAGTCCTGCGACAACGCCGTTCCCCCCGCAGGGGAACCGTGTGGGACGCCTTCCCCGAGATTTACCGCATCCAGCCATTCTTAAAGAACCCGAATTTTAGCCTGCGCCTGCTCCTGCTCGATGTCGCCGAACAGCGGCGCGTTAATGAAAAAAATCGCAAGGGCTATACGCGCATCGACTTGATGCCGCTGCATCCGCTGAACGAAAGCGCCGTCGAAACCGTTGACCTTGCCTGGCCGGGGGATTACGCAGCGCTGCTGCCCGCCGCGCTGCCGGAGACTTTCACAACCTCCGATTTGCGCAAGGCTGCGGGCATCCGCTTGGAGGTTGCGCAGACAGCGCTGCGGGTGATGGCGGGTATCGGCGCGGTGGAGCGCAAAGGGAAAAAGGGGCAATGGATCGTGTATGAGCGGGCACTGTAGCCAATGCAGTGTTTGCAGCTGCAAGCTAATTTTACCGCATCTGAGAGGATAAGTAAATATCGTGTGTTGAGAGAAAAATTCTACTAATAATTGAATTGGTTTTTATATGATCACTGTGCAGACGCTTTTGCCCGGCAGGGTGAAGGCGCCTGTCTTTATTTGCTCCGATTCCAGACTCCTGTCCTCCGAGGTCACAAACATTTCCGCTTCTTCGGTTTGCCCCGGCAGGGCAAGCTCCAGAGGCATCTGACCGTGGTTGATGAATATGTAGGTAGTTTTGTCTTCCGCCGTGAAGGCAAGGCTTTGCAGGCATGCCGGTGCGCCGGGCGTCTCGACGCTCACCCGCAGCGCGCCCCGGGGAATAAACTTTGAAAAGTTTCCAAAAGCGTAATAGCGTTTGGGGATGCTATAGGTCTGCGCGTCTGCGTCGATGTAAATCAGGCCGTCACAAAAATCGTATTGCGACACCGCGATCCAGTGCTGCCATGATATCACATTGAGGACGGAAAGGTCTTCGTACATCGTGCCCGCCTGCACCAGGGCTGAGGTCATGCCACAGTCGCGACCGCCCCGCATCTCGGTCCATTCGGTCATGCGCAGTGGTACGCCGGGGTAACGGCGGTCCATATATTTGCGGAACCGCCGCTTTACGTCCTTGAGGAATCGCAGCGGCGGGAAGCAATAACCGTGCACATCGACGCCGTCAACGCGGGCGCGGATGGCGGGGTCTTTCATCAGCGCGCGGGTATAGGTCTTGTTCATCATGCGCAGGTCGTTGTTTTCCGTGCCTGAAAGCTTGACATCTTTCAGCGCCGGGCGTCTTTCCATTTCATCGGCAAAACGCCGCAGCAGGCGACGCATGCCGGAGGGGCGATAAAAGCAGCCCTCCTGTCCGCTCTTCCCGATCCAAAGACCCATGGGTTCGTTGATGGGCGAAATGAACTTGACCGGCAGGCCTTCGGCGAGAAAGTGCTCCGTGACGTCGAGCACATAGCGGGTGAAGTCGGCTTCGCAGTCTTTGCGTAAGTTGGGGCTAAAAGGAAACTTGTCCTGCGTCCTGCCGGTGACCGTCCAGCGTTCCGGCGGCGAATTGACGAAGAACACGACCTCCTCGGCCCCCTGCCGCACCGCTTCGCGCAGCATTAAGACGGCTTCGCTGTCACGGTTCCAGTCGTAGCCGGTCTCGCCGTCGTCAAAGGCATCCGCGCGCCGCTCCGGATTCGGGAATTGACCCTTGCCGGAGCGCTTTGAACCGCCGCCAAGGTTGTATCGATAGGTCATCAGGCCGATCCCGTCTTTCTTGCTGAAGAGGAGCCGGGCGATCTCCTCGCGCACGGGATTGCCTTCCCAGCCGCCGACCACCTGTGCCCACCAGGCGCCGCTGGCACCGAAGCCCTCCATGTGCTGATAGGTTTTTGCGGGGTCAAGGCGCACCTGAATCGCCATCACGAAGCCCTCTTTTCTTCTATTGTTCGTCATTACTATAACACAGGGCATTCGGAAAAGCAAATCTTTCCGCATGCATACGCTGCTTTGGCACATACTATAAACATCTTTGCGCACGATGGAGGGGAGAGAACCGGGTGAATTTTCGCAGTGATTTGGCGCTGGAGTGCCGCGAGCCCCTTGCGGAGCAGAGCGAGGGCATCGAGTGCAGCGAGGAACGGCAGGGGGACATCCGCGTAACGCGGGTAAATGTCAGCAGCCGGGCCGGGGCACGGGCCATCGGCAAGCCGGAAGGCCGCTATATCACCATCGAAGTGCCTCCCTTTGGTGATTCGGCCGATATCTATGGCGAGGGTCTGGAATGCGCAGTGCGTGAATTGCGCGGCCTGCTGCCGACAGAAGGCGCGGTGTTGGTAGTCGGCCTGGGCAACGACGGCATCACGCCGGACGCCCTTGGCCCCCGCTGCTGTTCCATGGTGCTGGCAACGCGCCATCTGGGCGGTGAGCTGGCAAAGAGCACCGGTATGGCTGGCCTGCGCCCTGTCGCCTGCCTTA